>NZ_CP023445.1:6387500-6736314 GCF_002354875.1 Actinosynnema pretiosum
CGGATCAGCGGTGGACCTTCACGCCCGCGAAGTTCCGCTTCCCGCGCCGCACGACCAGCCACGTCCCGTGCAGCAGGTCCTCGGCGGTGGGCGTCCACTCCTCGTCGGTCACCTTCGTGTTGTTCACGTAGGCGCCGCCCTCCTTGACCGCGCGCCGCGCCGCCCCCCTGCTGTCCGCCAGCTGGCCCGCGATCAGCAGGTCCACGATCGTCGGCGCGTCCGCCAGGGCGACCTCGCCGGACGGCACCTCGGCCATGGCCGCGTCGAGCGTCGACAGGTCCAGCTCCCGCAGCTCCCCCCGGCCGAACAGCGCCTGGCTGGCCGCGACGACCTGCTCCCGCTCGTGCTGCCCGTGCACCAGGTCGGTGAACAGCTCGGCCAGCTTGCGCTGCGCCGCCCGCAGGTGCGGGGCGCTCGTGGTCTGCTCCTCCAGCTCCGCGATCTCCTCGCGGGACAGGAAGCTGAACAGCCGCAGGTAGTGGATGACCTCGGCGTCGCCGACGTTCACGAAGTACTGGTACCAGGCGTACGGCGAGGTCATCGACGGGTCGAGCCACACGTTGCCGCCGCCGGTGGACTTGCCGAACTTCCGGCCCTCGGAGTCCGTGACCAGGGGCGCGGTCATGGCGTGCACGGTGCGCCCCTCGACCTTGCGGATGAGGTCGACGCCGCCGACGAGGTTGCCCCACTGGTCGGAGCCGCCGATCTGCAGCGCGACGCCGTGGTCGCGGTGCAGCCGCAGGTAGTCGTGCGACTGGAGCAGCAGGTAGCTGAACTCGGTGAACGACATGCCGTCGCTGGCCAGCCGGCGCTTGACCGTCTCGCGGGCGAGCATGACGTTGACCGAGAAGTGCTTGCCGACGTCGCGCAGGAACTCCAGCACCGGCATCGGGCCGGTCCAGTCCAGGTTGTTGACCACGATCGCGCCGGTCGGGCCGTCGTCGAACTCGACGAACCGCTCCAGCTGCCCCTTGATCCGCCCGACCCACTCGGCGACCGTGTCCACCGGGTTGAGCTGGCGCTCGGCCGTGTCGCGCGGGTCGCCGATCATGCCGGTGGCGCCGCCCGCGAGGATCACCGGCCGGTGACCGGCGCGCTGGAAGCGGCGGAGCATCAGCAGGGGGACGAGGTTGCCCGCGTGCAGGCTCGGGGCGCTCGGGTCGAAGCCGCAATAGAGGGTGAGCGGCCCCGAGTCGAGGTCCTTGCGCAGGGCGTCGAGGTCGGTGGACTGCGCGATCAGGCCGCGCCAGGTCAGCTCGTCGAGGATGTGCTCACTCACGCGGACCATTGTCGCCCACCCGGTCCACCGCTTTTGACCGGCACCACTCCCCCACCCGGTGGAACGCGGCGGTGGCGAGGACGGCGGCGTGGTCGGCGGGCGCGTAGCCGTGGCCGGTGAAGCGCTCGACGGCGGTGAGGCCCTTGGCCTTCCGGTGGCGGGAGTCGGTGATGTCCAGGCCGTCGAGCAGCGCGCGGACCTCGTCGGGGCAGCTGTCCGGGACGCGGTGCGGCTCGAACGAGAGCAGCGCCCGCCCTCGCTCGGCGAAGGACAGGGTGGTCAGGGCGTCGACGGTCCAGAACGTGCTCGCGGCGCGGCCGTGCTCGGACAGCCCGGCGAGGAGGGCGGGGTCCGCGCACCGGTGACCGTTGTCCTCCCAGAGGGCGAACACGCCGTCGGCGACCTCGGCGAGGGCGATCCACGGGATCAGCACGCTGTGGTCGGTCTCGTCGCGGATGCGCTCCCGCTCGGCGGGGTCGATCGGGGGCGAGCTGATGCCGAGGGCGGCGAGCAGGTGCTCGCGGGTGGTCCCGGTGACGACGGTGATGGTGCTGGCCTGGGCCAGGTCGCTGTTCTCGATCCAGCGGTGGTGCGCCCAGGGCGGGGGGGCGGTCGGGTTCGGGTTCGCCGCGCAGGCGGTGGCCGAGGCGGTCGGTGCGCTTGTGGATGACCTGGGGCGCGCGGGGCGCGGGCCAGACGGTGATCGAGTAGTGCTCGGTCTCGTCGCCGTCGCGGCTGTTGGCCTCCACGAGGGCGCGGTAGTCACCGGGCCAGGGCGGGGTCTCGGTGGTGCGCGGGGCGTGGGGGGACTGCCAGGCGGGCGGGTCCATCGGGTCGGGCAGGGGTTCGCCGTTCACGGTGGCGCCGCCCCTGGGCGCGGTCCAGCTGATCTCGACGGTCTCGTCGAGGTCGAACCAGGGGGCGGCCGGGGCGCGCACGGCGCGGAAGTCCAGCCTGACCCGCCCGCTCGCGACCCCGGTGCGGATCGCGATGCCGCCGTCGATCTCGGTGACAAGGCCGTTCGCCGAGAAGTCGGGATCGGCCGCGCCGGGGAGCGGGTGCTCGGCGAGGGACTCGGCGAGGTCGGCGACCGCGTCGGCGGCTCCCCGGTGGGCCGCTTCGAGGAAGGTGAAGCCCTCGTACGCCCTGCCCCTGCCCGACACCACGAGGACGCCGAACGCGGCCGGGGGGGGCCGCGGGACCTCGGGAACGGGTCAGGGTCGCAGGCGGCCTGCGGCGGCGGCAGGTCCGGTCGGGATCAGGGGGCGCAGTCCGGCGATGGCGGTGGCTAAGGCGTCGATCTCACCCATGTGGCCATCTTGCACTACGCACCGTCACCGCTTGGTTCACCCTGGACAGCGAGACTTCGCACTGATGGTCAATTGCCCTGCGCTCCCGCGTGGTCCAGTTTGGCGGGCATGGCGAGTGATCTGCAGAAGCGGAAGATGTCCGCGGTCTTCGGCGCGATGGACGCCAACGGGGACGGCAAGCTGGAGAAGGCCGACTTCGACGCGCTGACCAAGCGGTGGCTCGCGGTCAGCCGGGACGCCGACGCCGAGGTGCTGCGCTCGACCATGGACCGGTGGTGGACCGTGCTGCGCGAGGCGTCGGACCACAACGACGACGACGAGGTCACCCTGGACGAGGTGATCACGGCGGCGGGCGACCAGATGCTGATGCTGGACCTGGTCGTGTCGACCGCCGAGGCGATGTTCGCGGCCGTGGACCTGGACGGCAGCGGGTCCGTCACCGCGCAGGAGTACGCGACGATGATCCACGCCTGGACCGGGAACGACGCGTCGACCGACGAGGTGTTCGCGCTGCTCGACCTCGACGGGAACGGGGAGCTGTCCAAGTCGGAGTTCGCCCGGCACTGGGTGGAGTTCTGGGCGGGCGACGACCCGGACGCGCCCGCGAACAACGTGTTCGGGCTGATCTGACGCGACCGGGGGCGGGCGCGCGCGGGGTCAGCGGACCCGCGTGCGCCCGCCCTTGCGGTAGGCGCTGACGGCGGGCGAGTCGACCCAGAAGCGCCAGGGGACGTCCACCGCGACGGCCACGCCCACGCGCGGTCCGGTGCGGACGGTCTCCGCGGGCTCGCCCGCGTAGAGCCGCACGGTGGAGTCGGCCGAGGTGAGGTCGACGCCGTTGTGGGCGCGGTCGAGCCCGAGCACGCCGGTGAGCCGGGCGGGGCCCTTGGCCAGCTCGGCGTCGGTGCGGGCGGCGGGCCTGCGGGCGCGGGCCAGCTCGATCCCGGACACCACCTCGCCCGCCCGGATCAGCACCGCCCCCGGCACGCCGTCGGTGAGCGAGACGACGTTGCAGCAGAAGTGCATCCCGTACACGAAGTACACGTACAGGTGACCGGCCGGGCCGAACATGACGTCGTTGCGCGGGGTGCGCCCCCGGTAGCAGTGCGACGCGGGGTCGTCGCCGCCCCGATACGCCTCGACCTCGACGATCCGCACGCCGACGGTTCCCTCGTCCGTGGTGCTCTCCAGGACCGCGCCGAGCAGGAGCTTGGCGGCGTCGACCGGGTCGACCGCCAGCTCCTGCTCGGTCAGCTGCCTGCGCGCGGGGTCAGCGTGAGCGGGCAACGGAGACCTTGTCCCGCAGTCGCCCCAGCTGCTCGGCGACCCGGACGGGCGCGGTGCCGCCGTGGGCGTCGCGCGAGGCGATGGAGCCCTCGACGGTCAGCACCGAGCGCACCTCGGGGGTGAGGTGGGGGGAGATGGCGGCGAACTCGTCGTCGGTCAGCTCGTCCAGCCCGACGCCCCGGTTCTCGGCGGCGCGCACGCACTCCCCCGCCGCCTCGTGGGCGATCCGGAACGGCACGCCCTCGCGGACCAGCCACTCGGCGATGTCGGTGGCCAGGGTGAACCCGGCGGGCGCCAGCTCGGCCATGCGGTCGGTGTCGAAGCGCAGGGTGGCGATCATGCCGGTGAGGGCGGGGAGCAGCAGCTCCAGCTGCTCGACCGAGTCGAACAGGGGCTCCTTGTCCTCCTGCAGGTCCCGGTTGTAGGCCAGCGGCTGGGCCTTGAGGGTGGCGAGCAGGCCGGTGAGGTTGCCGATGAGCCTGCCGGACTTGCCCCTGGTCAGCTCGGCCACGTCGGGGTTCTTCTTCTGCGGCATGATCGAGCTGCCGGTGGACCAGGCGTCGTCGAGCACGGCGAAGCGGAACTCGGCGGTGGTCCAGATGATGACCTCCTCCGCGATGCGGGAGAGGTTGACGCCGATCATGGCGAGCACGAACGCGATCTCGGCGGCGAAGTCGCGGGAGGCGGTGCCGTCGATGGAGTTCTCGACGGGGCCGTCGAAGCCGAGGTCGGCGGCGACCATGGCCGGGTCCAGGCCCAGCGAGGAGCCCGCGAGCGCGCCGGAGCCGTAGGGGGACACGGCGGTGCGGCGGTCCCAGTCGGCGAGGCGGTCGACGTCGCGCAGCAGGGCCTGGCCGTGCGCGAGCAGGTGGTGGGCGAGCAGCACCGGCTGAGCGGACTGCAGGTGCGTGCGGCCGGGCATGACCGCGCCGGGGTGCCGGTCGGCCTGGCCCGCGAGGGCGTCGACGACGTCGAGGACGCCGGTGGTGACGCGGCGCGCGGCGTCGCGCAGCCACATCCGGAACAGGGTGGCGACCTGGTCGTTGCGGGAGCGGCCCGCGCGGAGCTTGCCGCCCAGCTCGGCGCCCGCGCGCTCGATGAGGCCGCGTTCGAGGGCGGTGTGGACGTCCTCGTCGGCGAGGGTCGGGACGAACGCCCCGGACTCGACGTCGGCGGCCAGCACGTCCAGCGCGGCGTGCATCCGGGTCAGCTCGTCGTCGCTGAGCAGCCCGGCGCGGTGCAGCACGGCGGCGTGGGCGCGGGAGCCCCTGATGTCGTACGGGGCCAGCCGCCAGTCGAAGTGCGTGGACGCCGACAGCAGCGCCATCGCTTCGGCCGGTCCGCTGGCGAACCTGCCGCCCCACAACGCGCTCACCTGGAACAACTCCCTCACAGCCGGTGTTCGTGGCAGTGCCGCTGGGCACTGGTGGTGCAGGCGCCGGGGTGAGCGGCGCCGGGTGGGACGGGCCTCAGCTGGCCGTCCCGGCGTGGACTTCGGCGGGCGCGCTCCTGACGGGCGCGCTCCGGTCGGGTGCCATTCTGCACCGCTGCCCGGTGGACGCCCGCCGGGACACCGGCGGGTCGTCGGCGCGGGCGGTCACGACGGCGGGGCCGACGCCCAGGCGCAGGGTGACGCGGCCGGTGACGTGGTGCTGGGTGTCCGCGAGCTCGGCGTCGAGGTCGCGGCGGAGCGGGGTGGACCAGCCGCCCGCGTGCACGAGCTGGGTCCAGCGGCGGTCGAGCAGGCGCTTGCGGCGCAGCTCGGCGGGGGCGAGGGTGAGCTGTTCGAGGGCGCGGTGCGCGGTGGTGAGCGCGCGGGCGGCGGGGGCGCCGGTGCGGCGGGCTAGCTCCTGGAGGAGCTGGCGGGCGGTGTGGGTCTCGCCGTCGAGGGCGACCGGGACGCCGCGGTCGAAGGCGACGGTCAGCTCGGCCGGTTCGGGCGGGGTGGCGCCGGGGCGGTCCCAGAGCGAGGTGGGGGCGGCCGGCGCGCACGCCGGCAGGCCGGTCATCAGCAAGCCGGTCATCGGCTGGGTGGCTGCGGACGTGCGAGGGCTCGGGACGAGCGCTCCGGGGGCGAGCGCGGCCAGGGCGGCGGCCAAGTGGCTATCGGGGCGGCCGTGCGCGAGGCGGGTGGCGCCGAGGTGTTCGGCGGCGCGGACCAGGTGGGTGGCGAGCGCCGGGTGGGTGAGGGCGGCGCCGAGGGGACGGGGGTCGGCGTGCGGGGCGTTGGCGCGCAGCGCGGGCAGGCAGTGGTCGTCGGCGAACGCGTCGCGGGCGTCGACAACGACGGCGTCGGACGCGCCCGCCGCGAGCGCGGCGCGGACTGCCTCGGCCACCACGCCACCACCCTGACCGAGGTCGACCACGACGGCGGTGACCGGGCCGGGCAGCGCGCGCAGCGCGGCGGTGGAGGCCGGGCCTCCGGAGAAGGCGACAGCGGTCAGCACGGGCCCTCCTTCACGAGCGGGGCCCACCACGCGGTGGACCGGGACTTCGGCCCAGCGGAGTGGGCTTGGGGAACACCGGCCCACCGGAGCGGGTCGGGCTGGAACACCGCCCACCGGAGTGGGCGCGGTGGAACACCGCCCACCGGAGCGGGTCGGGCTGAAACACCGGCCCAGCGGAGTGGACCGGACGGGAACTCCGCCCACCGGGCAGGCCCGGTGGAACACCGACCCGGCACAGTGGGCCGGACGGGAACTCGGCCCGCCGGGGCGGGCCTGGTGGAACACCGGCCCACCGAGGCCGCTTGTCGCCGTGCGGGCCGTCGAAGAGGCCGGGTCGCCTGTCGGAGCATGGCTCCGGTGGGCGGTGGCCGCCGCTCGCAGCGCGGTCCCCGGCGAGCGGCGACCCTCGTGGTCCTGCGAGCACCGCGCCGCGCTCCGGTGGCCTGCCGTCGGGCGACAGGCAGGCACGCGGCCTGTCGAACAGCGAACGGCTGGCGCGGTGGGCGACACCCGGCCGCTGGCGTGTGACCCCGGCGGCTGGCGGGCGGTACCTGGCAGTCGGCGAACGACGGCTGGCGGGTGACATCCGCTGGCGAGCGCTGCCCGGCAGCCGGCGAACGACAGTTAGCAGGCCACACCCGCTGGCCTGCGCCCGATGGGCGGGCCCAGGTCAGCCAGGTCGCGGGGGCGTCCCGGTGACCGGCCGCCTCATGTGCCGTTCTCGGCCGTTCGCTGCTCGGCCAGCGCCGTCACCCTCGCGGCCAGGTCGGCGCCGCTGAGGGGTTCGCGGGCGACCACCAGGATGGTGTCGTCGCCCGCGATGGTGCCGACGATGTCGTGCAGCGCCGCCCGGTCCAGCGCGCTGGCCAGGAACTGCGCCGCGCCCGGCGGGGTGCGCAGCACGGCGAGGTTGCCGGAGTGGTCGACCGACACCAGAAGCTCCTCCAGGACCCTGGTGAGCCTGGTGGTGCCCCCCTGGACGCCGCGCACGGGGCTGCCGTCCTCGGGGATGACGTACACCGGCGCTCCCCCGTCGGGGCCGCGCAGCTTGACCGCGCCCAGCTCGTCCAGGTCGCGCGACAGCGTCGCCTGGGTGACGTCGACGCCCTCGGCCGCGAGGATCTTGGCGAGCTCCGCCTGGCTGCGCACCGCGTTCTGGCTGACCAGCTCCACGATGCGGGCCTGCCGGGCGGTTCTGCTCACGACGTGCGCCCGAGCAACCAGACCAGGAGCGCCTTCTGGGCGTGCAGCCGGTTCTCGGCCTCCTCCCACACCGCGCTGGCCGGGCCGTCGATGACCTCGTCGGTGATCTCCCAGCCCCGGTGCGCGGGCAGGCAGTGCAGCACGGTGGTCTTCTCGACGCCGGTGGCGGCGAGCAGGGCCGCGTTCACCTGGTAGGGGTGGAACGGGCGGGTGCGGTCGCGGCCGTCGTTCTCCTGGCCCATGGACGTCCAGGTGTCGGTGACCAGCACGTCCGCGCCGTCGACGGCCGCGCGCGGGTCGGTGATGACCTCGACGGAACCGCCGGTCTCGGCGGCGCGCTTGCGCGCGTCCTCCAGCACCCACGGCGCGGTCTGGAACGCCTCGGGGGCGGCGATGCGCACGTGCATCCCGGCGGTCACGCCGCCGAGCAGCGTGGAGTTCGCCATGTTGTTCGCGCCGTCGCCCAGGTAGGTGATCGTGAGGCCGGCGAGGCGGCCGTGGACGCGCCGCACGGTCTGCAGGTCGGCGAGCACCTGGCAGGGGTGGAACTCGTCGGTGAGCGCGTTGACCACGGGCACGCGGGACACCGACGCCATGGCCTCGATGCGCTTCTGCGCGAAGGTGCGCCACACGACGGCGTCGACGTAGCCGGACAGGACGCGGGAGGTGTCCTCGATGGTCTCCTCGCGGCCGAGCTGCATGGAGCGGCCGTCCACGATCACCGGGTTGCCGCCGAGCTGGGCGATGCCCACCTCGAACGAGAGCCGGGTGCGGGTGGAGTTCTTCTCGAAGATCACCGCGACGGACTTGGGGCCCGCGAGCGGCTTGGGGCCGGTCGGGTCGGCCTTGAGCTCGTCGGCCAGGTCGAGGACCTCGGCCTGCTCCTGCGGTGTGAGGTCGTCGTCGCGGAGGAAGTGGCGGGGGGACATGGCGTTCAGGACTCCAGACAGGACGGGAGGTCGGCCACCAGCCGGTGGGCGTCGACCTCGTCGAGCACCAGCGGCGGCGCCAGCCGGATGACGTCGGGCTGGACGGGGTTGACCAGGTAGCCCGCCCGCTTGGCGGCGGCGGCGACGGCGGCCGACACCGGTTCGCGCAGCAGCACGCCGAGCAGCAGGCCCGCGCCGCGCACCCCGGCCACGAGCGGGTGGTTCAGCGCCTCGACGCCCGCGGCGATCTCCTTGCCGACCGAGGAGGCGTGCTCCAGCAGGCCGTCCGCGGCGATGGTGTCGAGCACGGCGAGCGCGGCGGCGCAGCACACCGGGTTGCCGCCGAAGGTGGTGCCGTGCTGGCCGGGCTGGAACAGGTCCTTGGCCGGGCCGATCGCGATGCACGCGCCGAGCGGCAGGCCGCCGCCGAGGCCCTTGGCGAGGGTGACGACGTCGGGGACGATCCCGGCCTGGTGGAAGGCGAACCAGGAGCCGAGGCGGCCGACGCCGGTCTGCACCTCGTCCACGACCAGCAGCGCGCCGTGCTCGGCGGTGATGCGGCGGGCCGCCTGGAGGTAGCCCTCCGGGGGCACGACCACGCCGTTCTCGCCCTGGACGGGCTCGACGAAGAACGCGGCGGTGCTGTCGTCGATCGCCGCCTCGAGCGCGGCGACGTCGCCGAACGGGACGTGCTCGACGCCGGGCACGAGCGGCTCGAACGGGGTGCGCTTGCCGGGCTGGCCGGTCAGCGCGAGCGCGCCCATGGTGCGGCCGTGGAAGCCGCCGGTGGTGGCGACGACCTTGGTGCGGCCGGTGCGGCGGCTGAGCTTGAGGGCGGCCTCGTTGGCCTCGGCGCCGGAGTTGCAGAACAGCACGCGGCCGTCGCCGTCCACCCCGGCCAGGTCGAGCAGGCGCTCGGCCAGCGCCAGGGAGGGGTGGTTGATGTACAGGTTCGAGGTGTGGCCGAGCTTGCCGATCTGCTCGGTCACGGCGGCGACGACGGCCGGGTGGGCGTGCCCGAGCGCGTTGACGGCGATGCCGCTGACCAGGTCGAGGTAGCGGTTGCCGTCGACGTCCCACACGAACGCGCCCTCGCCGCGCTCCAGCGCGAGTGCGGGCGTGCCGTAGTTGTCCATCATCACGGCCTGCCAGCGCTGCTGGTCGCTCATTCGCCGTCCCCCTCCTCGTGTTCGGTCACCATCGTCCCGACGCCCTCGGAGGTGAAGACCTCCAGCAGCAGCGAGTGGGCGAGCCTGCCGTCGATCACGTGCGCCTGCGGCACGCCGCCGCGCACGGCGCGCAGGCACGCCTCCATCTTGGGCACCATGCCGCTGTCCAACGAGGGCAGCAGCGCCTCCAGCCGGTCGGCTCCGATGCGGGCGACCAGGGAGTCGCGGTCGGGCCAGTCCGCGTAGAGGCCCTCGACGTCGGTGAGGACGACGAGCTTGCGGGCCTTCAACCCCACGGCGACGGCGCCCGCGGCGGTGTCGGCGTTGACGTTGTGCACGACGCCCGCCGCGTCCGGGGCCACCGTGGAGATGACCGGGATGCGCCCGGCCCGGATGATGTCGAGCACCGCGTCGGGGTTGACCGCGACGATGTCGCCGACGAGGCCGAGGTCGACGTGCTCGCCGTCGACGACCGTGCCGCGCCGCTCGGCGGTGAGCAGGTGCGCGTCCTCGCCCGACAGACCCACCGCGTAGGGGCCGTGCTCGTTGAGCAGGCCCACCAGCTCCCGCTGCACCTGACCGACCAGGACCATGCGCACGACGTCCATGGCCTCGGGCGTGGTGACCCGCAGGCCGCCCCTGAACTCGCTGGCGATACCCATTTTACCGAGCATCGCGGCGATCTGGGGCCCGCCGCCGTGCACCACGACCGGGTGAAGTCCGGCGAGCTTGAGGAAGACGACGTCCTGGGCGAACGCGCGCTTGAGGTCGTCGTCGACCATGGCGTTGCCGCCGTACTTGACGACGACGGTGGCGCCCTGGAAGCGCCGCAGCCACGGCAGCGCCTCGATCAGGACGCCCGCCTTCTCCAGGGCGTGCCGCTGCGCGGGTGTGGTCATGACGAGTACGCGCTGTTCTCTTCGACGTAGCCGTGGGACAGGTCCGTGGTGAGCACGGTCGCGGAGCCCTCGCCGAGGCCCAGCTCGACCACGATGGAGATGTCGCGGCCGGACAGGTCGGCCTCGGAGCGGTCGGCGGCCTTGTGCCCGTCGGCGAACAGGGTGACGCCGTTGATGGTGATGCCCAGCCGGTCGGGGTCGACCTCGGCGGCGGAGCGGCCGACGGCCATGGCGACGCGGCCCCAGTTGGGGTCGGAGCCGAACAGGGCGGTCTTGACCAGGTTGTCCTCGGCGACGGTCTTGCCCACGGTGACCGCGTCGGCCTCGGTGCGCGCGCCGACGACGGTCACGCTGATCTCCTTGGTGGCGCCCTCGGCGTCGCCCTGGAGCTGCTTGACCAGGTCGCCCGCGACGGCGGTGAGCAGCTCGGCGAAGTCGTCGACCTCGGGCTCGATCCCGGACGCGCCGGAGGACAGCACGATCACCGTGTCGTTGGTGGAGGTGCCGCCGTCGACGTCGAGCCGGTCGAACGTCCTGGTCACGGCGTGCCGCAGGGCCGCGTCGAGCGCGTCGCCGGTGATGACGGCGTCGGTGGTGATGACCGACAGCATGGTGGCCATGTTCGGGGCGAGCATCCCCGCGCCCTTGACGAAGCCGCCCACGGACCAGCCGTCGGGGTGGCGCGTCCAGGACTGCTTGGGGTGGCTGTCGGTGGTCATGACGGCGGTGGCGGCGGCGAGACCGGCGGCCTCGGTCCCCGCCAGCTCGGCGACGGCGGCGTCGACGCCGGGCAGGAGCTTGTCCATCGGCAGCCGCTCACCGATGAGGCCGGTGGAGCAGACCGCGACCTCGCCCGCGCCGGTGGCCAGCGCCTCGCCGACCTTCTCGGCGGTGGCGTGGGTGTCCTGGAAGCCCTCGGGACCGGTGCAGGCGTTGGCGCCGCCGGAGTTGAGGACGACGGCGGTCAGCCTGCGCTCCTTGATCACCTGCTGGGACCACAGGACCGGGGCGGCCTTGACCTGGTTGGTGGTGAACACGGCGGCGGCGGCGTCGTTCGGGCCGTCGTTGACGACCAGCGCCAGGTCGAGCGCGCCGGACTCCTTGATGCCCGCGGCGACACCTGCGGCGCGGAAGCCCTGGGGGCCGGTGACGCCCTGGGTGCGGATCATGGTGCGACTCCGATGGTGGACAGGCCGGTGGTCTCCGGCAGGCCGAGGGCGAGGTTCGCGCACTGCACCGCGGCGCCCGCGGTGCCCTTCGCGAGGTTGTCGATGGCGGCGACGACGACCAGTCGGTTCAGGTCGGGGTCGGTGGTGACCTGGAGCTGCACGGCGTTGGAGCCGAGCACGGCGCCGGTGGTGGGCCAGTGGCCCTCGGGCAGCAGGTGGACGAACGGCTCGTCCGCGCAGGCGGCCTGGTAGGCGGCCCTGACCTGCGCGGCGTCCACGCCGTCGGCGAGGGTCGCGGTGCAGGTCGCGAGGATGCCGCGCGGCAGCGGGGCCAGCACCGGGGTGAAGGAGACCTTCACCGGGCGGCCCGCGACGGCGCTGAGGTTCTGGGTGATCTCGGGGGTGTGCCGGTGCGCGCCGCCGACGCCGTAGGCGGACAGCGAGCCCATGACCTCGGACCCGAGCAGGTTCGCCTTGGGCGCCTTGCCCGCGCCGGACGTGCCGGAGACGGCGACCACGGTGACCTCGGGCTCGACCAGGCCGATCGCCGGGGCCAGCGCGAGCGAGGACACCGTCGGGTAGCAGCCGGGGACCGCGATCCGCTTGGCGCCGCGCAGCGCCTCGCGGTGGCCGGGCAGCTCGGGCAGGCCGTAGGGCCAGCTGCCCGCGTGCTCACCGCCGTACCAGCGCTGCCAGGCTGCGGCGTCGGTCAGCCGGTGGTCGGCCCCGCAGTCCACGACGAGCACGTCGTCCCCGAGCTGGGCGGCCAGCGCGGCGGAGTGCCCGTGCGGCAGCGCCAGGAACACCACGTCGTGACCCGCGAGGACCTCGGGCGTGGTCTCCTCCAGGACCCGGTCGGCCAGCGGGAGCAGGTGCGGCTGGTGCGCCAGCAGCGGGGCTCCCGCGTTGCCGCCCGCCGTGAGCGCGCCGATCTCCACCTCGGGATGTGCGAGGAGCAGCCGGAGCAGCTCGCCCCCGGCATACCCGCTGGCTCCCGCGACCGCGATCCGAACCGTCATGCGGATAAGTATGCACGACTGTGCAAAGTCACTCAAAGGGGTTCGGGTCACACCACTGTCACACGGTGAGCACGACCTTGCCCAGCACACCTCCCGCGGAAAGCCGCAGCAACGCGTCCTCGGCGCGCTCCAGCGGGTAGGAGCGGTCGAGCGGCGCGCGCAGCTGCCCGCGCTCCACGAACCCGACCAGCAGGCGCAGGTCCTCGGCGCCGACGAGGGAGACGGGGCAGGTCAGGCTCTGCCGGACCAGCGGGTTGAGCAGCAGCGCCCCGAGCTGCCGCTGGAGCCCGCCGAACACCGCGCCCCCGCCCTCGCCGCCGACGATCACGAGCGCGCCGCGCGGGGTGAGCAGCCGCCGCAGGGCGCGCAGCGGCCGTCTGCCCCCGGTGTCCACGACCAGGTCGTACCGCCCGCTCGGCTCGGCCTCGCGGTAGTCGACGACCTCGTCGGCCCCCAACGAGCGCACGAACCCGGCTTTGCCGCCCGAGCACACCCCGGTCACCCGAGCCCCGAGCGCCTTGGCGAGCTGCACCGCGCACGACCCGACCCCGCCGGACGCGCCGAGCACGAGCACCCGCTCCCCCACCCGCCCCCGCACGGCCTGCAGCGCGGTCACCCCCGAGATCGGCAGCGCGGCGGCCTCGGCGAACGTCAGCGACGCGGGCTTGCGCACGATCCGGTCGGCCGACGCGCGCGCCAGCTCGGCGAACGCGCCACGCCCCACCCCGAGCACCTCGTCACCCACCTCGAACCCGCGCACCCCGCCCCCGACCCGCTCGACCACCCCGGCCAGGTCCGCGCCCGGCACCCGGTTCCTCGGCCGCCGCAACCCGATCGCCAGCCGCACCACCCCCGGCTCACCGGTCACCAGGTGCCGCGCGCCCTGGTCAACGCCCGCCGCGCGCACCCGGACCAGCACCTCCCCCTCACCCGGCTCAGGCTCGGGGACCTCCTCGACCCGCAGCACCCCAGCGATGCCGTACGCGTCCTGCACGACAGCTCTCACCGCTCCCACTCCCCCTCAGCTCATGACCCACGTGGTTGTTGCGATCAAGTTCGTGAAGCAGGTTCAACGCCACAGCCCCGGCTCCCGAGCGGTTGAGGCACATCCGCTCAAGCCCCCGCCCAGGCGGCAGTAACCGCCCAGACAGCAGCAACCGACCAGGGGACAGCACCCAGCCAGGTGACAGCACTCGGTCAGGCGGGCACAGGCGCGAACCCCGGCCCGCGATGGCGACCCACCAGGCCCGGACGCGCCCCTGTCCCGATGCGGGCGACGCGCGGCGCGAACCGCCGGAACCAGCGGTCCGGCAGCGGCGTGACCCCACCGCCTCGCCGACGATGAAGACGAAGAAGAACGGGCCTGCGCCGCTCGACGATCCCCACGACTCGTCGAGCGCCGGGAGTCGGGAGTCGGGAGTCGGGAGTCGGCCTGGATTGTCCGGTCGCAGTCCTGCCCCGCAGGATCTCGACCAGCGTCGATCCACACAGGACATGCTCTGCGTGGCTGTTCGAGGACTTCGGTTCGAGGACTCGGGTTGGCCAGACGACTCCGCGATCGACGCCGAGACGAGGACGCCGCGGTAGCCGGTGTCAGCCCGGAGGAGCAAGAAGCAGCACCCCACCCCGCCCTGTCGCGGTCCCGCCCTGTCGCGGCCCCGCCCTGTCGCGGCCCCGCCCTGTCGCGACCCTGTCTCGCCTTGGTCCCGCCGCAGCGGAGACCTGGCCGCGCGTTCGTCTCGGAGTGACCGGCCGCTGACCGGCAGGCAGGCGCTAGTCGGACAACGCCGGGCTACCGGGATCTCCTCGTGCGCACACCACCGCGCTCGCCGCCGCCGACCCCCGCGATCGCTAGAAGCAGCTCACACCTCCCCCTCCCCCACGTCCCCCTCCGGGTAGTGGAAGACGTCGTCCAGCGGCACCTTGAACACCCGCGCGATCCGGAACGCCATCTCCAGCGAGGGCGAGTAGCGCCCCTGCTCGATGGCGATCACGGTCTGCCTGGTGACCCCGACCCGCTCGGCCAGCTCGGCCTGGGTCATCCCGTCGCGCGCGAAGCGCAGCGAGCGGATGGAGTTGGTGACCCTCGTGGGCTTCACCACCCGTGGACCCCTCTGCGGTAGGCGACGATCTTCGCTGCGGCGCCGACCACGGCCGAGAGCACGAACGCCAGGTAGACGGCGTTGGCGATCCAGAAGCCGTCGGCGTCCAGCAGCGCCAGCGCGAGGGCCGCCACCGCGCCGAGCACGACGAAGGCCTGCCCGACGTGCTCGCCGAACCGGTTGATGTCCCGGTCCCGCTCGTCCTCCTCGCCCGCCTCCTTCGGCGCGAGCGCCGACACCACGACGACGAGGGCGATCGTCACCACCACGGACAGCACCGTGGACCACACCAGCGGCCACTCGTAGGCCACGCCCGACAGCGGCCCGCCCGCCGCGCGCCCCAGCACGACCACCGCGTACGCCGCGTACCCCACCAGCGCGGACAGCGCCGCTATCCAGGTGCGCTTCTCGTGGAACGACATCTCCCCGACCCGCATCCCCACCCCCGATGTCAAACAAACCCGACACCGACCAATGTAAAGAAGACCGGACACCGTGTCAAACATCCTTCACACGGTGTCCGGCCTCGCAAAAGGGTCGATCACCCGCCGAAGCGGCCCAGCGCCCGGATCTTGTTGGTCGCGTCCAGCGCGGCGACCTTGTAGGCCTCCGACAGCGTCGGGTAGTTGAAGACCGTGTCGACCAGGTAGTCCACCGTCCCGCCGCACGCCATGACCGCCTGCCCGATGTGCACCAGGTCGGTCGCGCCGGTCCCGAACAGGTGCACGCCCAGCAGCTTGCGGTCCTCCGTGGACACCAGCAGCTTGAGCATCCCGTACGCGTCGCCCACGATCTGCCCGCGCGCCAGCTCCCGGTACCGGGCCAGCCCCACCTCGTACGGCACCGACGACGAGGTCAGCTCCGCCTCGGTCGCGCCGCAGTAGGAGATCTCCGGGATGGTGTAGATCCCGATCGGCTGGAGCCCGGACAGCTCGTTCGCGCTCTCCCCGAACGCGTGGTACGCCGCCAGCCTGCCCTGGTCCATCGAGGTCGCGGCCAGCGCCGGGAAGCCGATCACGTCGCCGACGGCGTAGATGTGCTCGACCGACGTCCGGTAGTTCCCGTCCACCGACAGCCGCCCCCGGTGGTCGGCCTCCAGGCCCGCGGCCCCCAGGTTCAGCGACTCGGTGCACCCCTGGCGCCCCGCCGAGTACATGACGGCCTCGGCCGCGATGCGCTTGCCGCTGGCCAGCGTGGTGACCGTGCCCCGCTCGGACACCGACACGTCCACGACCTTCTCGCCGAACCGGAAGGTCACCGCCAGGTCCCGCAGGTGGAACTTCAGCGACTCGACGATCTCCGAGTCGCAGAAGTCGAGCATCCGCTCCCGCTGCTCCACGACCGTGACCCGGCTGCCGAGCGCGGCGAACATCGAGGCGTACTCGATGCCGATGACGCCCGCGCCCACCACGACCAGCGAGGACGGGATGGTGTCGAGCTGGAGCACCTCGTCCGAGTCGAGCACCCGCGCCTCGTCGAAGTCCACCTGGGACGGGCGCGCGGGCCTGGTCCCGGTGGCGATCACGATCTTCTCGCCGCTGATCACCCGGTGCTCGCCCCGGTGCGCGCCCTCGACGGCGACGCTGTGCGGGCCGGTGAACGACCCGGTGCCGGTGAGCAGGTCGACCTGGTTGCGGTGCAGCTGCGCCCGCACGACCTGCACCTCGTGCCCGATGACGTGCTGGGTGCGCGCGAGCAGGTCGGAGATGGTGATGTCCTCCTTGACCCGGTAGCTGGCGCCGTACAGCTCGCGCTGGCTCATGCCGGTCAGGTACATGACCGCTTCGCGCAGGGTCTTGGAGGGGATGGTGCCGGTGTTGACGCACACGCCGCCGACCATGTCGGCCTTGTCCACGATGGCGACCCGCTTGCCGAGCTTCGCGCCCGCGATCGCCGCCTTCTGCCCGCCGGGGCCGGACCCGATGACGACCAGGTCGTAGTCGTACTCGCTGCTCATCGGGCCAGCGTTACACAGATCACCCGTCCGGGCGGGCTGGTCGGGGCAGTCGTGACGCGCCCTTCACGAACCCTTCAGCCGCCCGGCTCAGCCCCTGGTCGCGCGGCCGGAGTAGGTCAGCGGGAACACCAGGTCCTGGCAGGCGGGCGGGATGTCGCCCGCGATCCGCACGACCATCGCGACGTCCACGGACCCCTCCGGCGGGATGATGACCGGCTGGTCCATCGGGTCCACGGTCAGCACGTCGGACCCGCACCCGTCGACCGGGTTGCGCCCCTCGTCCACCGGCTCGCCCGGCTCCGCCTGGAGCGACATGACCATGATGTCGACGTCGTTGGGGTTGGACAGCCGCACCGTGCGGGAGCCCTGCGCGCCGGGGGTCAGCTCGACCGAGGCCCCGGACACGTCGTCGATCCCGAACGGCTTGAGGTCGGCCACCCCGGCCTCGCCGCCGCTGATCGAGTAGGACACCACCGGCACCTCGGGCTCGGGCCAGGTCAGGTGCATGGACACGACCACGGCCGCGCCTGCGCCGAGGATGCTCAGCGCGACCGCGACTTCCCCCCGCGGACCGAGGTTTCGCATGGTGCAACTCCACGGTAGGACTGTTGCCCAGGCGGTGGGTTCGCCGCTAGCTCCCCATCGGACCGGCGACCAGACACGCCCGGTGGTTCATCGCTTCGCCTTCGGCCCCGGTGGACCGGCGAGGCCAATCTTGGAGAACGTTCAACTGCCGCGCAAGCACGGGGGGTCCCTGAAAAGCAGGGTTTTCCACCCCCTTATGAACCCGTTCCCACTGCTCTGAACTGGGCGTTCTCGCTATCGCGCCACCCAAGGGATTCACCCTAAAAGGTGAACCCCGGACCCGCAGAGTTGCGGGTCCGGGGTTCTTGGGCTCACGCCCGGAGCACTGCGCCCACGCTCTCGGCCGCAGCGGCCACGGCCGCGTCACGCGCCGCCGTCGCCTCCTCCACGGTCAGCGTGCGGTCGGTCGCCCGGAACCGGAGCGCGTACGCCAGCGAGCGCTTGCCCTCGCCGACCCGCTCGCCCCGGTAGTCGTCGAACAGCCGGATGTCCTCCAGCAGCTCGCCGCCCCCCGCGCTCAGCGCCTCGGCGACCCGCGCGGCGGGCACGTCGGCGTCGACCACGACGGCCACGTCGAGCAGCACCGGCGGGTAGGGCGAGACGACCGGCGCGGGCCGGTGCTCGGCCAGCGGCAGCGCGTCCAGGTCCAGCTCGACGGCCACGGTGCGCTTGGGCAGCCCCAGCGCCTCCACGACCTTCGGGTGCAGCTCGCCCGCGTGGCCGACCGGGAAGTCGCCCACGCGCAGCTCGGCGCACCGGCCGGGGTGCCACGGCGCCAGGTCCGAGGCCACCGCGCTGATCCGCACGCCGTAGGCCTGCCCGACCAGCCTCGCCACCTCGACCGCGTCCGCCCAGTCGGCCCGGCGACCGGCGCCCCACCAACCGGGCAGCTCGCGGTTGCCGCACAGCACCGCGGCCACGTGCACCGGCTGCTGCGGCAGCGCCGCCAGCAGCGCCGCGACCTGCTCGTCGGCGGGCCGCTCGCCCACGCCGACCTCGGGCATGGCGCCCTGCTGCGCGCGCGGCAGCGTCACCTGGGCCACCGCGTACAGCGCCACGTCCTTCTGACCGCGCGCCAGGTTGCGCTGCAGCGCGTCCAGCAGGCCCGGCACCAGGGTGGTGGCCAGCGCGTTCTTGTCCGACTCCAGCGGGTTGAGCACCGTGGTCGTGGTGCGCCGCACGTCGTCCTCGGCCAGCCCGAGCGCGTCGAACACGGCGGGCGAGAGGAACGGGAACGGCTTGACCTCGACCAGGCCGTGCTCGGCCAGCGCGCGGGAGACCGAGCGGCGACGGCGCTGCTGCTCGGTCAGGCCCCGGCCTGCGGGGACGGGCGGCAGCACCGACGGGATGCTGTCGTAGCCCTCCAGCCGGAGCACCTCCTCCACCAGGTCGGCGGGCTGGGTCAGGTCGGCGCGCCAGGTCGGCGGCACGGCGGTGACCACGGTGTGGCCCGCGTCGTCCGTGCTGACCTCGACGCGGCAGCCGATCTGGCCGAGCCTGCGGGCCGTGACGCCGCGCGCGTAGGGCACGCCGGCGACCCGGTCGGGCAGGTCGATCGGCATGGACACGGCGGCGGGCAGCTCCGGCGTGCCGACGTCCGTGCGGCCGGGCTGGATGGAGCCCTCGCCGAACAGGTGCAGCAGCCGCGCGGCGCGCTCCAGCGCCACGGGGGCCAGCGCCGGGTCGACGGTCCGCTCGTACCGCTTGGCCGCCTCGCTGGGCAGCTTGTGGCGGCGCACGGTGCGGGCGATGGACTTCGGGTCCCACACGGCCGCTTCGAGCAGAATGTCGGAGCTGCTGTCGCGCACCTCGGTGCTCGCGCCGCCCATGACGCCCGCCAGCGACACCACGCCGCTGTCGTCGGCGATGACGATGTCGTCGGGGTCGAGCGCCCGCACGGCGTCGTCGAGCGTGGTCAGCTTCTCCCCCGCCACCGCGCGGCGCACCACGAGCCCGCCCTTGACGGCGGCGGCGTCGAAGGCGTGCAGCGGCTGGCCCAGTTCGAGCATCACGTAGTTGGTGACGTCGACCGGCAGCGAGATGGAGCGGATGCCCGCCAGCATGAGCCTGCGGCGCATCCACCACGGGGTGGGCGCGGTCGGGTCCACGCCGGTGACGCGGCGGGCCGCGAAGCGCGAGCACGCGGAGGCGTCGTCGACCCGCACCGACCACACGTCGCCCTCGGCCTCGGGCACCTCGGCCAGGCCGGGGTCGCCGAACGGGGCCTCGAACGCGCAGGCGATCTCGCGGGCCAGGCCGCGCACCGAGAACGCGTAGCCCCGGTCCGGGGTGGGCGCGACCTCGATGACGGTGTCGCCGAGGCCGAGCAGCTCGAACGCGTCGTCACCCGGCTGGGCGGTGCCGCTGGGCAGCACGAGGATGCCCGCGTGCTCGTCGCCCAGGCCCAGCTCGCGGGCGGAGCAGATCATGCCCTCGCTGGTGCGGCCGTAGGTCTTGCGGGCGGCGATGCGGAAGTCGCCGGGCAGCACCGCGCCGGGCAGCGCCACCACGACGGTGTCGCCCTCGACGAAGTTGCGCGCGCCGCACACGATGCCGTTGACCTGGTCGGGGCCGACCTCGACCCGGCAGAACCGGATCGGCTTCTTGAACTCGGTCAGCTCCTCGATCTCGACCACGCGGCCCGCGACGAGCGGTCCGGTGACCGGGCCGAGCCCGGTGGTCTCCTCGACCTCGATGCCCACTCGCGTGAACGCCTCGGCGAGCTGGTCCGGCGTGGGGGTCTGGTCGAACTCGAGGTGCTCGACCAGCCAGGTAACCGGGATGCGCACCGGTCAGGCCTCCGTTCCGAATGGCTGGGTGAAGCGGACGTCGCCCTCGACCATGTCCCGCATGTCGGGGATGCCGTTGCGGAACTGGAGCGTGCGCTCCAGGCCCATGCCGAAGGCGAATCCGGAGTAGACCTCGGGGTCGACGCCGCAGTTGCGCAGCACGTTCGGGTTGACCATGCCGCAGCCGCCCCACTCGACCCAGCCCGCGCCGCCCTTCTTCTCCGGGAACCACACGTCCACCTCGGCGGACGGCTCGGTGAACGGGAAGAAGCTGGGGCGCAGCCGGGTGCGCGACTCGTCGCCGAAGACGGCGCGGGCGAACGCGTCGAGGGTGCCCTTGAGGTGGGCCATGGTCAGGCCCTTGTCCACGGCCAGCCCCTCCACCTGGTGGAACACCGGGGTGTGGGTGGCGTCCAGCTCGTCGGTGCGGAAGGTGCGGCCGGGGCACACCACGTACACCGGGAGCTCGCGGTCGAGCAGCGTGCGCGCCTGCACGGGGCTGGTGTGCGTGCGCAGCACCAGGCCCGAGTCGGCGGGCCCGACGTAGAAGGTGTCCTGCATGGACCGCGCGGGGTGGTCCTTGCCGAAGTTGAGCGCGTCGAAGTTGAACCACTCCGCCTCGAGCTCGGGCCCCTCGGCGATCTCGTAGCCCATGGCCACGAAGATGTCGCCGACGCGCTCGGCGAGGGTCGTGATGGGGTGGCGGGCCCCGCGCGGCACCCGGTCCCACGGGAGGGTGACGTCGACGGACTCCTCCCGCAGCACCCGCTCGTCCCGCTCGACCTGCAGGACGGCTCGGCGCGCCTCGAAGGCGGCGTCGATCGCCTGCTTGGCGACGTTGACGCGCTTGCCCGCCTCGGACTTGGCGGCCGGGGGCAGCGCGCCGATCTCGCGGCGGGCCTGCAGGACGGCGGAGCGGTCTCCGAGGTGGGCCGGCTTGGCGGCGGCGAGCGCGTCGAGGTCGCCCGCCTGGGCGAACGCCTCCTGGGCCCGCTCGACCGCGGCGTCGAGCGCCTCGGCGGACAGCGCCGCGACCTGCTTGGGGTCGTACGGGTCGTTGGCTCCGGACATGGTTGGTGTACAGCTCCCGTCGCGGACATGAGGTGATGGCCGCCACGCGCGGTGCGTTGCGCCTGCGCGGTGCGGCGGACCGATCCTAGGTGACCGGTCCAAAATAAGAGCGACCGCGGCCCCGGCGCACCTAGAATTCGGGCGTCTGAAAGCGATCAAGACCTGAGGTGGACCGCACTCTTATGGCACACACCTTCGGTGTCGACCTGCGCGGGATCATCGACCTGCTCAGCCACCACCTGTACAGCAGCCCTCGCGTGTACGCCCGCGAGCTGCTGCAGAACGCGGTGGACGCCATCACCGCCCGCCGCGCGCTCCAGCCGGACGCGCCGGGCGAGGTGGTCATCGAGCCTGCCGATTCCAGCGCCGACGGCACCCTGCGCATCTCCGACACGGGCATAGGCCTGACCGAGAGCGAGGTGCACGACCTGCTCTCGACGCTGGGCCGCACGTCCAAGCGGGACGAGCTGGGGTTCGCCCGCCAGGGCTTCCTCGGCCAGTTCGGCGTGGGCCTGCTGTCGGCGTTCCTCGTCGCCGAGCGGGTGCGGCTGGTCAGCCGCTCCGCGAAGGGCGGGCCCGCGGTCCGCTGGTCGGCCGACGCGGCGGGCAACTACGAGGTCGAGGTGGACGACGCGGCGCGCGCCGAGGTCGGCACCACGATCGAGCTGGTGCCCGGCCGCGACAGCGACCACTGGCTCGGCCGCGACGTGGTGCGCGCGCTGGTCGCCGAGTACGGCGAGCTGCTGCCGGTCACCGTCCGGGTGGGTGACGAGGTTCTCACGTCCGACGAGCTGCCGTGGCTGACCGACCCGATGGGGTACGGGGCGCGCGTGCTGGGCCTGGAGCCGTTCGCGGCGATCCCGGTCGAGGTGCCCGCCGTGGGCCTGACCGGCGTGGCGTACGTGCTGCCCGCGGGCGTGCACCCCGGCGCCCGCCAGTCGCACCGGGTGTACCTGAAGCGGATGCTGGTCGGCGAGGCCATCGAGGGGCTGCTGCCCGACTGGGCGTACTTCGTGCGCTGCGTCGTGGACACCTCCTCGCTGCGGCCCACGGCCAGCCGCGAGTCGCTGTACCAGGACGAGACGCTGCTGATCGTGCAGGAGGAGCTGGGCCGCCAGGTGCGGGACTGGCTGGTGCGCCTGGACGCCACCGACCCCGGCCGCACCTCGGCGCTGATGGAGGCGCACCACCTGGGCATCAAGTCGCTGGCCAGGGTGGACGAGGAGATGCTGCGGCTGGTGGAGCGCTGGCTGCCGTTCGAGACCACGGACGGCGCGCAGTCGCTCAAGCAGTTTCGCAGGCGCTACGGCTCGGTGCTGTACCTGCCGGACGTGGACGAGTTCCGCCAGCTCGCGCCGGTCGCGCACGCCCAGGGCATGGGCCTGCTGAACGCCGGTTACGCCTACGACCTGGAGATCCTGGAGCGCCTGGTCGCCCTGGACGGTCCGGGTGCGGCGCGGCGGGTGGCGCCCAGCGAGGTGCTGGCCGCGCTCGGCGACCCCGAGCCGGAGGTGGAGCGGGCGCTGCGGGCGCGGCTGGCGGACGCGGCGGGGGTGCTGGAGCGGCACGACTGCGAGGTCGTCCCGCGCGACTTCGACCCGGCCTCGCTGCCCGCGCTGCTGGTCACCAACGCCGAGGGCGAGCGCAGGCGCGACGTGGAGCAGGCGGGCGAGGAGGCCGACGACCCGCTGTGGGCGCAGCTGCTGGGCAGCCTGGCCGAGTCCGCGCCGGGGGCGGCGCAGCGGCTGGTGCTCAACTGCCGCAGCCCGCTGGTGCGCAGGCTCGCCGAGCTGACCGACCCGGCGCTCGTGGAGCTGACCGTGGAGTCGCTGTACGTGCACGCGCTGCTCCAGTCCCGGCGCCCGATGCGCCCGAAGGACACCGCCGCGCTCAACCGCTCGTTCCTGGACCTGCTCGACCGGGCCGTGGACAACCGATGAAGGGGCAGCCCCGATGACCGAAGAACCCGGCCGGGACGAGATCAAGCAGGCCGCCGAGCAGCAGTTCGCGCAGGCCTACCACCTGCCGGAGGGCATGGCCAGGCACGAGGCGCTGGAGCGGGCGGCGCGGGCGGCGGACGCCTGCGACCACCTGCCGCTGGCGGTGAGCTGCCGGATCGCGCTGCTGCGCTCGGCGCACGACCTGAACCGCTACGACCTGATGCTGGCCCCGTTCGCGTGGTGCGGCGCGGCCGAGCGGCGCGACCCCACGGCGTTCGACGAGTGGGAGACGCACAACTACGACTGGGCGCACAAGTGGATCGTCACCGGTCTGCTCGCCGACCCCCGGTTCAGCCTGGAGCAGATCAGCTCGGTGCTGGAGCAGCTGGCGACCCGCTACCGGCAGCACGGCTTCTCGGCGCAGCCGGTGCACGGCGCGCGCACCGAGCTGGCCGACCACATCGGTGACGAGGCCGGTTACCGGGAGCACTTCGCCCGCTACCTGGCGGCCGAGCGCGGTCCGCTCAGCGACTGCGAGGCGTGCGTGGTCGAGGAGCAGGCCAGGCACCTGATCTGGCAGGGCAGGCCCGCCGAGGCGATCGCGCACGCCGAGCACCAGCTGGCCGAGGACACCGGCTGCGCGGGCCAGCCGCAGGGCATCCTGACCACGCTGACGCCCGCGTTCGTCGAGGTGGGCGACCTGGAGCGGGCCCGCGAGGCGCACGTGGTGGCGCACCGCGCGATCCGCGACGACCTGGTGACCGGCTACCTGGACGACCACCTGGTGTTCTGCGCGACCTCGGGCAACGTGGAGCGCGGCGTCGAGCTGCTCAAGCGGCACCTGCACCGGGTGCACTCGTCCACGAACCCCGCGCAGGCCATGCGCTTCTCGGCGGGCGCGGCGCTGCTGCTGGACCGGCTGGACCGGCCGGAGGAGTTCGCGGTGCCGCGCGACGGGCGCACCGAGGTGCTGTCGGCGGAGGAGCTGCGCGAGTTCCTGCGGGCGCAGGCGCTGGAGATCGCGGCCCGGTTCGACGAGCGCAACGGCAGCGACGCGGTGAGCGCGCGGATCCGCAGGACGCTGGCGCTGGCCGACACCGAGCCGGTGCCGCTGGCGGTGCCGAGGGCGGCGGACGCGCCGGTCGACGCGCCGGTCGAGTCCGCTGTGGACGACGAGGTGCTGTCCGATCCGGTGGAGCTGGCCGAGCGGGCGCTGAAGGCGTTCTCCGGCAACGACTTCCTCACCGGGATGCGGCTGCTGCGCTCGCTGCCCGCCGAGCTGGACGCGCTGCTGCCCGACGTGCTGGCGGCGCGGGTCGCGGCCCGCAGGACGCTGACCTCCAAGCCGGGGCAGGACGACGAGGCCGCGCTGGCGGCGTTCCGGGCGGCCGTGGCGCGGCTGGAGGAGCTGGGCGAGCCGGACCTGGCGGTGCGCTACCGCAGCCGGGGCGCCAGCCGCTGGGCCGAGCTGACCGGCGGGCTGGAGGCGGCGGTCGCCGAGGCGCGCGAGTGCGTCGCGCTGGCCGCGACGCCCAAGACGCTGGTGCTGGCGAAGCTGGTGCTGGCCGAGCTGGTGGAGCGCTCGGACGACGGGCTGGTGCCGGAGGCGCTGGAGCTGGTCGAGCAGGCGCACGAGCTGGCCGCGCCCGACCCGGACCTGCTGGTGCGGGTGCGCTGCGCGCGGGCCGAGCACCTGGCCAGCGCGGACCGGCTGGAGGAGGCGCGGGAGGTCGCCGAGGCGCTGCTGGTCGAGGACCCGCCGTCGTCGGTGCGGTTCAACGCGCTGCGGCTGCTCGGGCACCTGGCGGTGCTGCGCGAGGACGGTGACGCGGCGCTGGAGGCGGCGGACGCGCTGGTCGCCGCGTCGGGGTCGGTGCGCGGGCCGTGGACGGTCGAGGCGCACCAGCGGCGGGTCTCGCTGGTGGAGCACCTGGGCCGGTACGCGGACCGGATGGGCGCGCTGCGCGAGGCCGTGGCGGTGACCCGCGAGCTGGGCAGCCCGCAGGAGGTCGTGTGGGCGTGCTTCGCGCTCGCGGGCGGCTACCTGAACGTGCGGCGGCCGATCGAGGCGGCCGAGGCGCTGGAGGAGGCGCTGCGGATCGTGCGGGCGGACGACCTGCCGCCGTCCGACTCGGTGCCGGTGCTGTTCCGGCTCGGCAAGGTGTGCACGCAGCTCGGTGAGACGGACGCGGCGCTGCGGCACCTGGAGGCCGCGCTGGCGGTGGCGCCCGAGAAGGAGCTGCTGCAGCGGGCCGTGACGCTGGACGCGCTCGGCGCGGCGCGGGCGCAGGCCGGGCAGGAGGTCGAGGGCGCCGAGGCGTACGAGGGCGCGGCGCGGCTGTGGACCGAGATCGGCGACGCCTACGAGGCGGCGGCGTCCTGGATGGAGGCGGCGAGCACCCGGCCGAACGACGACGTGGCCGAGTCGTTCCACGCGGTCTCGCACGCCGAGGGCCTGCTGGAGCACGTGGACGACGAGGAGCAGGTGCTGATGCTGCGCACCAGGATCGCCGCCATCCGCGGGTTCCTGCACGCGCAGGAGGAGGACTGGGCGAAGGCGCTGGAGCACAACGGCATCGCCGAGGAGCTGGCGGACCAGTCCGGCGACGAGCACCGCAGGCTGTTCATGATCACCAGGGGCGCGCGGTTCCTGCTGGCGGCCGAGGACCCGGAGAACGCCGAGGCCGAGGCGAGGCGCGCGGGCGCCCTGGTGACCGACCGGACGCCGCCGCCGATCATCGGCGACCTGGCGGGGGCGCTGGAGGAGGCGCTGCGCGCGCAGGACAAGCAGGTCGTCGGCGACGCGCTGCTGAGGTCGTTGAACGCCAGGCTGAACGACGAGTGAGCCGGGGCGCCTCCCGCCACCCCACGGAGCGGGAGGCGCGCTGACGGCACCGTGCCGCAGTCGGGCTGAGGGGGACCTGAAGTCGGCTGAAGCGTTCTTCAGGCGCGGTGGTGGCGTCCTGTGGCACGTTCCGGGGCATGAGGGTGCTGCTGGTTGACGACGACCGCAGGCTCGTCGGGCTGCTCGCGCGGGGGCTGGTCGCCGAGGGCTTCGCGGTGGACGTGGAGCACGACGGCGAGACGGGCCTGTGGCGGGCCTCGGAGCACGCGTACGACGTGGTCGTGCTGGACATCATGCTGCCGGGGCTGAACGGGTACCGGGTGTGCGCGCGGCTGCGCCACGCGGGGGTCGAGACGCCGATCCTGATGCTGACGGCCAAGGACGGCGAGCTGGACGAGGCCGAGGGCCTGGACACCGGCGCGGACGACTACCTGACCAAGCCGTTCTCGTACGTGGTGCTGGTGGCGCGGTTGCGGGCGCTGGCCCGGCGGGGTGCGGCGGGGCGACCGGCGGCGGTGGTCGCGGGCGACCTGGTGGTGGACCCGGTGACGCGCACCTGCTCGCGGCGGGGGACGACGATCCCGTTGACCGCCAAGGAGTTCACGGTCTTGGAGCACCTGGCGCGGCGCAAGGGGCGGGTGGTCACCAAGGACGAGGTGCTGGCCGGGGTGTGGGACTCGGCGCGGGAGGCGGACCACAACCTCGTCGAGGTGTACGTGAGCGCGCTGCGCCGGAAGATCGACTCGCCGTTCGGGACCTTCACGATCACCACGGTGCGCGGGGTGGGGTACCGGCTGGAGGAGTCGTGAGGGGGCGGTTGCGCATGCGCGTGACAGGACTGGCGATGGTCGCGATCGAGGTGCCGCTGCTGGCGATCGTGGTGACGACGGCGGTATCGCTGCGGGACGACGCGGTCCAACAACTGCTCCTGTGCACGATGGCGACGGACGTCTTCCCCCTGGGCGGAGATCCGATCACCTGGCGGCTGAAAGCCACGGTGTGCGAGGAGAGCGGGATCAGCATCGCTTCTCCGCGCGGTTCCGAACCGCTCCCGACCTACCTCTCGCTCTCAGAGGACAGGAGAACCCCCTTCTGCAGACCGCAACTCTCGCTGTGGCCGTTCACGGACCCTGGAGCGGCCGGCAGTAGGTGCATTCCTCCTGCGGAATTCCCCGAACTCCCGGACGTTCTTCCCGAGGCGCGCGCGAAGCAGTTCACGCAGGCGCAACGCGACCTCAACCACAAGATCCTGCTGCTGTTCGGAGGGGCGTTCGCGCTGACCGCGCTGACGGGGTTCGCGGTGTGGGTGGCGATGGGCCGGGTGCTGCGACCCGTGGAGGCGATCCGGCGGGAGCTGGCCGACATCACCGAGCACGACCTGGCCCGCAGGGTGCCGCTCCCCCGCGTCCGCAACGAGTTGAGCGAGCTGGCGGTCACCGTGAACACCGCGCTCGACCGCCTGGAGCGGGCCGTGGAGGAGAACCGGCGGTTCGCCGCCGACGCCTCGCACGAGCTGTGCGGCCCGATCGCCGCGTTGCGCGCCGAACTGGAGATCGCCCTCAGCCACCCCGAGAACGCCCACTGGTCATCGGTCGTGGAAGGCGCGCTGGCCGACACCGACCGGATTCAAGCGCTGGCCACCGACCTGCTCCTGCTGACCCGGCTCGACCACACCAAGTCGATCTCCACACCGCTCGACCTGGCAGCGCTGGCGCGTGCGGACGTGGCGCGCCGCAGGTCGGTGCACGAACTCGTCGTCGAACTGCCCGACGACCCCGTTCAGGTGCTGGGGAGTCGGGCCCTGCTGGACCGGTTGCTCGGGAACCTGCTGGACAACGCCGAGCGGCACGCCGAATCCGCGATCACCGTTCGACTGTCCGCAGTGGACGGGCAAGCCGTCCTCGAAGTCGCCGACGACGGCCCCGGCATCCCGGAAGCCGACCGCGAGCGCGTGTTCGACCGCTTCACCCGCCTCGACGAGGCCCGCGCCCGCGACACCGGCGGCACCGGCCTCGGTCTCGCCATCGCGCGCCGCATCGCCGCCGTGCACCGGGGAACCCTGGTCGTCGGCGCGAGCGCGCGGGGCGCGCTGCTCATCGCCTCGCTGCCCCGCGCGGACCGGCTCTAGGCCCGGTGCGCCCGCGCGGACGCGTACAGGCACACCGCCGCGGCCGTGGCCAGGTTCAGGCTCTCCGCGCCGCCGTACAGCGGCACCTTCAGGGCGCCGTCCAGGCTCGTCACGACGTCGTCGGGCAAACCGTGCGCCTCGCTGCCGAACACCCACGCCGTGGGGTGGGCCAGGTCGCCGCGCAGGTCGGCGGTCACCAGGTCCTCGGTGGCGTACCCGTCGGCGGCGACCAGGCGCAGCCCGGCCGCGCGGCAGGCCGCGAACACGTCCTCGGCGGAGCGGGCGCGGGCGATCGGCAGGTGGAACACGCTGCCGGTCGAGGCGCGCACGCACTTGCCGTTGTGCACGTCGACCGAGTCGCCCGCGAAGACCACCGCGTCGGCGCCCGCCGCGTCGGCGACCCGGACGACGGTGCCCGCGTTGCCGGGGTCGGCGACGCCGTGCAGCACCGCGACCAGGCGGGCGGAGGGGGTGAGGGCGGCGTCGAGGGGGACCTCGACCGGGTCGCACACGGCGACCACGCCCTGCGGGGTGACCGTCTCCGACAGCGCGGCGGCGGCCTTGTCCGTGACGACGCTGATCGGCACGCCCGACGAGGCGGCGGCGTCGACCAGCTCCTGGTTGCGCTCGGCGGCGACCTCGGTGACGAACAGCTCGTGCACCCGGCCGCGCCCCTCGGCGGACCAGGCGAGGGCCTCGCGGACCGCCTGCGCGCCCTCGGCGAGGAAGCGGGCGGCCCGGTCGCGGCCGGAGCGGCGGGTCAGGCGTCGAGCGGCGACGACCCGCGGAGTCCGCTCGGTGAACGGGACGTCCGCGGGTCGTGGCGCACGACTGGCGTCGCTGATCAGGCCTTGTCCTCGGCCGGAGCGTTGACGTCGGCGGGCATGGCCGCCTTGGCCAGCTCGACCACCGCGGCGAACGCGGTCGGGTCGCTGACGGCCAGCTCGGCCAGGATCTTGCGGTCGACCTCGATGCCGGCCAGGCGCAGACCCTGGATGAAGCGGTTGTAGGTCATGCCGTTGGCACGCACGCCCGCGTTGATGCGCTGGATCCAGAGCTTGCGGAAGTCGCCCTTGCGCGCACGGCGGTCGCGGTACGCGTAGTTGAGCGAGTGGAGCACCTGCTCCTTGGCCTTGCGGTACAGCCTCGAACGCTGGCCGCGGTAGCCGCTGGCGAGCTCAAGGGTGGTACGGCGCTTCTTCTGGGCGTTCACGGCCCTTTTGACGCGTGCCACGGGTCCATCCTGTCGATCTCGTGGGGCTGGGGGACGCCCCGGTGGTGAAAAAGGGGGCGGGTTAGAGGCCGAGCAGCTTCTTCAGCCGAGGCACGTCGTTCTTCGCGACCTCGGTGGCGCCGGAGAGGCGACGGGTGAGCTTGCTGGACTTCTTCTCCAGCAGGTGGCGCTTGCCCGCCTTCTCCCGCATCAGCTTGCCGCTGCCGGTGACCTTCACTCGCTTGGAGGTCCCGCTGTGGCTCTTGTTCTTCGGCATTTCCGTCCTCGTCTCGTGCAGCGACCACCCGAGCGGGGGCGCCGTGCTCTGATCTCCCGGCCCGGAGGCCGGGAGATCACAACTTCACTCCGCCGGCGCGTCCTCAGCCGGGGCGTCCGCCAGATCGTCGTTCTCGTGCTTGATCGGACGGGTCTTCGTGGTCTTGTGCGGGGCCAGCACCATGATCATGTTGCGGCCGTCCTGCTTCGGGTTCGACTCCACGAAACCGAGCTCCGCGACGTCCTCGGCCAACCGCTGGAGCAGCCGGTAGCCCAGCTCGGGCCGGGACTGCTCTCGGCCACGGAACATGATGGTCACCTTGACCTTGTTCCCCTGACCCAGGAAGCGGGCCACGTGGCCCTTCTTCGTCTGGTAGTCGTGGGGATCGATCTTCGGGCGGAGCTTCTGCTCCTTGATGACCGTGAGCTGCTGGTTGCGCCGGGACTCGCGGGCCTTCTGCGCGGACTCGTACTTGTACTTGCCGTAGTCCATGAGCTTGCAGACGGGCGGGCGAGCCTGCGCGGCGACCTCGACGAGGTCGAGGTCCGATTCCTGTGCGAGTCGGAGCGCGTCCTCGATGCGAACGATCCCGACCTGCTCACCGTTCGGCCCGACCAGACGAACCTCGGGCACGCGGATGCGGTCGTTGATGCGCGGCTCGGTGCTCACGGGAGCACCTCGGTTCGAGGGACTTGTCATGCACGTCCTTTGCGACTCGTTGTGCGCCAAAAGACAAGAGGCCCCACGCTTTGCCCAGCGTGAGGCCCGCTCTTCCGACCGATCGCACAACGACAGGGCGCAGTCCACCCTGCGAGGGACCGGACCCGGCCACCTGCCACGAGGGCGGCGGACGCGGGTGGGAGCGGGGCTCCACTTGCCGTTCCCGCACGTGCGGGAACTGGTCGCGTCGAACATCGTAGCAGATCGCTTGTCAACCCCCGAACCGGCGGCGCCCGGAGGCGGGTTGCGACAATGTCGGGGTGACCGACCTGCCTGACGACAACGTCCGCGACCTGCACGACGTCCCCAGCATCGAGGTGATCAGCAAGGCCTCGGTCATGCTGCTCTCCGCCGCCGCCGAGCGCCTCGGCCTGGCCGACGAGGACCCGGACAACAGCCCCCGCCGCGACCTGGACGAGGCCCGGAGGCTGATCACCGCGCTGGCCGGCCTGGTGACCGCCTCCGCCGAGTACCTCGGCCCGCACGCGGGTCCCCTGCGCGACGGCCTCCAGTCCGTGCAGCGGGCGTTCCGCGAGGCGTCGGCGTTCCCGGACGAGCCCGGCAAGGGCCCCGGCGAGAAGTTCACCGGCCCGGTCTACTGACCCCCTCCCCCGCCGCTGCCGCGTCACCCCCGTGACGCGGGGAGGCGGGACGGTCGCGCGAGCGGCCCACCACCCGTCCCCCCGGCGCCGAGGCGCGGGCGCCCCCGGTCGCACCGGCGGACGCCCGCGCCACCCACCCGTTCGGGGTCAGTCCCCCTCGGCGCCGCGCTTGGCGCGCCCCTTCCCACCCCGCCCCGCCTTGACGCGGGGCCGCACCCCGGACGAGCGCAGCTGCCTGGCCGCGAGCTGGGCGATGATCTCCGGGTCCTGCCTGCGCCACCCCTCCAGCGGGTCGCCGTCGAACGCGGCGAGCTGGCGCAGGTCCAGGTTGTTGAGCGCGTGCAGCGCGAGCAGGTCCTCGCGCCCGGCGTCGCGCAGCCTGCGGGCGGCCGTGGCGCGGCGGGCGAACCGGTAGCGCAGCGGCAGCCAGGTGATCAGCAGGAACGCGACCGGCAGCGCGACGAACGCGACGGCGAGCCAGAGCGCGGTGGTCTCGACGGCCTCGATCTGCGCCTGCCCGGCCCCGACGACGGAGGTCCCGGCGTCCTGCCCGCGCTGGAGCGCGGAGGCGAGGTCGTCGCCGACGAGCGGCATTCGGCGCGCCCGGTCCGCGGCGTCGCGGAAGGTGTCGCCGAGCCCCTGACCGGCGCCGACCAGCTCCTCGCCGGTCGTCCGCAGGGACAGCACGGCCTCGCGCACGCCCAGCGCGAAGTCGATCCAGAACCAGGTCCAGGCGACGGCGACCAGGTCGGCGGCGAGCTGGAGGGCAAAGCGGTCGGGCCGGTCCGAGTACCACTTCATGCGCGCAGGGATACCAGCTCGCACCGACGCGTGACACCCCCTCGGGCGAACCTCCCCCTTCGGCCGCCCACCGCGTGGGACGGCCGGTCACCGAGCCCCGCCGAGAGCCGGGCGAGTGGTCCGTTCACCCGGTCAACGGCGCACGTCCCGCACCCACCTGCGCCTTTCCCGCCCGACCGCCCCCGGCGGTCTACTGTCCCCCCGTGGCCACACCGCTGGGCGACCTGCTGCGTCACCACCGGACCCGCGCGGGCCTGACCCAGGAGGACCTCGCCGAGGGCTCCGGCGTCAGCGTGCGCGCGATCAGCGACGTGGAGCGCGGCCGGGCCAGGGGCCCGCAGCGGCGCACCGTCGCCGCGCTCGCCGACGTGCTCGGGCTGGACGGCGCGGACCGCTCCGAGCTGCTCGCCGCCGCCCAGCGCGGCCGGGCCAGGGCCACCCGCTCCCCCGGCCCCCGCGCGCTCCCGCCGGACCTGCCCGACCTCGCGGGCCGCGCGGACGAGCTGGCCGCGATCCGCGCCGCCGCCGCGCGGGCCAGGGGCACCGAGGTGGTCGCCGTGCACGGCGCCCCCGGCTCCGGCAAGACCAGCCTGGTCGTGCGCGCCGCCCACGAGCTGGCCGCCTCCCACCCCGGCGGCTGCTTCTTCTTCGCCCTGCGCGGCGTCGACGCGACGCCCGTGCGGCCGGACGAGGTGACCCGGCGGGTGCTGGTGGCGCTGGGCGAGGACCCGCCGCACTCGGAGGCCGAGCGCACCGACCGCTACCGGGCGCTGCTGCGGGAGCGCTCGACCGTGCTGGTGCTGGACAACGCGCTCGACGAGGCCCAGGTCCGCCCGCTGCTGGCCGAGGGCGCGCGCTCCCTGGTGCTGATCACCTCCCGCCAGGTCCTCGGCGGCCTGGAGGGGGTGACCCGGATCGGCCTGGACGTGCTGCGCGAGTCCGAGTCGACCGGGCTGCTGGCCGCCGTCGCGGGCGAGGCGCGGACCAGCGCGGAGCCCGAGGCCACCCTGGCGGTCGCCCGGCTGTGCGGCAACCTGCCGCTGGCGCTGCGGATCGCGGGGAACCGCCTGGCCTCCCGTCCGGGGTGGACGGTCGCGCACCTGGCCGCGCGGCTGGGCGACGAGCGCCGCAGGCTGTCCGCGCTCACGGCGGGCGACCTGGGCGTGCGCCCCGCGTTCGAGCTGTCCTACCGCCAGCTCGCCCCGCTGCCGCGGGCGCTGTTCCGGGCGCTGTCCCTGCTCCCCGGTTCGGGCTGCGCGCCGGAGTCGGCGGCGGTGGCGCTGGGCGTCGACGCGGTCACCGCCGAGGACGCCTTGGACGAGCTGGTGGACGCGAGCCTGCTCGGCACGGCGGAGGAGCCCGGCCGGTACGCGCTGCACGACCTGCTGCGGGTGTTCGCGGGCGAGCGCCTAGCCGCCGAGTCCGACCCGGCCGCCGTCGTGGCGGCGCGGGAGCGGCTGGACGGCTGGTTCCTGGACCGCGCCACCACCGCGCTGTCGTTCTACGGCACCGAGGCCAGGCAGGAGCCCGCCGACGGCCTCGCCGACGCGGCCGAGGCGGACGCCTGGCTGGTGGCCGAGCTGTCGAACTGGCTGGGCGCGCTGGACCGGACCGCCGGGGCGGGTGGGCACGACCGGGTGCTGCGGCTGGCCTCGGCCGCGCACTGGTACTCCGACCAGCACGGCGACGCCGCCACCTGGGAGCGGGTGTTCGGGGCCGGGGTGGCCGCCGCGCGGGCGCTGGGCAGCGCGCGCGACGAGGCGGTGCAGCTGAACTTCCTGACCTGGGTGCTGGTGGTGCTGCGAGGCTCCCCCGAGCGGGGCCTGGCGCTGCACGACCTGGCGCGGGCGGCGGCGGTGTCGGCGGGGGACGTGCGCGAGCAGGGCTGGGCGGCGCACTACCGGGCGCTGGCGCTGCGCCGGGCCGGTGACCTGGAGGGCGCGCGGAGCAGCGCGGTGCGGGCGCGGGAGCTGTTCCTGGCGGCCGGGTACCCGCTGGGCGCGCACATCGCGGGCAACGCGCTGGGGCAGGTGCTGGCGCAGGCGCGGCGGCACGCGGAGGCCGAGGCCGTGCACCGGGAGCTGCTGGCGGCGGTGCGCGCGGACGCGGCGGGGCTGCGCCCGGAGATGCGGGACGCGCTGGAGGCGGCGCTGCTGATGCAGCTGGCCGACGCGCTGGCCGGGCTGGAGCGGTGGGCCGAGGTGGTGGCGGTGGCGCGGGAGGCCGCCGGGCTGGCCGCGGGCGCGCGGTCGCCCGTCACGGGGCTCAGGGCGCGGCTCGCGGCCGGGGTGGCGCTGCACCGGTCGGGCGCGCTGCCGGAGGCGAGGGCGGAGCTGGAGCGGGCGCTGGAGCGGGCGCTGGAGCCGGGCGGCGGGCGCGGCGGACCGGGCGCGCCGGACGTGCTGGGCGCGCTGGCAGACGTGCTCGACGACCTGGGCGACCCGCGCGCGAGCGGGCAGCTGCGCGCGCGGGCCGCCGAACTCCGGTCAGCCGATCGGTGAGGCGTTCCTGGCCACGGCCGTCCTCCTCAGCAACGCTCTTTCCGGGGATCCGATCGCAGTCAACCCCGCGGCGGGGCGGGCGCGCCATGCGGAACCACCGGCAGAACTGGTCCACTCGGACGGTAACCCGCGCGGGCGACGTTGCGCCGTCCAGGGGGTTTCGCTCCGGTGACGCGCCGCCGGACGACCGTCCCCGGCCCCCGCGCGGGGGCCGGGGGCGGCGGTCAGTCCAGGACGGCCAGCGCGTCGATCTCGACCAGCAGCCCGGCGGGGAGCCCGACGTAGACCGTGGTGCGCGCCGAGAACGGCCCCTCGGTCATGAACTCGCCGTACGCGTCGTTCATCTCGCCGAAGTGCGCGGTGTCGGTCAGGTAGACGCGCAGCATGACGACGTCGGCCAGCGACGCGCCGCCCGCCTCCAGCACGGCGATGACGTTGCGCATCGCCTGCGCGGTCTGCTCGGCGACGGTCGTGCCGACGACCTCCCCGGTCTCCGGGTGGAACGCGACCTGCCCGGCGACCTGGAGCAGGTTGCCCTTGCGGACGCCCTGGGAGAACCTCGCCACCGGGGTAGGCGCGTTCTCGGTCCGAACCTCGACCTTGGAGCCCATCGCTGTTGTTCCTCTCTCAGTCACGCGCGGTCCACCCGCACTCGATCGACGCGGCCCGCGCGGTGGCGAGCAAGTCGGGCAGGTGCCCGAGCAACCCGTCGAAGTCCAGCAGCACCTTCGGCGCCGACATCGACACCGCGGCGACGACCTCCCCGCGCGCGCCCCTGATGGGGGCGGCAATGCAGTGGATGAAGTCCTCGTGCTCGGCGTTGTCGACGGCGTACCCGCGCTCGCGCACCTTCTCCAGCTCGGCCAGGTACCGCTCGGGGCCGGTGATGGTGTTCGCGGTGAGCGGCGGGTACTCCATGCCCTCGGCGACCTCGCGGCGCCGGTGCTCGGGCAGGTCGGAGAGCAGCACCTTGGCCACGGCGGTGCAGTGCAGCGGGGCGCGGCGGCCCACGCGCGAGTACATCCGCACGGGGTGGGTGCTGTCGTACTTGTCGATGTAGATGACCTCGCCCGCCTCGTAGGAGGCCAGGTGCACGGTGTAGCCGAGGCGGCCGTTGAGCTCGCGCAGCGCGGGCTCGCTGCTGCGGCGCACGTCGCGCTCCTCCAGCGCCCGGTTGGCCAGGTCGAACAGGGCGGTGCCGAGCCGGTAGTGGTGCACGCCGTCGCGCTGGGCGAAGCGGTGCGACTCCAGGGTGCGCAGGAGCCGGAGCGCGGTGGACTTGTGCACGTCCACGGCTCCCGCCAGCTCGTCCAGGGTCTTGGGCCCGGTGGCGAGCCTGCCCAGGAGGGTCAGCGCGCGGTCCAGGCTCTGGCTCATCGGGGTCTCCTCAGGTGGGCGGCGGCCCACTCCTCGGGCGACGCGTCCAGGAGGGGCGCGGTGACCGAGGGCGGCAGCGGGTCCCCGACATCCTCCCTGGTGAGCAGTGCGGCGGCGGCCTGCAGGTGCCCGGCGCGCAGCCTGCGGGCGGGCGGCTCGCCCGCGAGGTGGGCGGCGAGGTAGCCGGCGGCGAACGCGTCGCCCGCCCCGACCGGCTCGACGACGTCGACGCGCAGCGCGGGCTGGAACACCTGCTCGCCGCCCTCCACGACGGTCGCGCCGCGCTCGCCCTGCTTGACCACGAGCGTGGTCGGGCCGGGGAGCAGGGCGCGCAGCTCGGCCGGGTCGCCGGTGCCCCAGGCGGTCTCGGCCTCGTCGGCGCCCGCGAGGACGACGTCGGCGGCGTCGGCCAGCTCGCGCAGCACGGCCGGATCGCGGTCGGCCCACAGCGCGGGCCGCCAGTTCAGGTCGAACGAGACGAGCGGGCCGCGCGGCCTGGCCAGCACGGCGCGCAGCAGGTCGAGGCAGCTGTCGGACAGGGCGGCGGTGATGCCGCTGACGTGCACGAGCGCGTCGCCGGGGCGGAGCTCGGGCAGGGCGTCGGGGCCGAGGGCGGAGGCGGCCGAGCCGCGCCGGTAGTAGCGGACGGGGCTGCCGGAGGCGGCGGCCTCCTTGACGTACAGGCCGGTGGGGCGGGTCGGGTCGACCACGACGCCGGTGACGTCGACGCCCGCGCCGCCGACCGCGTCGAGCACGGCCCCGCCGAACGCGTCGTCGCCGACCGCGCTCACCCAGCGGCTGGGCACGCCGAGCCGGGCGAGGTGGATCGCGACGTTGGACTCGGCGCCGCCGACCGCCCTGGTCCAGGCGCGCGCGGCGCGCACCGGGCCGGGTTCGGCGGGCACCAGGACCGCCATGGTCTCGCCGAGGCACACCACGCCGCCCACGCCTTCGAACCGCATCCGCGTCCCCCTGGGCTGGTGATCGTTGACTGGACGGCGACCGAATGTTACACACATCGCCATCACATCGCGCAACGGCCGTTGCGCAATATGCAACAGGGGAGCGAGCCAGTGGACATCGACCGCGACGCCGTCGCCGCGATCCGCTCGGAGCGGGTCGACTGGCGCTTCAAGGGGATGCCGTCGGACGCCTTCGGGTCGACCGTCGGCGAGCTGGCCGAGCGGCGGGCCGACCTGGTCACCGGCGGCTTCGTCGGACCGCTCGTCGTGCTCGACCAGGAGGCGCTGGAGCACAACCTGGACGTCATGGCCGCCTGGTGCGCCGAGCGCGGCGTGCTGCTCGCCCCGCACGGCAAGACCACGATGGCCCCGCAGCTGTTCGCCGCCCAGCTGGAGCGCGGCGCGTGGGGCATCACCGCCGCCAACACCAGCCAGGTCCGCGTCTACCGGGCGTTCCGGGTGCGCCGGGTGCTGCTGGCCAACGAGCTGGTCGACCCGGCCGGGCTGCGCTGGCTCGCGGACGAGCTGGCCGCCGACCCGGACTTCGAGTTCGCCTGCTGGGTCGACTCGGTCGAGGGCGTCGAGCGGATGACCGAGGCGCTGGGGACGCCCGCGCGGCCGGTGGACGTGCTGGTCGAGCTGGGCGCGCCCGGAGGCCGCACCGGCGCCCGCGACCTGGCCGCCGCCCGCGCGGTCGCCGAGGCCGCCGCCGCCAGCCCCGCGCTGCGCCTGGTCGGCGTCGCGGGCTACGAGGGCTCCCTGGTGCACGACGCGTCCCCCGGCTCGCTCGCCACCGTCGACGGCTACCTCGCCGCGCTGCGCGAGCTGGTCCACGACCTGCGCGGGAGCTACGAGGTCGACGAGCCGATCGTCACCGCGGGCGGCAGCGCCTACTTCGACCAGGTCGCCGCCGTCCTCGCCGGGCCGTGGGAGCTGCCGGTCCGCCCGGTGCTGCGCAGCGGCGCGTACGTCACCCACGACCACGGCTTCTACCAGGGCGTCTCCCCGCTGAACCGGGGCGCGGGCCCGGCGCCGCTCAAGCCCGCGCTGCTGGCCTGGGCGCAGGTGGTGTCGCGGCCCGAGCCGGGGCTGGCGCTGCTGGTCATGGGCAAGCGCGACGCCTCCTTCGACGAGGGCCTGCCCGTGCCGCTGCTCGTGCGCGGGGCCGACGGGGGGCAGCGCGCGCTGGACGGCGCCGAGGTGACTTCGCTGGCCGACCAGCACACGTTCCTGAGGCTGCCCGAGGACTCCCCCGTGCGCGTCGGCGACTGGATCGGCCTCGGCCTGTCCCACCCGTGCACCGTCTTCGACAAGTGGCAGCTCATCCCGGTCGTGCGCGGCACGACCGTGGTCGACCTGGTGCGCACCTACTTCTGAGCACCGCACCCACCGGGCCGCGCGAGCACGCGCGGCCCCCGCCTGGCTGGAGGGGCACGAGTGGACATCGTCTACCGGGGAGCACGGGTGGTCGACGGCACCGGACGACCGGGGTACGCCGCCGACGTGGGGGTGCGGGACGGGCGGGTGGCCGAGATCGGCAGCGGCCTGTCCGGACGCCGTGTCGTGGACGCGGGCGGGCTGGTGCTCGCGCCGGGGTTCATCGACATGCACTCCCACTCCGACCTGCAGGTCCTCGCCAACCCCGAGCACCTGGCCAAGGTCAGCCAGGGCGTGACCACCGAGGTCCTCGGCCAGGACGGGCTGTCCTACGCGCCGGTGGACGACGAGGTGCTCGCCGCCCTGCGCGGTCAGCTCGCGGGCTGGAACGACGACCCGGCCGGGTTCGACTGGGACTGGCGCTCGGTCGGCGAGTACCTGGACCGGCTCGACAAGGGCATCGCGGTCAACGCCGCCTACCTGGTGCCGCAGGGCACGCTGCGGATGCTGTGCGTCGGCCTGGAGGACCGGCCCGCGACGGAGGCCGAGCTGACCCGGATGAAGGAGGTGCTGGCGCGCTCGCTGGACGAGGGCGCGCTGGGCCTGTCGTCCGGGCTGACCTACGCGCCCGGCATGTACGCGTCGTCGCGGGAGCTGGTCGAGCTGTGCCGGGTCACCGGCGAGCGCGGCGGCTACTACAGCCCGCACCACCGCAGCTACGGCGCGGGCGCGCTGGAGGCGTACGCGGAGGTGGTGGAGCTCTCGCGCGAGTCCGGCTGCCCGCTGCACCTGGCGCACGCCACCATGAACTTCCCGGTCAACGAGGGCCGCGCGGGCGAGCTGCTCGCGCTGCTGGACGCGGCGATCGCCGACGGCGTCGACATCACCCTGGACACCTACCCGTACCTGCCGGGCGCGACCTACCTGTCGGCGCTGCTGCCCGGCTGGGCGTCCGGTGGCGGCGTCGAGGCGACCCTGGCGAGGCTGACCGATCCCGCCACGCGCGAGCGGGTGCGCGTGGAGATCGAGGAGACCGGGTCGGACGGCTGCCACGGCGTTCCGGTCGACTGGGAGTCCATCGAGATCAACGGCGTGCGGCTGGCCGAGCACGCGCACCTGGTGGGCCACAGCGTCGCCGCCTCCGCGCGCGCCGCCGGACGTCCCCCGGCCGAGCTGTACTTCGACGTGCTGGTCGCCGAGCGGCTGGGCACGTCGTGCCTGATGCACGTGGGCCACGAGGACAACGTGCGGGCGATCATGCGCCACCCCGCGCACACCGGCGGCAGCGACGGCCTGCTCGTCGGCGACCGGCCGCACCCCCGCGCGTGGGGCACCTTCCCGCGCTACCTCGCCCGGTACGTGCGGGAGCTGGGCGTGCTCGGGCTGGAGGAGTGCGTGGCGCACCTGACCGGGCGCGCCGCGCGCCGGTTGCGCCTGGCCGACCGGGGTCTGGTCCGCGAGGGCTGCGCGGCCGACCTGGTGCTGTTCGACCCGGACACCGTCGTGGACACCGCGACGTTCGACGCCCCCCGGCAGGCCGCCGAGGGCATCCACCACGTCGTCGTCAACGGGGTCCCCGTCGTCGACGCGGGCAGGCGCACCGACGCCCTGCCCGGACGTTCCCTGCGAAACACCCGGAGCAACGCGTGATCGACTGGTTGCAGCACTCGACGGCGGGGCTGCTGACCCTGTCCGGGCTCAGCATCGCCCTGCTGCTGTTGATGATCATCCGCTGGAAGGTCGAGCCGTTCATCGCGCTGCTCGTGGTCGGCCTGCTGGTGGCGCTGGCCGCGGGCCTGCCGGTGGAGGTGCTGGTCGGGTCGGCGCAGAAGGCCTCGGACTCGTTGCTGGAGAAGGGCTTCGGCAGCATCCTCGGCCACATCACGGCCATCATCGGCCTCGGCACGCTGCTGGGCGCGATCCTGGAGGCGTCCGGGGGCGCCGAGGTGCTGACCCGCTCGCTGCTGCGGGCGTTCGGCGAGAACCGCGCGCCGCTGGCGATGGGCCTGGCTGGTCTGATCTTCGGCGTCCCGGTGTTCTTCGACATCGGCATCTTCGTGCTGGCGCCGCTGGTGTACGTGGCGGCCAAGCGCGCCGGGCGCTCCATCGTGCTCTACGCCATGCCGCTGCTCGCGGGCCTGTCGGTGATGCACGCGTTCATGCCCCCGCACCCCGGTCCCGTGGCGGCGGCCGGCCTGCTGAACGTGGGCCTGGGCTGGATCATCGTGATGGGCCTGGCGGTGGCGATCCCGTCCTGGTTCGTCGGCGGCGTGCTGTTCTCGGCGTGGATTGGCAAGCGGCTGGAGATCCCGGTCCCCGAGGAGATGCTGGCGGCGGCGGAGAAGGCGCGCGCCGAGAGCACCAAGGGCGAGCCGCCGCTGTCGCTGGTGCTGGGCATCATCGCGGTGCCGCTGGTGCTGATCCTGGCGGGCACGTTCGGCAGCATCCTGCTGCCCAAGGGCTCGTCGCTGCTGGGCGTGTTCACGTTCTTCGGCACGCCCGCCGTGGCGCTGACCATCGCGGTGCTGCTGGCGTTCTGGCTGCTGGGCTTCCGGCGCGGCATGACGCGGGAGAAGATCGCCGAGCTGTCGGCGGCGTCGCTGCGCCCGGTGGCGATGATCCTGCTGGTGGTCGGCGCGGGCGGGTTCTTCGGCGCGGTGCTGTCCGCGACCGGCGTCGGCAAGGTGCTGGCGAACTCCCTGGCGGACCTGGGGCTCCCGGTCATGGCGCTGGCCTACGTGATCAGCTGCGGGATGCGGATCGCGCAGGGCTCGGCGACCGTGGCGATCGTGACCACCACCGGCATCGTGGCGCCGCTGGTCGCGGAGCAGTCCTACTCGCAGCCGCAGCTGGCGCTGGTGGTCATGGCGATCGCGTCCGGCTCGATCATCGCCTCGCACGTCAACGACGGCGGGTTCTGGATCGTGTCGCGGTACTTCGGGCTGTCGGTGAAGGAGACGCTCCAGACCTGGACGGTCGTGGAGACCCTGCTGTCCGTGGTGGGCTTCGTGGTCGCCGCGCTGCTCAGCCTGGTGGTGTAGCCGCGCCGGACCCGGTGCGGCGAAAGGCCCCCGCGCCCTCCCCCTCGGAGACGCGGGGGCCTCTCCCCCCTGCGGGCCGCACCTCCCCGCGCGGCCCTCCGCCACCTACACGAGCGGGGGTTCGAACGGGTTCACCGAACTTCCGAGATTTTTCCGACGGGTCTCGGGCTAGCCCTTGAGCACCTCGGTGAGGAACTTGCCGGTGTGGCTCTCCGGCACGTCCGCCACCTGCTCCGGCGTGCCCTGGGCGACGACGATCCCGCCGCCCGAACCACCCTCGGGCCCCATGTCGACCAACCAGTCCGAGGTCTTGATGACGTCGAGGTTGTGCTCGATCACGATGACCGTGTTGCCCTTGTCCACCAGGCCGTTGATGACCAGCAGCAGCTTGCGGATGTCCTCGAAGTGCAGGCCCGTGGTCGGCTCGTCGAGCACGTACACGGTCTTGCCGGTGGACCGCTTCTGCAGCTCCGCGCCCAGCTTCACGCGCTGCGCCTCGCCACCGGACAGCGTCGTCGCGGGCTGGCCGAGCCGCACGTAGCCCAGGCCGACGTCCACGAGCGTGCGCAGGTGCCGGTGGATGGCGTTGATGGGCTCGAAGAAGTCCGCCGCCTCCTCGATGGGCATGTCCAGCACCTCGGAGATGGTCTTCCCCTTGTAGTGCACCTCCAGGGTCTCCCGGTTGTACCGGGCCCCCTTGCACACCTCGCACGGCACGTAGACGTCCGGCAGGAAGTTCATCTCGATCTTCAGCGTGCCGTCGCCCGCGCACGCCTCGCAGCGCCCGCCCTTGACGTTGAACGAGAACCGGCCCGGCTGGTAGCCGCGCACCTTCGCCTCGGTGGTGGCCGCGAACAGCTTGCGGATGTGGTCGAACACGCCCGTGTAGGTCGCCGGGTTCGAGCGCGGGGTGCGGCCGATCGGCGACTGGTCCACCTGCACGAGCTTGTCGACGTGCTCAAGGCCCTTGACGCGGGTGTGCCTGCCGGGGACCTGCCGCGCGCCGTTGAGCTTGTTCGCCAGCACGGTCGCCAGGATGTCGTTGACCAGCGTGGACTTGCCCGAGCCGGACACGCCGGTGACGGACACCAGGCAGCCCAGCGGGAACGACACGTCGATGCCGCGCAGGTTGTGCTCGCGCGCGCCCACCACGGTCAGCTGCCGCTTCTTGTCGATCGCGCGGCGCAGCTCCGGCATCGGGATCTGCTTGCGGCCGGACAGGTACGCGCCGGTCACCGACTCCTTGTTGCGCAGCAGCGCCTTGTACGGGCCGCTGTGCACGACGTGCCCGCCGTGCTCGCCCGCGCCGGGGCCGATGTCGACCACCCAGTCCGAGGCGCGCACGGTGTCCTCGTCGTGCTCGACCACGATGAGCGTGTTGCCCAGGTCCCGCAGCCGGGTCAGCGTCTCGATGAGCCGGTGGTTGTCCCGCTGGTGCAGGCCGATCGACGGCTCGTCCAGCACGTACAGCACGCCGACCAGGCCGGAGCCGATCTGGGTGGCGAGCCGGATGCGCTGCGCCTCGCCGCCGGACAGCGTGCCGGAGGCGCGGCCGAGCGAGAGGTAGTTCAGGCCGACGTCGAGCAGGAACCGCAGCCGCGCCTGGATCTCCTTGAGCACCGCGCCCGCGATCATGGTCTCGCGCTGGCCGAGCTTGAGGCCGTCCAGGAAGTCCGAGCACTCGCCGACGCTCATCGCGCACACCTCGGCGATGGACTTCGGGCCGAGCGCGGCGTGGTCGAGCGTGACGGCGAGGATCTCGGGCTTGAGGCGGGTGCCCTTGCACGACGGGCAGGGCACCTCCCGCATGTAGCCCTCGTACTTCTCCTTCATGCTCTCGGACTCGGTCTGCTCCAGGCGCCGCTCCAGGAACGGGATGACGCCCTCGAAGTCCGCGTAGTAGGAGCGCTCGCGGCCGTACCGGTTGCGGTAGCGGACGTTCACCTGCTCGTCGACGCCGTGCAGCACCGCCTTCTGCACCTTCGCGGGCAGCTGCCGCCACGGGGTGTCCATGCGGAACCCGATGGCCAGGGACAGCGACTCCAGCAGGCGGGTGAAGTAGTCGGCGGTCTGGCCGCCCGCCCACGGCGCGATGGCGCCCTCGCCCAGCGGCAGCTCGTCGTCCGGCACCACCAGCTCCGGGTCCACCTCCATCCGCACGCCCAGGCCCGTGCAGGTCGGGCACGCGCCGTAGGGGGAGTTGAAGGAGAACGACCGGGGCTCCAGGTCCTCGATCGCCAGCGGGTGGCTGTTGGGGCAGGCCAGGTTCTCGGAGAACCGGCGCACCCGCGCGGGGTCGCTCTCGGGCAGGTCGACGAACTCCAGCTCGACCAGCCCGTCGGCCAGCCGCAGCGCGGTCTCCACCGAGTCGGTGAGCCGCTGCTTGGCCGAGGTCTTCACCGCGAGCCGGTCGATCACGGCCGCGATCTCGTGCTTCTCCTGCTTCTTGAGCTTCGGCACGTCGGTCAGCGCGTAGACCTGGCCGTCCACCTTGACCCGCGAGTAGCCCTGGGTCTGGAGGTTCGCGAACAGGTCGACGTACTCGCCCTTGCGCCCGCGCACGATCGGCGCGAGGACCTGGAACTTGACGCCCTGCTCCATCGCCAGCACCTGGTCGACGATCTGCTGCGGGGTCTGCTTGCTGATCGCCTCGCCGCACACCGGGCAGTGCGCCTTGCCCGCGCGCGCGTAGAGCAGCCGCAGGTAGTCGTAGACCTCGGTGATCGTGCCGACCGTGGAGCGCGGGTTGCGGCTGGTGGACTTCTGGTCGATGGACACCGCGGGCGACAGGCCCTCGATGAAGTCCACGTCCGGCTTGTCCATCTGGCCGAGGAACTGCCTGGCGTACGCGGACAGCGACTCGACGTAGCGGCGCTGCCCCTCCGCGAAGATCGTGTCGAACGCGAGGCTGGACTTGCCCGACCCGGAGAGCCCGGTGAAGACGATCAGGCTGTCGCGTGGCAGGTCGAGGTCGACCCCCCGGAGGTTGTGCTCGCGCGCGCCGCGAACGACAAGGCGGTCTGCCACACCCATTCCCTTCCCGATTGCGTGATCACCGAACACATGTTCGAAAAAGCGTACCCGCCGAGCGGGCTGACACGATCGGGGAGGGGGTGCCCGCGCTGGTGCGCGGCACACCCGGACCAGCCCCGGAACCCCTCGATCGTGCGCCAACGGCTCTACCGGTGGGTAGTGAACGCCCCTAGGCTGGAGCGGTAGGCCGTTCGGCCGCAGATCCCGGGATGAGGTGCCCATGAGCTTCGCTGACGCAGCCCAAGCCCAGGTCCACTCCGCGACGAGCGTACCCGCGCCGCGCGAGGAGTCGGGCGCGATCCAGGACGCGCTCGCCGGACTGGCGGAGGTCGAGCGGGCCACGGCCGAGCTGTACCGCGTGGTCGACGGGTTCGACCTGGCGTCGGTGCGGGAGCCCAGCCTGCTGCCGGGGTGGAGCCGGGCGCACGTGATGACGCACCTGGCGCGCGGCGCGGACGCCCTGCTGAACCTGCTGACGTGGGCCAAGACCGGCGTCGAGCACCCGATGTACCTGAGCATGGCCGACCGCGAGGCCGACATCGCCGAGGGCGGGGCGCGTCCGCCGACGCTGCTGCGCGCCGACCTGGACGCGGCCAGCCAGCGGCTCGCCGCCGCGATCCGGGACCTGCCCGCAGCCGCGTGGGAGGCGGAGGTGGCGCACCCGGTCAAGGGGCCGATCCTGGCGGGGCGGGTGCCGTGGATGCGGTTGGGCGAGGTGTGGGTGCACCTGGTCGACCTGGACGCGGGCTTCGGGTTCGCCGACATCCCGGAGGACTTGCACGAGCTGCTGCTGACCGAGGCGGTCGGGGTGTACGCCGACCGCGAGGGGGTGCCGCCGGTGCGCCTGGAGGTGGCGCTGCCGGACGGGCGTCAGCGCACCTGGGAGTTGCCCGCGGGGGCGGGCAGCGACGCGCCGGTGATCAGCGGTGACGCGGCCGAGGCGATCGGCTGGCTGACCGGGCGCGGCGACGGCAGCGGCCTGGAGGGCCGGGTGCCGACGTTGCCCAGGTGGCTCTGAGCGCGCAGCCCGACGACGAGCAGCCACCGGGCGAGCGCGGGGCGGTGGCTGGCGGTGAGCAGGCGGTGCGCGGGCCGTTCCACCAGGGCGGTCAGCGCCCAGCCGAGCAGGACGGCGGTGGCCAGGAACGCGGCGAGCTGGACGGCCGGGCCCCACGGGGTCAGGCGCTCCATCACCACGTAGCCGATCTCCTGGTGGACCAGGTACACGCCGTAGGAGATGCCCGCGAGCCAGCGGATCGGCGTGGCGAGCGCGCGCAGCGGCGCGATGTCCCAGTCCGGGCCGCCTGCCGCCGCGCACACCCCGACGAGCACGACGCCGAGCGCGGCGGTGCCCTCCAGGTTGTCGCTGTGCAGGTACTGCGCGCCGAGCGCGGCGACCAGCAGCGCGCCCAGGTGCCGGTTCCCGAGCCGTTCGCGGGACCACAACCACACGCCGACGCCCATGGCGAACAGCTGGGCGCGGTGCGCGCCGAGGCCGTCGTAGAGCAGCTTCAGCAGACCGGGCTCGCCGATCCACTCGCGCACGACCAGCGGTCCGAGCACGAGGGCCCAGAGCAGCACGGACAGCGCGCGACCGCGCACGCGGGAGGCGAGCAGCGCGCCCGCGACGAACCCGGTGAGCTGGACGGGCAGGGTCCAGTAGGAGAAGTCGACGAGCCGGACGTCCGGGAGCCAGTTCTGCAGCATGAGGATGTTGAGGACCAGGTCGCGGGGTTCGAGGTGCGACCAGCCCTCGGGCGCCAGGTGCACGAGGACCCAGTAGGTCAGGCAGGCGGCCACCGCGTAGGCGGGGAGCAGGCGGGCGAGCCGGTTGCGCAGGAACCAGGCGCGGTTGCCCTTGGCCAGCGAGGCGCAGGCGAAGAACGCGGAGATCACCACCAGCGAGCTCGCGCCCATCTCCAGGGACACGGTGAACAGGGGTTCGCCGATCTCCGGGTGGACGTTCGGCCCTGCGTGGGTCGCGTGTTGCAGCACGACGGCCAGCACGGCGAGCACGCGCAGCACGTCCCAGTTGATCCTGCGGGTTTTCGGCACGGTGGGGATGACCTGCTTCAGGGTGGGGACGGCGGAACGGCGTTCGGCGGCGGATCGTTGACAACCCTAAGGAACGTTCCTGTAGGGACCCTGAAGGTGCGACGGCGAGCGGGCGGCTACCGTCGGCGACCGTGGACGTACTCGAGGACTACACCGGCCACGTCGAGCCGGGCGGCCCGGCGGCGCGCCGGGTGCTGGACGCGCTGACCATCACGAAGGTGTCGGTCGGCCCGATGGACAACAACGCGTACCTGCTGGTGTGCCGCGCGACGAACGAAGCGCTGCTCATCGACGCCGCGGCCGACCCGGAGCGCCTGTCCGACCTGGTCGGTCACGAGGTGACCAGGCCGAGGCTGAAGACGGTCGTGACCACCCACCAGCACGGCGACCACTGGGCGGCCCTGGGCGCGGTCGCGGGCGCGAACGGCTCGAACACCGCCGCGCACCCGTTGGACGCCGAGGTCCTGCCGGTCCCCCCGGACTTCCTGGTGGAGCACGGCGACACCCTGCAGGTCGGCGAGTCGACCCTGGAGGTGATCCACCTCCGCGGCCACACGCCGGGCTCGATCGCCCTCCTCTACCGCGACCCGACCGGCCACCCCCACCTCTTCACGGGCGACTCGCTGTTCCCCGGCGGCGTGGGCAGGACCACTTCCCCGGAGGCGTTCACGAGCCTGCTGGACGACGTCCAGTCCCGCCTCTTCGACGCCCTCCCGGACAACACCTGGTTCTACCCAGGCCACGGCGACGACTCGACGCTCGGCGCAGAACGCCCGAACCTCGACGAGTGGCGCTCACGCGGCTGGTGACCCCCAAGCCGGGAGCGCCCCCGCGCTCCCGGCCCTCCCCCTCACGCCCCCTCACAACGCTGCCAACAGCCCTGACTCACCCGGCAGCACTCCCAACGACCACCACCAGCGGTCTCCGGCCCCCCGTCCAACGCAGGACCGGAACGAACCACCGGGCAACGCTCCCGACGGCCACCACCGCCCCGCCCCCGCCCGCCGGGCAACGCCATCTCACAACACCCCACCGCCCCACCCACCTGCCGCGAACGCCCCAGGGAGCCCGCCTACCTCAGGTCACCTACCCACCCCAAGGCACCCGTCTCTCTCCCCCCACCCAGCCGCCCCGCCCGCCCGGTCGAGCCAACCCAAGATCAACAGCCCGAGATCGCCAATTCGCCTCAGGCCGCCCCGCCCACCCAAGATCGCAGCCCCACCTCAGATTGCCTCTCCCCCAGGCCGCCCCACACACCCAAGGTCACAGTCCCACCTCAGATCGCCTGTCTCCCTCAGATCGCCTGTCTCTCTCAGATCGCCTCTCCCCCAGGTCGCCTCGCCCGCCCGAGGTAGCCCACCCGAGGTAGCTGACCTGGGATCGCTGACCTGGGATCGCTGCCCCCTTGGGTTGCCCACCTGCCCGCCTGCCTGTGTTCCCATGTGCCCCAGGTTGTTTCATCCGCGGTTGCTGCGGTTGTTCCGTCCGCGGTTGTTCCGTCCGCGGTTGTTCCGTCCACCCGAGACCGCCCCACCCCAGGCCACCCCGCCCCAAGTCACCCCCCTCCCAGGCCACCCCGCCCCAAGCCACCCGCCCTAGGCCGCAGTGAGGCCAAGCTCCCGCAGAACCTCCCACGCCCCCCACAACCCCAGCGGGGTAGCGCGCACCTCGTCCGGCTCCCCACCCCCCAGCACCTCGACTGCCCCCAGGAGCACGAGCACCGAGGCCACCCGAAGAACGTCCTGCCGCAGATCCGGCTCCCACCCCTCGGGCACCCCGCCGGGAATAGCAAGCTGATCAACCAGCGCCTGCCCCCACAGGTCCACCAGCTCAGCGACCGGCACAGGCGCCCCACCCGTGCTGTACAGCCGCGCCCACAGATCAGGCGCGATGTCGGTCAGGAACTGCCCGACCAACGTGGGCAGCGGGTACTCACTGGGACACACGACGTGCCCCAGCCCGCTGAACACCACACAGGCCTCCCGCCACAGCTCCACGGGTCGCTCCAGCAACGCGACACCCTCACCGAGCGCCACCCGCCCCTCCCCGACCCGCACGACCCCCAGCGCCCTGGCCCACTCCACCAGCAGCGCCACCTCGCGCAGCTCGTCCACCCCGAGCAGCAGCGCGAGATCACCGTCCCGCACCACCCCCTGCGCCCCGCTCAACGTGACCGCGCGCCCGGACTCTCCGACCCACTCCACGAGAACCCGCAACCGCCAGAGCAACTCGGACTCGCGAACCGCAGCCTCCACCGCATCCGAGGACAACGACCGCACCGGCCCGCTCACCACTTCCTCGGCGACCGCGGCGACGTCAGGCTTCACGAAAGCGCTGCTGAACTCACCACCACCCCGCCGCATGATCGCGTCGAGCACGCCCCGGTCGTACTCGACCTCCCCCGCCTGCACCGAGGCCAGGAACCGACCGTTCTCCTCCTGGTCGTCGGGATCGACCCCGTGCTCCCGCATCCGGGTGACCCAGAACTTCGCAGGCCCGCTGTTGCGCTCATCGCCCATCGCGTCGAGGAAGGCCGAGGTGCGCACGTCGATCTCCGAGTGCAACTCCCCGAGATCCCCCACCACGACCGCACCACCATCGACCGACCCAAGGAAGTCGACCCACAGGTGCAACGTCGCAGGCACGCTGAGCCACTGCTCCGCCCTCATGACCACTCCGCGAGGAAACCCGACGAGCAGCAACTCCCGCAGGTCCCCGACGTCCCACCGACCGGGGTGTTGCCCCTCGGCGAGCCGCCAGTCCACAGCGGCCTGTGCGACGAAGTGGTCGACGTCGACGCCGCGCTCATCAGCCCAGCACTCGAACGCAGCCAACAACTCGCCGCCGATTTCCTCCCACGCACCAGCGTCGCCGAGGTGATCGCTCGCAGTCATGGCCCCACTATCGCCGACGCGACGACTCCCTCAAGACCTCCCGACCCCGAGCAGAATGATCAACACCCACCCCCGGAACAGCACCGCACAAGAACGGCCGGCACCCCAATCCCGGCCACGACCAGCCGGAAGCCCACCACTCCCGCATTCACTCACCAGGACGCATCACCACCCGAACCAAACCTCCAAGCCACCCGCCGAAACCCCAAAGACCACTCTTTAGAGTGAAGCGTTCCCACGAGATGCGCCCGCAACGGCGCTGCGTAGTCATAAGTGGAATCAACCCCTAACCATTCACCCAGAGCATCACCACTTTTCACTCACTCGCCACACCAGGCCCCGCTCCAACTCAACCCGGCTCCACCCCCAAGCCAGCTACAGGCCCGAACTCGCGCCCGTATCCGACCCCGACTCAGGCCACAGCCGCGACCGCACCCGCGGCAAGCATCAGCACAGCCACGAGCACACCCCACGCCACCAACCCCAAGGCGCCCACACAGCCATCCACCCCTAGGCCAGCCCAATCAAGCCGGTGCCCAAACGCACCAAGCGCCCGACCGACCCATCACCGGAGCTCGCTCCACCCACTGCCCCGCAGCGCTCACCGCCACGTGAACCGCCCACACCCCAACGGCCCCACCTTCGGCGCAGCACGTTCCCACGGCCGCCCGTAGCGGTGTTCCCCCACACCGGAGGCATGATCGAACAATGCTGGAGTTCAACGAGGACAACGGTTCCTACGAGTGGTGGATCGCAGCCAACCCAGACCAGTTCGTCATCAACGCGGAACACAGCCTCAACCCCGCCACCATGATCTTGCACCGCGCCAACTGCCGCTCCATGAACAGCACTCCGGCGAACGGCAAGACCTGGGTGGACGAGTACGTCAAGATCTGCGGCACCCGCCGCGAACTGCTGACCCGCTACCCCACCGCACGCCAGTGCCACTTATGCCTGCGCTGAACCCCAACACCACGCCACGCCCCGACCCACGCCACCGATCCACGTCGCCAAGCCCGTGCACGACCTCGAAGGCCTCCAGCACGCACTCGACGGCATCAACCGAGCGACGGCGCTCCGGCGACAACACACGACCCCGTCAGCACCCGAAGCACCAACGGCTCCAGACGACCCGACCCGGCAGTCAGCACGAGGCCGTTGCGCTCAACGCCGACCGTTCGACCCCGATCAACCGCGACGCGTCCAACCCCGACAAAGGACCCGGCCGGAGCACGACGACCAAGCGCTACCGCGCTCGTGCCGCGTACTAGTGGAGCGGCCGTGACGCCCCCGTCTTGCGCCACGACCGAATCCCGCCTCCCGCACCTGTGCGGGCCGTCCGGGTCCCTGCCACAATTCTGCCCGGAGTGATCCCCCGCAGACAATTGTTCTTCCGCCACGAATCAAGGGGGAATCACGCGGGGCTCGATCTACCAGCGAAAACGCTGCACAGAACAGGATTTACCACACTTCCGAGTGACGGCGGGGAACGGCGCACACCCCACAGCAAACGATTGCGCCTCCACCGCACCCCCTTCCAGGAAGGACGAGCAGTTCAACCCCCTGGAATCCAGCGCAAAACCCGAAGAGAACTCACCAATCCTGCGAGCAGCCCGTCAACCCCGCGCCCCGCGATCCACCGTCAACAACCCGACCCCGGCGATCGCGTCCACCGCGTAGTGGTCCCCCGCGGAATCAACCGCACCGGTCCCCAGCACCGTGCCCCCGGCGATCCCGGACGTCGTCGCCCCGTCGATCACCGCCTGCCCGGCGCCCCCGCCGAACCGCACCCGAGCCTCCGCACCGGTCGGCAGGTGCACCGCGAACGTCGAAGCACCACCCGTCACCCGCACCGGCACCGCCCCGGACGGTGCGGGCAGCGTCAGGTCGACACGCTGCGACCCTGCTCCGAAGTCAACCGACGAGACCCGCGCAGCCCCGAGGTCGACGGTCTGCTCGACCGCCCCGCCGTCCAGCCGCACCTTCCACAGCACCGACCGGTTCACCTCGACCCGCGCGTCGGCCGTCCCGGAACCGCCCCGGTCCTCGAACGACACCCGCACCACGTCCCCGTCGACGTTGGCGCGCGGCGCGAGCTTCGACCCGTCCGGGGCCCAGGCCCGCACCAGCTCGTCGCCGAGGTCTGCGGCCCGCACGACGATCGTGGTCGCCCCGCTCAGCAGCGCCAGCTCGGCCTGGTCCCGCCCGTCCGACGCGATGGCGACCAGCCGACCGTCACCCCCGCCGCACCCGCTCGCGAGAACCAGCACCGCCGTCGCGAGGACCGGCCACAGCCTGCGCATCAAAGGCTCCTCCTTGATCACCCGCCCACCCACAAAAATCCCCATCCGGGTGAACGCGCAAACGTCTGCGCCCGGATCTACCGGACGTCCGGAGGCCTCACAGCACCTCCCCCAACCTCCGCACACCTTCCCTGATGACCTCGGGGGCGCCGGTGGTGAACGACAGCCGCATCGTCGCCCGATCAGGTTCACCGGCGTAGAAGGAGGCACCCGGCACGAACGCCACGTCCCGCTCCAGCGCCCGCCGCAGCACCACCGCCGTGTCCACCTCTCCGGGCAGCCTGGCCCACACGAACATCCCGCCGTCCGGGTCGGTCCACACCGCCCCCTCGGGGAGCACCGCCGCCAGGGCGCCGACCAGCGCGTCCCGCCGCTCCCGGTAGGTCGCGCACAACCGCCGGACGTGCGCGTCGAGGTCGCTCTCCCGCAGGTAGTCAGCGACGACGGCCTGGTCGAACGTCGAGGTGTGCAGGTCAGCGGCCTGCTTGGTGACCACGAGCGCGGGCATCAGCTCCTCGGGCGCGCGCAGCCACCCGACCCGCAGGCCAGGCGCGCCGATCTTGGAGAACGTGCCCAGGTACAGCACCGAGTCGCTCGACGCGGCCAGCGCGGGCACCGCGTCCCCCCGGTAGCGCAGCTCGCTGTACGGGTCGTCCTCCAGCACTCGGAGCCCGGAGCGCTCCGCGACGCGGAGGACCTCGGCGCGCCGCTCGGCGTCGAGGGTGCGGCCGGTCGGGTTGGCGAAGGTCGGCACCAGGTAGAGCAGTTCGGGCCGGTCGCGCTCGACGACCTCGGCGAGCGCGACCGGGTCGATGCCGCGCTCGTCACCGGGGACCGCGACCACGCGCGCGCCCGCGAGGTGGAAGCACTGGAGCGCGGCGAGGTAGGTCGGCTCCTCGACCGCGACGACGGAGCCGGGCTCGAGCAGGGCGGTGACCACGAGGGCGAGCGCCTGCTGGGACCCGGTGGTGATCAGCAGCTCGTCGGGTCGCGTGGGCAGATCGCGCGCGGTGAGCCGGGCCGCGACCTGTTCCCGCAGGTCGGCGTCGCCTTCGGTGGGCGCGTACTGGAGGGTGCGGCGGGTGAGGGCGCGGTCGGCGGCGGCGCGGATGCCGTCGAGGTCGAACAGCTCGGGCGCGGGCAGGCCGCCCGCGAAGGAGATCACCTCGGGGCGCGAGGTGAGGGCGAGCAGGTCGCGGACGGGCGAGCTGGGCACGGAAAGGGAGCGCACGGGCAGTCCTCGGGCCGGGAGTTGCAGGGGGACCGCGGTCGTGCCGCGTCGACGAGCTGCGCCCAGGGGTGCGAGGAGCCGCTGCGGCCATCCTAGCTTCACGATCCGGCGAATCTCCCCGTGTCGTTGACCTGCGTATTTCCTCGACCTCGGTCACACAGCGGCGTGAATCGAAGGCCGCTCCGAACCGCTGGTTCCGGATTTTTGTCGGCGACCTTCCGCATCCTGTTCACGACCGACTGCCACACCGGGCAGAGCCACTACCCGAGGAGGGATCATGCTCCGTTGACAGGCAATATGCCGATGCGTCTATATTCCCGGCATGGCATCTATGTTCGCCGTGCTGGCCGACTCCCACCGGCGGGAGATCCTCGACGTCCTGCGGTCGGGCGAGCGCCCGGTCAACGACCTGGTCGAGCTGCTCAACCTGACCCAGCCCACGGTGTCCAAGCACCTCAAGGTGCTTCGCGACGTGGGGCTGGTCGAGGTCCGCAGGGACGCCCAGCGGCGCTGGTACCGGCTCCAGCCGGAGCCGCTGGCGGAGGTCGACGCCTGGCTCGCCCCGTACCGGCGGATGTGGATGACGAGCTTCACCGCTCTCGACCGGCACCTGGAGGAGATGGGCGAATGAGGGACGCACGGCTGGAGACGATCGACGGGAAACCGGTGCTGCGCCTGGAGAGGCGGTTCGCGCACCCCGTGTCCAAGGTGTGGCGGGCGGTCAGCGAACCCGCTGAACTGGCGCACTGGTTCCCCGCCGAGGTCGAGCTCGAGAACGGGAGGATGCGCTTCGCCTTCCCCGACCCGGCCATGGACGCCGGGGAAGGCAGGGTGCTGGAGCTGGACCCGCCCAGGGTGTTCGCGTTCGAGTGGAACGAGGACGTCCTGCGCTTCGAACTCCTGCCGGAGCCAGGGGGCTGCCTGCTGGTCCTCACGCAGGTGATCGGAGCGGGGCCGCTCGGCGCCGGGCGCAACGCCGTGGGGTGGCGGACGTGCTTGGAAGCCCTGGACGCGCGCTTGGGCGACCGGCCGTTCACCGCTCCCGCGGACCTCCTGGGCCCGATCGAGCGGCACGTCCGCGAGTTCGGCCTGGACCGCGGCGAGGTGGCGGACGGGCGGATCAGGTTCAGCAGGGACCTGGTCTGGCGACCGCTGGCCGAGGTGTGGGCCGTGCTGACCGGTGGCGCGACGCCAGCGGTCAGCGACACCGCTCCGGAGAGCGCGGGCTGTTCCCGCGTCCGGCCGGGACCGGTGGTGGTCGTGGAGGAGCCGACTCTGCTCGAGTTCGACTCGTCGTCGGGCCGGGTGCGCTGGGAGCTGTCCAGCGACCCGGTCGGGGGCACCGTCGTGACCCTGACCCACGTGGTCGGGGACGGGGAGGTGTCCGTGCCTGCGGCACTGGCCGCTTGGCACGTGCGGTTGGACCTGCTGTTCGCGGCGCTGCTGGGTGAAGAACGCCCGTGGCCTGGAGAAGGGGAGAACGGATTGGCAGCTGACTACGCAGTGATCCACAACTGAATACGACCCTGACAGACCCGGTAGAACCGGTCGTCCAGCGGAGTCGCGCGGTCCTCGGACCGTTCGCGGAACCGCTGGACGACCGGGCCACCCGACCGCTGGAAAGCGGGCGCGGCGAGGTGGGTGTGCCGTACGTGGGGGTGTCGCACGTGGTTCAGCAGCCTCGGCGGGCTCGGCCCGCGATGCCCAGGACCGCGAGTCCGGCGATCAGCATCAGGATGGCCACGAGCACCGGCCAACCGTGGTTGCCGCGAAAAGCGCCGCTCTGACCTGAGATCGGAGCTGCCAGGGGGCTCCCGGCTCGGTTCGCGGCGAGTTCGGCGGCGTTGGTTGACGGGCTTGAGGTGTCGATCAGCGCTCCGGCGACGCTGGCAGCGTCGCCGCGGAACAGGTCGTCTTCCGAGGCGCCGGGATCGGTGGCGTTGGGATCGATCCCGTCCTGGCTGTCCTGTTGGTGGGCTGCCGAGCTGTCGTCTGCGTTGTTCGGGACGGCCTGGAGAGCGCCTGCGTGGTCGTGGGGTGCTTGCGGTGCGGGGTTTCTGCTGGCGAGCGTTTGTCCGGGACCTTGTTGTTGCGGGGAAGCGTAGTTCGGGGGTCGCTGTCCTTGGCCCGCCTGTTCCTGACCGTGGTGGGCTTGGGCTTGGGGCGGTTGTCCCTGGGCAGGTTGGGCTTGGGGTGCCGGGGTTTGCGGGTTGGGCTCCATCACCGAGCCGCTTGTGGGGACGCCTGCGGCATCACCGGCGGTGGAGCCATCGCTTGTGGCACCGTTGGTGACGGCGCCGTTGTCCGGGCCCCCTGGGTTTGGCGCGTTGGTGTTCGTTGCACCAGAACCGGGTGAGTCCGAGCCTACTGGGTCTGGAGCGATCGCGCCGGAGCCTGCCGTGCCGCTGCCGGGTTGGAGTGGGTCCGGAACGGCCGGGGTCGGTTCGCGGCGTGCCGGTTGGCGGCGTGCCGGGTGGGTGGCCGCTGGCTCGTCGCAGGACGGGGGTTCGGCGGTGGTCTGGTTCCGGGGTGGTTGCTGCTCCGCGGTGCAAGCGCGCGTCTGCGGTGGCGCGGAGTGCGGTTCCGCGGTGCTGGCCGCTCCGCTGGACAGCACCGCGATCACGGTGAGCGCTGTGCACGCGGCAGTTCGGAAGGGGAACCGGGCCATGTCCCCGATGCTGTGCGCGGCGCGTTGATCGCGCGCGGTGAACTGCGTCGGCTCACACCGCCGTGCGGCACAAACCCCCGCACGAGGGCCTGGATCGGGACGGTGTGGGACTGGGACAGCAGGGCTGGGGCAGTGGGGCTGGCGGGACGGGGCGGGCTTCGAGGATCCGGAACTGTCAGGGGTCGGTGCGATGCTCCGCGGGTGGACACCGGGGAACTCGTGCACCTGCGGCGGGCGCGTGATCTTGTCGATCGGGAGTACGCGCGGCCTCTGGACGTCGCGGAGCTGGCTCAGGTGGCGTTCATGTCGGTCGCGCACTTCTCCCGGCGGTTCAAGGTCGCGTACGGGGAGACGCCGTACCGGTACCTGATGACGCGTCGGGTCGAGCGGGCGAAGGCGTTGTTGCGGCGCGGGGACCTCGGGGTGACCGAGGTGTGCATGGCGGTCGGGTGCACGTCGTTGGGGTCGTTCAGCGCGCGCTTCACCGAGCTGGTCGGGGAGACGCCCAGCGCCTACCGGGCGCGTGAGCACTCGGCGGTTCAGGCGGTGCCCGGTTGTTACGCCATGCGGGTGATGCGTCCGAGCAGATTTCGAGAAGCAGGCGACGTGGGTGCGCCGATAGGTTCACCGGTGTGAACATTCGGGTTTCCCACACCTTCCTGCAGGTCGACGATCACGATGCCGCGCTGGGCTTCTACCGCGACACCCTCGGGCTGGAGGTGCGCTCGGACGTGTCGTTCAACGAGTTCCGCTGGCTGTCGCTCGGCTCGGCGGAGCAGCCCGGTCTGGAGATCGTGCTGGAGAGCGCGGACATGGGGCGGTCGCCCGAGGACGCGAAGGCGATCAACGAGCTGCGGGCCAAGGGCTCGTTGAGCGGTCTGATCTTCTGGGTGGAGGACTGCGACGCCCTGTTCGAGAAGGTCCGCGCGTCGGGCGCCGAGGTCGTGCAGGAGCCGACCGACCAGGACTACGGGGTGCGCGACTGCGCGTTCCGCGACCCGGCGGGCAACCAGATCCGGTTCTCCGGGAAGTCCGCTTCCTGATCCGGACGGGTGGTGCGCGCCACGTCCTCGACCGGTGAAGGGGAGCGGTCGAGGGCGTGGCGCGGCTCTCGCGTGCGTCCGGGTGGGTTGGGGTGCGTGCTGCCGGGGCTGGCGGCGTGCCAGGATCGGGAGCGTGGAAGCAAGTGACCGCGACCGCGATCCCGACGGCCGGGCGCGCAACGCCCGGCCCCGTGACGGCCTCGGACGTCCGCTGCCCTACGGGGCAGTCGGGGTCGAGCGGCAGCCCGAGGGAGTCGTGAGAGCACCGGACGAGTCGCTGCGGGAAGCGCAGCGGCTGCTGGACGAGGGCAAGCCGTTCCACGCCCACGAGGTGCTGGAGGACGCTTGGAAGTCGGCTCCCGAGGCCGAGCGGGAGCTGTGGCGCGGGCTGGCGCAGCTGGCGGTGGGGTTGACGCACGCGTTGCGCGGCAACGGCCGGGGCGCGCGGTCGCTGGTGGAGCGCGGGGCGCGCAGCATCGAGCCGTACCGCGACGCTCCCCCGCACGGGGTGGACGTCGCCGGGCTGGTGGACTGGGCGGAGCGCGGGGCCTACCTGGGCGCCGGTCCCGACACCCCGGAGACCGGTGGTCGAGAGAGTACGGTTCTGGCCGCCCCCGAGCGGACCGGTGCGGAAACAGGGGTGGACCGGGCTGTCGTCGGCGGCGCGGGTGTGCTGAGGTTGCGCGGATGACCGTGCGCATTCGACCTTACGAACCCCGCGACTGGGACGCCCTCGGCGACATCTGCGTGCGCACCTCCGACGTGGGGCGCGACGGCACGCACCTCTACCCGGACCCGGACCTGGTGTCCTCGGTCTACGCATGGCCGTACGCGGCGCTGGAGCCCGAGCTGGTGTTCGTCGCCGACAACGGCGAGCGGGCCGTGGGCTACGTGCTCGGCACCTCGGACACCGCGCTGTTCGCCAAGCGCTTCCGGAACGAGTGGCTGCCCGAGGTGGCGGCCCGGTTCCCCGCGCCGTCCGGTCCGCCGATCAGCCAGGCGGACGCGGTGGCCGACCTGCTGCACGCGCCGGAGCGCATGGTGCCGCTGGACCTGGACGACTACCCCGCGCACCTGCACATCGACCTGCTCCCGGACCACCAGCGCGGCGGGCACGGGCGGGCGCTGATGACGCGGTTCCTGGACGCGCTGCGGGACCGCGGCGTGACGGGCGTGCACCTCGGGGTGTCGACCGCGAACGCCTCGGCGCTCGCGTTCTACGAGCGGTTGGGGTTCCACGAGCTGACGTCGGCGGGCGTGGGCGGGCTGTCGGTGTTCCTGGGGAAGCGAATTGCTCCGAACGCCCGCTTGGCCGCGGGGGCGGCCGGGTAACAGGAGGTCACCTACTCACTGGGAGGCCACCGTGCTCGCCACCATCGCCGCGGTCATCTTCGGTCTGGCCCTGCTGCTGGACCTGGCGAACGCCTCGCTCGGCAGCGTGATCGAACCCGGAACCCTGACGCTCGCGGGCCTGCTGTTCCTCGCGCTGCACATGGCCGGGGTGGGCTCGGCGCTGCGCGCGCCCAGCTTCCGCCGCCGTCGCTGATCCACGCCGGTTCGACGGGTCCGGCCCGCTGACGTCGAGCGGGCCGCCCGATCACGTCGGCGGCGGGTCAGGCCCGGATGCTTCGGCCGGGGAGCTGATCGGCGTCGTTGGTGGGCGCGACCGCCCGCAGGCGCCGAGCGCCGCCGGCCAGCGTCATTGCCCGAAACCACTGGCCGGCTCCGATCGGCGCGTGGACCGCCGTCGAGCACCCGCCGGCCCACCGGGGACGCGGTCGCTCCGCGCCTCCGCTCCGTCGATCACCTGACCGGCGTCGTCAGGTCGCGATCCGCCGCAGTGCCGACGTGGCGCCCGGCGGAGGTTCCCGCCCCGCAGACCGCCGTTCCGGGGAGAAGAACGGCGGTCTGCTCAGGGAGAGCGCGGCGTGACGGACTGGAGGGAGCCCGTCGGACCGCTCCGCGTGCGGTGACGAGGGGGCAGACCGCGCGGAGCCGGTCGCACCGCCCGCGCTCGGGGCGGTGGGCGCCGGAACCGGTGGGCGTCGAGGTCTCCCGCTCGGGGCAGCGAGCGGGGCCCTTCGCACGCGCCGGTCCCGACCTAGTCGGGACGTGTTCGCAGGCGGACGAGGTACGGCGTCGCGTCCGGAGCCGGACGCGCGCCCGTGGCCCGAGTCGTGCTCCGACCGCTCCACGCCGATCGACCAGGTCCCCGTGCTGGGACTTGGTGACGTCGGTGCGCCGGAGCCGTCCAGGGCGTGGTCACGGCGCGCGCTCGGCGTCGTTGACCACGCAGACCACCGCGTCGGGGGTCGCGTAGAAGTCCAACCGGTAAGGACCGCACTCCTGCCTCACCGCCTGCCGGTCCTCCACCGGTTGGCGCTGTGGCGGAACGGGTTCTTCCGGTGGGGTCATCGGCTTATCGTGCGCCGACGGGGTCCGTTGACGCACCACCTTCTCCGCCGATATGCGGAAAACGCATACGGGTCAGCCGAGCCACCGCGCGAGTTCGCGCACGTCCCGCTCCCCCACCCACGGGCCGAGCCTGCCCAGCTCGACCAGCACCAGCCCCGAACCGCTGTCCCTCGCCGCGTCCAATGCCTCGTAACCGCAGGCCACGGCTTGATCGCGGTTTCCGGCGGCGGCGTGCGCGGCAGCGAGGCGGGCGGTGTGGAGGCCCCGTTCGGCGGCGCGGGCGTGGCCCCACCGGCGGCGGCGCAGCGCCTCGTAGCCCGCGATCGCCCGGTGCGGTTGCCCGAGTTCGAGCCAACAAGCCGCCCGTTCGAGCTCGACGTGCTGCTCCGAAAGGCGGTACCCTATGCGGTATTCGCCGTTGTCCGGCTCAGGGTCTCGGGCAACCGCTACGAGGAGTTCGCGCGCATGGTCCAACCGGGCCATGCACGTCTCGTCACCCGCCATCGCCAGTCCGCGAGCCTGCTGCCGCAGGACCAGTGCGAGGGTGCGCGGGCCGATGCCGCGCTCGCGCAGGGCGGCACGGGTCAGCGTGAGGACGCGCTCGCCGTCGGGTTCGGCGAGCTGGGCCAGTCGCACGTAGGAGTAGGCGACGACGTCGGGGTCGTCGGCGGCCTGCCCCTGCTCAAGGGCGCGGGTGGTCCACTCGACGGCGCCGCTGCGATCGCCGACCTCCTCGTACAGCAGGCCGGAGAACTCGGCGTAGGTCGCGGCGACGGCGAGCAGCCTGCGGCGGTGGTCGCCGTCGGCGGTGCGGCGCAGGGCGTCGGCGAAGTCGAACAGCGAGCGGGCGGCGGGGACCAGGGCGCGCCAGCCCTGGCGGTGGTGCGCGTCGTCGAGGATGCGGCGCAGCACCAGCAACTGCCGCACGGGCCCACCGCGCCGGGCGGTGGCCGCGCGCAGCGCGGTGAGGGCTGCCGGGTCGACGGGTCGGTCGGAGCGGGGCGAGACGGACGGGCGGGAGGCCCGGTCGGCCAGGCCGAGCAGGTGGGCCGGGATGCCGAGCAGCCGCTGCATGGTGCGCAGCACGCGCAGGTCGTAGGCGATGCCGCTGCCTGATTCCAGGCGGGAGATCGCGGACTGCGAGTAGCCGGCCAGCGCGCCGAGCTCGTCCTGGCGCAACCCGTGGGCGCGGCGCGCGATGGCGACGAGCACACCGGGCGCGTCCGACGCGACGGCGGCGTGCACCTCGCGGCTCTCCCACAGCTCAGGCGGCAACGCGGGCAACGGCGTGCCACGCGACTCGCCGAGGACGTCAGAGCGGGTGACCTCGGGCCGGACGGCGCTGTCTGGACGAGTGGTCTCAGGGCGGGCGGCGCTGTCTGGCCGGGCGGTCTCCGGGCGGGTAGTGGCTGGCCGGGCTGAGTCCTGGCGGCCGGAGCCTTGGCGAGCGCTGTCCTGGCGGCGGGAGTCCTGGCGGCGGGAGTCCTGGCGGCCGGTATCCGGGTGGGCGCTGTCTGGTAGAGCGCTGTCCTGACGGACGTTGTTGGGACGGGTGCCATTAGAGCGGGTGCCGTCAAGACGGGTGCTGTCCTGGCGAGCGGCATCGGGGTGGGTGCTGACTGGGCGTGTGTCCTCTGGAGGTGTGCTGTCTGGACGAGCGCTGTCCGGATGGGCGCTGTCCGGATGGATCTTGTTCGGGTGGGCGTGGTCGGGGTGGGTGCCGTTAGGGCGCGCGGTATTTGGGCGGGTGCCGTTGAGGCGAGTGCCGTCGAGGCAGGCGCTGTCGGAGGAGGCGCTGTCCGGGCGGGTGTTGTTGAGGGGGACTGAGTCGAGGGCTGTCGTGTTCTGAGGAGCGGAAGTCTGGGTGGGGTGCGTGGGGGCCCAGGGTGTGGTGGTGGGTTGGGCTGGGAGCTGTTGGGGGACAGCGCGGTGTGCAGCGGGGTGTGGGGGGAGTTGTTGTGCGGCAACGGGGTGTGTGAGGGCTTGAGGGGTGGCGGGGGGTTGGCCGGTTGGGGATTTTGCTGTGGTCAGCTGGTCTGCGGTGGGGTGTGGTGGTGTGGGCCGTGTTGTCGGGGGGCGCGTGGCGCCTGGGTACGGGGTCTGGCGTGGGTGTTGTGCGGCGGTGGGGCGGTGGGGGCGGCGTGGGGTGGTGACCGCTGGTTGGTCCGGCAGGGGGGTGGTTCTGGGGCCGGGGGCCGGTGCGGTGCGGTCGGGGACGGCCATGCCGGGGCCTCTCGCTGCGGGTGCGGTGGGCTCGGTAGGTCATGGTCGCAGCGCTCGGGTTCGGGAAGCGACCGCCATCCGGTGCGCGGCTGGCTATGCTCCGGCCGTGCTCCGCGACTTCTCCGCAGGAATCGGACTGCTCGGCCACGGCTTCGGCTCCGTGTTCCGCAGGCCCAAGCTGCTGATCATCGGTGCGATCCCGGCCCTGATCACGACGCTGCTGCTGACCGGCAGCCTCGTGGCGCTCGGCTACTGGATCAACGACATCACCGCGTTCGTGACACCGTTCGCCGACAACTGGGCCGAGTCGCTGCGGACCGGTGTGCGGGTGCTGGCGGGCGTGTCCATCCTGGCCGGCTACCTGGCCATCGGGCTGCTGCTGTTCACCGCGATCACCCTGATCATCGGTGGCCCGTTCTACGAGCACATCGCCGAGACGATCGAGGACGAGGAGCTGGGCGGCGTCCCGGAGTCCGAGCGGGTCGGCTGGTGGCGGTCGACGGTGGTCGGCGCCCGTGACTCGCTGCGCCTCGTGGGCATGGCGATCCTGGTGGCGATCCCGCTGTTCATCGGCGGGTTCATCCCGCTGGTGGGGCAGACCGTGGTCCCGGTGCTCGGCGCGGGCATCAACGGGTGGCTGCTCGGGCTGGAGCTGACCGGCATCCCGTTCACCCGGCGCGGGCTGGACCTGGCGGTTCGGCGGCGGGTGCTCAAGGAGCGGCGGGCCATGGTGCTCGGGTTCGCGGTGCCCGCGTACCTGCTGTGCCTGATCCCGCTGGCGCCGCTGGTGGTCATGCCCGCGGCGATGGCGGGTGGCACCGTGCTGTCGCACCGGCTGCTGGAGAACGAGAAGAACGCAGGCAGGCGTCCTCAGTAGACGGAGGACCGCAGGGGACGCTGCGGTGGTGGAAGACGTGTGGGAACGGGCGGTCGGCTGAGCCGACCGCCCGTTCGTTCTCCGCGCCCACCGGGGCCCTGGCTGGAACGGCGCGGGCTCGACGGCCGGGCCGGAATGGCCTGAATGACGTGAACGGCCAACCGACCCCACGACCCCGACGACCTGGCCGACCCCACCGACCCCGCCGACCTGACCGACCCGACCGGCTCAACCGACCCGACCAGGCCGGCCCGACCGGCTCAAACGACCCGTCCCGACCGTCCCGACCGTCCCGACCGTCCCGACCGGCCCCGCTGATCTGACCGGCCTGACCGACCCGCCCGGCCCCGCCGACCTGATCGACCCGACTGGCCCCGCCGACCTGATCGACCTGACTGGCCCGAACGGCTAGACCGGCGTGACCGGCCAGACCGGCGTGACCGGCGTGACCGGCATGACCGGCGTGACCGGCATGACCGGCGTGACCGGCGTGACCGGCGTGAAAGACGAGCACTTGGTGGCTGGCACAGGGCGCAGAGGGGGTCAGGAGTTCAGTTGGGGGTCCAGTTCGGTCGAGTAGGCCGCGACCCGGCTGTAGACGCCTGGAGCTCCCGCTGCTGCGCAGCCCTCGCCCCACGAGGTGACGCCGATCAGCTTGCCGCCTGCGACGAGCGGGCCGCCGGAGTCGCCCTGGCAGGAGTCGGTGCCGCCCTGGGGGAAACCGGCGCACACCATGAGGTTCGGGTTGTAGCGCTCGGCGTAGGCGGTCGCGCAGGCGGCGGAGCCGATCACCGGCACGGTCGCGCCGAGCAGGTAGCGCGAGGCCGTCCCGCCCGAGGACGTGGCGCCCCAGCCCAGGACGGTGGCGGGGACGCCGTCCTCGTACAGGGCCGAGTCGGTGGGCCTCGCCAGCGGGAGGGGGGCCGCGTTCAAGGCGCGGTCCAGGGTCAGGACCGAGATGTCGTGGCCCTCGGCGGGCATCTGGTAGGACGGGTGGATCCAGATGTCGGTGACTCGCGCCGTGGTGCCCGCGCTCGAGTTCTTGTCGTCGCGGCCTGTGACCACGCGCACCGAGGACGGCGAGTCGCCCTCGGTGCAGTGCGCCGCGGTCAGGACCTTGTCCGGCGCCACCAGGGTTCCGCCGCAGTACTGGGCTCCGGTGCTCGTCGCCAGGTAGACCGCCCACGGGTGGTCGGCGGTGCTGGCGCGCGTGCCGCCGACGATCCGCGCGCCGACGTCGCCGTCGGTGGGCGCGGGCTGGGCGGACGCGCTGAGCGCGGTCGCGGGGATCAGTGCCGCCACTGCGGCGGCGGCGCCGAGCAGGAACCTCAGGCGGCGCGGGGTTTCCGCCATGCTCATCTCCTTCCGGTGCGGTGCGCGCCCCTCGGTGGGGCGGGTCCCAGGGCACCAGAAGGCGCACCGGTGGCACAAGGTCGAGCGCGCGTGGGCCGTTCGGCCCAGTTCACTCGAACGTGGTTGACTCGCCCGAGCACTGCCCGAACAGCGAGCAGTTCGTCCTGAGGAGTTCCGAATGTCCCCCAACAAGCCCGTGGTCGAGCCGTACGAGGGTGCCGCGCCCGCGGACCTGGTGATCGAGGACATCACCGTCGGCGACGGCCCGGAGGCCCAGGCGGGCCAGCTGGTCCAGGTTCACTACGTCGGTGTCGCGCACTCCACCGGTGAGCAGTTCGACGCGTCCTGGGACCGCGGCGAGGCGTTCGTGTTCCCGCTCGGTGGCGGGCGCGTCATCGCGGGCTGGGACCGGGGCGTCGTGGGCATGAAGGTCGGTGGCCGCCGCAAGCTGGTCATCCCCGCGCACCTCGGCTACGGCGACCGCGGCGCGGGCGGCGTCATCAAGGGCGGCGAGACGCTGATCTTCGTGGTGGACCTGCTCGGCGTGCGCTGACCTCGGCGGCACGAGGGCGGGAACCGGTTCCGGCAGGACGACTCCGGACCGGTTCCCGCCGCGGCAGCGCGTGGAGCGCCCACGCGGCACGAGCGGCAGCAGCGTGAGCGCGGAGTGCGGGACACCGAAGGGCCCGGCCGCCGTGAGCAGGGGGTTCGCTCAGCGCGGAACGCGGGGCGCGCCGTCCGGCGGTCGGAGCGGGGTGCGGCCGGGCGGTCGGGACGGGTGTGGCCGGAGTGCGATCCGGCACCGGTGGCCGCCCCGGTGCGGCATGATGGCGGTGATCGAGGGGAGGCGTGACCGTGCCCGAAGACATCGGCGGTTCCGAGCGCATGGTGGCCGACTGGGAGACCGGTCTCAAGCAGAAGGCCCAGCGCTACGAGGCGATGGCCGCGCGGGTGCAGGGCATGTCCGTGACCGAGACCTCCCGCGACGGGCACGTGCGGCTCACCATCGGGTCCAACGGCATCCTCACCGACCTGCAGATCGCCGAGCCCGCCCGCGAGCGGCGCATGGCCGAGGTGTCGGCGGAGATCATGCGGACGTTGCAGAAGGCCCAGTCGCGCATCCCGGAACTGCTGCAGCAGGCCATGGCGGAGACGATCGGCACCCAGGACCAGACGGCGAACACGCTGTTCGAGGAAGCCAGGAAGACCTTCCCCGCGCCGCCCGCCGAGGAACTCCCGCAGCCGCAGGGCCACCGGGAGATGAGCTTCGGCATCGAGGACGAGCGGACCTCCCCGCCCCCGCCGCCGCGACACGCCCAGCAGCCGCCCGTTCCGCCGCAGCCGCCGCAGCGCAGGCCGAGGCGGGACACCGAGGAGGACGACGACTTCGGGGGTCAGAGCTTCCTCCGGTGAGCCACCGAACTCCACCCCGTCAGGTCAAGTCCGCCGTCGTCGGACAGATCGGGCGATAGGATCTGCCGACCGTTGCGCCGGGGGGATCTTGAAGGGGTGTTCGTCGCATGACCGAGCCAGTCACACCGCTGGACGAGCAGGAGCAGCAGCAGCTCGTCCGGCAGATCGGGCGCGCCATGCTGCCCGCGCTGCCTCCGGACTGGCAGCGGGTGCGCACCGAGTACCGCGCCGCGGGCCGCCACATCGAGGTGGACATGGCGTTCACCGGCCCGGACGGGCAGCAGCGCCCGGTGCGACCGCCGATCGACGTGGTGCAACTGTTCGGCAGGCTGCGCGCGGGCATGTACGAGCAGGACCGGGGCACCTGGCTGAGCGCGGTCTACGAGATCGAGGCGCCGAGCGCGTTCGCCGTGGACTTCGACGCCGCCGAGGAGCCCCGCTGGCGCAACGCGCCGCCGATGATCGGGTTCCAGGACGAGCTGCGGACGTTCCCGCGCGCCGACGAGCTGATCCCGGACTGGCTGCGCCAGCGCGCCGGTATGCCGCCCAGGCAGGTGGAGCAGGCCGCGCAGCCCGAGCAGGGGCAGGCGCCGCAGCAGGGTGGGCCGCAGCCGGGCGGGCCGCAGACGCCTCCGCAGGGGTTCGCGCAGCAGGGTCCGGCGACGCCGGGTCGGGGCATCCCCGGACAGCAGGGGCAGCCCGGTTTCGCGCCGGGGCAGCAGTTCGGCGGTCCCGGTCAGCCCGTTCCCCACCAGCAGGGTCCCGGCCCGCAGGGGCAGCAGTTCCCCGGTCAGCCCGGCGGGTTCGGGCAGCCCGGCGGTCAGCCGCAGGCGGACCTGCGCACGGCGCGCGTGTACGACGGCCGCGACCAGACCGGTCGCCCGGTGGTGCGCAGGCAGCCGGTGGACCCGCAGCTGCGCGAGCGGTTGTTGGCGTACCTGGAGTCGGCGCCCGTGGTGCTGTCCGCGCGTGACACGGACGTGGACGAGTTCGCGCCGTCCGACCGGGACGTTCCGCTGAACTTCCGCACCGACGGCACCTGGGTGTGGGCAGGCGCGGTGTCGCACTACCTGCGCAAGCATGGTGTCCCGCCGGAGCCCGCGCTGGTGTCGCACATCATCGGCCGGGGGTTCCAGCTGAGCGCGGTGGACGAGCGGACCCAGGACCGGGCCGTCGCGATGATCACCGGCCAGTGACCGCCGCCCGCTAGTCCCCGAACGGCGCTCTCGACGACGACAGCCGCCCACCGGTCTCCCCGGTGGGCGGCTGCTCCCGTTTCAGGCGCGCGGTTCCCGCGCGGGCGCTCAGCGGTCGGTGGCGGCCGGTGCGACGTCCGGTTCCAGCCTCGTGGCGGGAGCGGGCCTGCGGACCGCCAGGTACACCAGCGCCGCCACCGCGACCAGCACGTAGGAGTTGCCGACGAGCTGCTGCCACGCGTTCCAGCCGACCTCGACGCCCTTGTCGTGCGGCAGCAGCCACAGCGGGGCCCACACGAACAGGTCGGCGACCAGCACCAGCGCCACCCAGCCCGCGGCGGAGCGCTGCCCCGCCAGCAGGACCAGGGCGGGCACGACCCACACCCAGTGGTGCGTCCAGGACACCGGGGACGCCAGCAGCGCCGCGATCGACACAGCCAGCAGCGCGGACACGTCCTCGCGCGCGCGGCGCACCGCGACCCAGGCGAGGGCCGCGACGCCCAGCGACAGCAGCAGCCACGTCACGGACTCGGCGGCGCCGGTCAGGCCGAGGCGGTTGACCAGACCGCGCAGCGACTGGTTGCCCGCGTAGCCGAGCTCGCCGATGCGCGCGGGGTCGAGCAGGGTGTGGAACCAGTACTGCTTGGTGTCCTCGAACGCGACGACCGCGCCGACGAGTCCGAACCCGACGAACGACGCGACGGCGGTGAGGACCGGCTTCCACTTGCCGCGCGCCAGGAAGAACAGCACGAACACGGCGGGCGTCAGCTTGATCGCGGCGGCGAAGCCGATCAGCAGGCCCCTGGGCCAGCGGGTGCGCGGCAGCAGGCAGTCCAGCGCGACCAGGCCCATGATGACCAGGTTGATCTGGCCGAAGTCGAAGGTGGCCCACACCGGTTCCAGCACCAGCGCGCCGGTGGACACCACGACGCCGACGAGCAGCGCGCGGCGCGCGTCCCCGTACACGTGCCAGGCGGACAGGACGCACGCCACCAGCAGCAGCACCAGGCCGAGCGCCGTCCACACCAGAACCGCGGCGGGGAACGGGACCAGCGCGAAGAGGCTGAAGATCGCGGCGGCCAGCGGCGGGTAGGTGAAGGGGAACGGCGGACCGTCCAGGGGCTTGGGGAAGTCGTCGGCGTACAGCCGGAGGTCGCGCAGCCAGGCCTCTCCTCCCGTGCGGTAGACCCGCAGGTCGAGCAGGCCCTCGCTGGAGCGCTGGTGGACGACGACGAGCAGCGCGATGGCCGCCACCGCCCACACGCCCAGCAGCCGCTTGTCCGGTCGTTCCACCACTGCCACGGCACTCCCTCGACTGGTTTCCGCGAAGCATCGTAGTCAACGGGCGGATGAGGGACAGGTCACGACAGCAGGTAGCCCACCGCTACGGGATGTGCACCAAAAGTTGCTGTGCGTGCACGGTGAGTAGACGGGGGCGACCGTTCGAGCGACAGCAGCGCACAGAAGCGCACGCGCGGGATACTCTGTGCTCATGAGTCCAGCGCTGGAGACGGTCTTGGCGAAAGCCGGCCTTCACGTCACCCCCGACGCCTTCCTCGACCTCGTGGCGGACGCCGCGAAGCGGTTGGCGCCGCCCCACCCGGAGCCCGCGAGCTACCTGACTCCGGACGTGCGGGACGCGCTGGTGGACGTCGGCCTGGACCTGAGCCCGCACTCGCCGGACGACGACAAGCCGAGGGCGCGCAGCATCGTGGCGCACGCGGTGCTGCGCGACTCGGCGATCACCGTGGCCGACGCGGCGACCCAGCTGGGCGTGGACACCAGCCGCATCCGGCACCGGCTGGGGCTGGGCAGGCTGGTCGGCTGGAAGGACCGGGGCAGCTGGCGGCTGCCCGCCTGGCAGTTCGCGGGCAACGGGGTGCTCCCCGGGTTGGAGGCGGTGCTCGCGTCGGTGCCGGAGGACCAGCCCGCGCTGGTGATCGCCGGGTTCATGACCACCGAGCAGGAAGACCTCCCGGTCGAGGGCAGGCCGGCCTCCCCGCGCGACTGGCTGCTGGCGGGCGGGGACCCGTTCAAGGTGACCTCCCTGGCCGCCCAGCTCGGAACCCCTGTCTGAGCTGGGCGGATTCGGCCGGAGCGGTCGGCCCCGGCCGTGCGGGGCGGCGCGGAACAACGCGAGGCAGCGCGAGGCAGCGCGAGGCAGCGCGAGGCAGCGCGAGGCAGCGTTGAGCGGACCTGGCCGCCCCGACCGACCCCGGCAGCGCTTAGGCGGGACCCGGCCGCGCTGCCCGAACCCGGCCGCAAGGCGCGGGTGGGAAGCACGGCGGGTGATCACCGACACGCCGGTGTTCCGAACACTCGGCAGCCCGAACCCCGGAACCCCAGTCATGCGGGCACTCGCTCGCCCACTTGCCGATCACCTGGCAGCCTGGCGGGCGGAAGTGCCGACCAGCTGAACCCCCGACCGACCGCTCGCCCCACTACCGACCGCCCAGTTCACCACTGACCGCTCAACTCGCCACCCACTGCTCAACTCATCACCAACCGCTCAGGGCACCACCAATGCCTGCGCCGACCACCCACTCCCCTCGACCCCGGCTAACCCACTCCGCCCACCCCCGACTGGCCAGGCACCCGTGAACCGGGTCGTTCGAGCAGCCAGGTTCCCGAGGACCAAGACGCCCGAGGAGCAGGACGCCCGAGCGGCGGCCGGATCGCGCAGCCGGTTGAGCGGCCGACCGCCGAAACGCCCTGTCGGCCGAACAGCCAGCCGCACGATCACCCTGTTGCCCGAACACCCGACCGACCGATCACGCGGACGACCGATCGCCCGATGGCGCACCCCCTGGGAACCTGGTCCCGAGGAGCCGGCCACCGGTGGTCGGCGCGGTCAGCGGGGGTGCGCAGGCGGTTCGGCGGCGGGGGTTCGGCGGGGTTCGCCCGGCGGGCCGAGCGGCGTTGGGCCGATCACCCGGACACCCGATCGCCCGGCCGACCGACGACCTGGCAGCCTGGTCGCCCTGGAACCCGACCACGACCACCCACCACCGACCGGCACGGTCCCCCGTCCCCCGAACACCTGGACCCGAATGTCTCGGCTTCCCCAGCCGCCCGCCCCCGCCGTGCTGCAGGCCAACCTGCGGCGCACCGAGGACGTCGTGGCGGTGCACCAGGCCACCCGGCTGGTGCGGATCTTCACCGCGAAGGGCTTGCACCCCCAGCGGTGGAACAGCTTCCGCTACACCGGACCGCTGCCGCACGCCCGCTTCGACACCCAGCCGCCGGGACCCGGCGGTGAGCTGACGCACGACCAGGACCAGGGCGTGCTGTACTTCGGGCTCACCGTCCGGACCTGCGTCGCCGAGGTGTTCCAGGCGACGTCGGTGGTGGACCGGCGCACCCGCAGCCCGTTCCTGGTGGTGCTGCGCCCCAAGCGGACCCTGCGGCTGCTCGACCTGACCGGCCTGTGGCCGACCAGGGTCGGGGCCTCGCAGGAGATCAGCTCCGGGCCCAAGGTGATCACCCAGGCTTGGGCGCGCACCATCCGCGCGGCGTACCCCGAGCTGGACGGCCTCTGGTACCGCTCGTCCATGGACGGCGGCAACGAGGCCGTGTGCCTGTGGGACCCGCCGGGCGGCTCGGGACTGCCCGCCTCGCCGGACGTGCTGCTGCCCCTGGAGCACCCCGGTCTCGACCTGCCGCTCGCCAGGGTGTGCGAGGAGTTGAACTACACCCTGCTGAACTGAACCCGGCGGAACCGAACCAGGACCACGACAGCACCGGTCGACCCCGGCGCCGCCCTCGACCTGGGCGGCGCCAACCCCGTTGGTCATGAAACTACCGGGCCGGAACGTGCCGGGGCACGCCCTCGCCGGCTACCCGATAGCGTGAAAATCCAGGTCGGAGACCCCCGTCACCGCCGCACCCCGTTCCCCCGCGCGGTCGGTGACGGGCGCCTGCCCCCCGGCCTGCGCCGGGGCAGGAACCGCGCGTACCGGACCTCGGGCAGCAGCTGCTCCGCCAGCTCGTACCGCTCCGAGGCCCCGTCGTGCCGCCACCCGTGCGACTCGTAGAACTCCCGCGACGGCGCGCTGTCCTCGAACACCCACAGCACCGCGTACCGGAACCCCTGGTCCGCCAGGTGCGCCACGGCCGCCTCGTGCACCGCGTGCCCGGCCCCCGTCCCCAGGAACCCCGGATCGGCGTACATCGCGACCAGCTCGCCGGTCCGCAGGTCGGGGTGGGCGTCGCGCTCCTCGCGCACGGCGTCCACCGCGCAGTAGGCCCCGATCTTCCCGCTGGGCTCGACGGCGACGAACACCCGGCTCGGGTCGGGCAGGGCGAGCACCCTGACCCAGCCGGGGAGCCTGCTCTCCGGGAGCATCCGGTCGAGCACGGGGTCGGCGACGATCCCCCGGTAGGCACGCTGCCAGGACTCCACGTTGATCCTGGCGATCTCCGGCGCGTCGTCGGGCGACCCGGCCCGCACGGTCCACTGCATCCGCGCAGACTGCCCGACCGGTGGCGCGCGGCGCTAGGGATTCGGCGAAGCGCTGGGGCAGGCGGTGCAGACGTACCCCGCGTACCGCGTCTTCTTGGCCGTCACCCAGGTCCGCCGGAAGCGCTCGGGGTCCAACTGGTGGAACCGGGTGCTGACGACGTCCCGGAACAGCCCGTCCGAGACCACCAGCACGAGGTCCCCGTCCGCGGCGGCGAGGGCGCGCCGCACGACGGGGGCGTCGAGCAGCCTGCACGTGCGGATGGGCGTCTCCCCCACCAGCCCGTAGCGGCCACCGGCGAGCGGCCCGCAGTGCATGGCCAGCCGCACCCGCAGCGGGGTGCCCGCGGCGCGCAGGGCGGCCAGCCCGTCGCGCAGCCGCTCGGTGAACCGGGCGACGACCCAGGCGGTGTCGGTGTCGGCGGGCAGGACGGCCAGCTCGCCGTCGCCGCGCACCTGCCGGTACCAGTCGCCCCGGTCGAGCCCGGAGCGGCGGGCGGCGTGCTCCATGACCTCGTCGAGCAGCGACTGCGCCCGCCCCTGCTCGTACCCGGAGAGCTTGCTGTAGCCCTCGACGTCGACCGCGAGCACCAGCCGGTAGACGAGGCCGTCGAGCGAGAACGGCCGTTCGACCGCCACGTCCACGACGGTCACGGCTTCTCCCCCGCCCGGCCGTTCCCGGTGGCGTCCCGGCCGTCCGCGAGCCGGTCCAGCCCGGCCCGGTCGACCACGGTGACGGACCGGTAGCCCAGGCTGATCAGCCCGCGGTCGCGCAGCACGCGCAACTCCTTGCGGGTGGTGTCCTCCTCGGCGCCGATCAGGTCGGCGAGGTCCCCCTGGCTGAGCCCCAGGTCCAGCAGGACCCGGTTGCCCGGCCCCGCGAGGAAGGCGTCGGCCAGTTCGCCGAGCAGCCGGGCCAGCCGCACCAGCGTCGGGTACCCGGCGAAGTCGAGCCTGCGCCGGTCCGCCCACTTCAACGTCTGGATGATCATCCGGGTGAGGGCGAAGTGCGCGTCCGGGTTCGCCCGCAGGTACCCCCGGAACGCGGTGGCGCTGATCACCCTGCCGCGCCCCTGGACGCAGGAGGTGACCGTGGCGGACCGGCGCGAGCCGTCCATCGCCGCGATCTCGCCGACCAGGTCGCCGCCGACCTTGAGGCTGAACAGCGTCTCCCGCCCGTTCTCCTGGAGCCCGGTGGCCTTCACCAGCCCCTGGCGCAGCAGCACCACGTGCTCGGTCGCGTCGCCCTCGCGCATCAGCACCTCGCGGCGCTTGAACGATCGCTCGATCCCCAGTTCGAGCAGCTCGGCCCGTGCGCGGGGCGGCAGCATGCTCATGAAAGTCCCCGCGGGCCAGTCCCCTGGGCGGGGCATCGGGTTCGCCACGGTCCACCTCCTCCGACTGCACGCACAGTCTGGTGCCGGAAGCGGCCGGGGAATTAGGGATTTCCCCGGAATGCCGCCCAACGCACCGGGAGGTGGGGGTCGAACGGCCCGACGCCGAACGTGGGACGGGGCCGGTCCCGCGCGTGACCGGAAGGGTCGCACGCCGGACCGGCCCCGTGACCGGTGTTCTGCGGTCTGGCCGCTCAGCCCAGGTGGCGGGACCACCAGTCGAGGGCAGCCGCGAAGCGCTGCTGGCGGTGGCGGGGCTTGCCCGAGCGGGTGAGCTCGTGGCCCTCGCCGGGGAACAGCAGCATCTCGGCGGGCGCGCCGTTGCGGCGCAGCGCGACGTACATGCGCTGGGCCTGCTCGACCGGGCAGCGCCAGTCGTGCTCGGAGTGCACCACCATGAACGGGATGCTGATCTTGTCCGCGTACGTCAGCGGGCTCATCCGCAGCTGGGCCTCGGGGTCCGGGCCGCAGTAGGCGTCGGCGAAGTACCAGCCGATGTCGGACGCGCCGGTGAACGAGTCCCAGGCGTTGACGGCGCGCTCGCTCCAGGCCGCGCGGAAGCGCTCGCCGTGGTGGGCGGACAGCCACGAGGTCATGAAGCCGCCGTAGGAGCCGCCCATGACGCCGACGCGCCCGGCGTCCAGGTCGGGGCGGGCCAGCGCGGTGTCGAGGGTGGCCAGGACGTCGTCGACGTCGACGGTGCCGAACGCGCCGATGACGGCCCTGCCGTGCGCCTGGCCGTACCCGGCCGAGCCGCGCGGGTTGGGCAGCACGACCGCGTAGCCCGCGGCGGCGTGCACCCTGGCCTCGTCGAAGAAGCCCCAGCCGTAGTACATGAACGGGCCGCCGTGCACGGACAGCACCACCGGGTGCGGGCCCTCGCCCTCGGGCAGCACGACCCAGCCGTGCACCGGGTAGCCGTCGGGGGCGGAGCCGGTGAGCTCCTCGACGCGCGCCTTGGGCAGGTCGGGGGCGAAGTCGGCGAGCAACCCGCCGCCGACGCGCACGACGCGGGCCGGGCTCTCGGTGTCGGAGATCGCGGCCACGACCACGTCGCCGTCCGCCGCGAACGCCTTGACCTCGGCCTTCTCGCCCGCGAGCAGCTCGGTGCCCGCGAGGTCGACCCGGTCGGCGTCGAGCGGGACGCGGCGCAGCTCGACGGCGCCCCGGTTGCGGACCGCGACGAGCACGCCGTCGCCGGTCACGACGGGCGCGCCCGCGGCCTTCTCGCAGTCGACGGTCTCGACGTCGGTGAGCCTGCGCAGCTCGTCGCCGCGCGCCAGCCACAGGCCGAGGTTGCGGGCGACGCCGCTGTCCTCGGGGTTGTCCAGGCCGTAGAACAGGACGCCGCCGTCGGCCAGCGGCACCGGGTCGCCAGCCGCGCCGGGGGCGCGCACGAGCAGCTCGGGGGCCGCGCCGCCCTCGGCGGGCACGCTGTAGAGGTCGTCCCGGTGGGTCTCGGCGGCGCCGAGGTCGCGGGGCGCGGAGAACACCAGACGGGCGCCGTCGGCGGTCCACGCGGGGGCGCCGAGGTCGTGGGAGCCGTCGGTCAGCTCGACCGGGTCGGCCCCGGCGACCAGCGCGTCCACCACGAACAGGCGGGGGCGGCGGTCGCCGGTGAAGCCGAGGTCGTCGACGCGGTAGTCGAGCCGGGTGATGTGGCGCGGGGCCTCGGCGTCGGGGCCGGGCGCGACGCCGTCGGCCTCGGAGCCGTAGCGGCCGGGCTCGGGCACGCGCGCGGTGTACGCGAGGCGGGTGGAGTCGGGCGACCAGACGGGGGCGCCAGCGCCGAGCGGGGCGTCGGTGACGCGGCGGGCGTCACCGCCGTCGGCGGCCATGACGTGCACCTGCGGCGGCTTGCCCGACTCGGCGACGCGCAGGAACGCGACCCAGCGCCCGTCCGGGGAGATCCGGGGGGCCGAGTCGCGTTCCGCCCACGTCCACTGCCGCGCCCCGCTCCCGTCGAGCGGGAGCCGGTGCAGGGAACCTCGGTAGGTGTTGGTCTCCGCGTCGGGGCGGGCCGTGTTCACCAGGACGAGGTCACCTCGCACCGAGAGGGAGCCTGGCAGGTCGAGCAGTCGCAAGTCATCGGGGCGCACGGATCAGGACGCTACCCCAATGTTCTTAGCAAAGCTCACGACACTTGTTGACACTCACAGAGCGCTACCCCTCGACCTGCTGCTTGACCGCCTCGGGGTGCCGCTTCACCTTGATCAGGCTCGCCACCGTCGTGATGACCAGCACGCCGACGATCACCGACAGCGACAGCCCGATGCCGATCGTCGGCACGCCGAACGGCTCGCCGCCGTTGAGGAACGGCAGCGAGTTGGTGTGCAGCGCCTCCAGGATCAGCTTCACGCCGATGAAGCCGAGGATCACCGACAGGCCGATCGACAGGTAGACGAGCTTGGCGAGCAGGCCGCCGAGCAGGAAGTACAGCTGGCGCAGGCCCATCAGCGCGAACGCGTTCGCGGTGAAGACCAGGAACGGCTCCTTGGTCAGGCCGAAGATCGCCGGGATCGAGTCGAGCGCGAACAGCAGGTCGGTGGAGCCGATGGCGATCATCACGATGAACATCGGCGTGACGTACCGCTTGCCGTCGATCCGGGTGAACGACTTGGAGCCGTGGTACTCGTCGGTGACCGGCAGGAACCTGCGCACCATGCGCAGCCCGGCGTTCTCCTTGAACTCCTCGTCCTCGTCCTCGCCGCGCGCCAGCTTGTAGCCGGTGTAGATCAGGAACGCGCCGAACAGGTAGAACACGGCGGAGAACCGCTCGATGAGCGCGGCGCCCGCCGCGATGAAGCCGCCCCGGAGCACGAGCGCCATCAGGATGCCGATCAGCAGCACCTTGTGCTGGTGGATCGCGGGCACCTTGAAGGTGGTCATGATGATCAGGAAGATGAAGAGGTTGTCGACGCTGAGCGAGTACTCGGTGATGTACCCGGCGAAGAACTCGCCCGCCGGGGTGCCGCCCTCGAAGTACCAGATGCCCGCGCCGAACAGCACCGCCATCGCCACGTAGAAGACGACCCAGCGGCCCGCCTCGGCGATGGAGACCTCGTGGGGGTGGCGGTCGACCACGAACAGGTCGATCGCGAGCAGGATCAGCAGACCCGCGATCGTGGCCAGCCACAACCACACGGGAACAGTCATGAGACACCCTCCGGCACATAGCGCGCACGCCAATGACCGGAGGTCTCCTCCGTCTGCGAAGAACCGCGTCGCAGACCAGCGGCACCGGGAGCCCGACGCTGGACTCCGTGCTGACGACACCGCCGTTTTAGGGAGTACTCCCCTCCACAATGCGGTAATCATCCACCACGGGCGCGCGAAAAAGCCAGCCGGGGTGAGGTGCGGCACCCAACGGCCGTTTTACGACCCAGCGCGGCCTTTGCGCCGCTATGTCCGGATTGCTCGTTTCGTACCGTATCAGAATCGGCCGTCCGGCGCACCCCCGACGATCTCCCGGAGCTGAGAACCGCAGGCCAGGTCCGTCGCGTGCTCTCAGGTGAACGCCCTTAAGGTCGAAGGGGTGGCCATCCCTTCCCGCCTTCGCGGCAGGTGGTCGCTCCCCGCGCTGGTCGTGCTCGTCGCCTTGATCGGTGGCGTTGTCGTCTGGACGCGCGGGGGCGACGACCCGCCGCAGGTGCACACCCGTGACGCGGTGATCGACGTCCCGGAGGCCCCCGGCAGCGACCGGGCCCTCCAGATCGACACCACCCTCTACCTGCCCGAGAAGACCCCGGCTCCGGCGATCCTGCTCCCGCACGGATTCGGCGGCAGCAAGAACAGCGTGGCCACCGAGGCGACCGAGCTGGCCCAGCGCGGCTTCGTCGTGCTGACCTACTCGGCCCGCGGCTTCGGCCGCAGCACCGGGCAGATCTCGCTCAACTCGGTCGACCACGAGGTCAACGACGCCAAGCGCCTGCTCGACTGGCTCGCGACCCGCCAGGAGGTCATGACCGACGCCCCCGGCGACCCGAGGGTCGGCGTCACCGGCGGCTCCTACGGCGGCGCGCTCGCGCTGTCCCTCGCGGGCGTCGACCCGCGCGTGGACGCCATCGCGCCCACCATCACGTTCAACGACCTCGCCTCCGCCCTGCTGCCGAACCACGGCGCCACCGGCGAGGCGGTCGACACCCGCACGCCCACGCCCGGCCCGTCCGGCGACGCGGGCGTGTTCAAGCGCTCGTGGTCCGGCCTGTTCTTCTCCGCCGGCCTCGGTGGCGGGAACATGTCCGGCCCCACTCAGGAGGCCCCCGAGGCCGGTCAGGACGACGACGACCAGCAGGTCGGCGCCGCCGCGACCGCCGCCCCCGAGGGCTCGGCGACCGAGGGCGCCGCGACCGGGCAGCCCGGCCAGGGCCAGCAGCCCGGCCAGGGCAGGGGCGCGGCCCCGCTCAACGGCACCTGCGGCCGGTTCGCCGAGGACGTGTGCGCGGCGTACAACGAGATCGCCACGACCGGCACCGCGAGCCAGGCGTCCCTGGACGTGCTGCGCCGGGGCTCGCCCTCCGAGCTGACCGGCCGGATCACCCAGCCGACCATGATCGTGCAGGGCGAGCAGGACACCCTGTTCGGCCTCGACCAGGCCGACGCCAACGCCAGGCAGATCGCCGCGACCGGCGCCAAGGTCAAGGTCGTCTGGTACGCGGGCGGCCACGACGGCGGCTCCCCCGGCCCCGAGCTGCGCGGCCAGATCGCCGACTGGATGGACTTCCACCTCAACGGCGCGGGCACCGACCCCGGCACCACGTTCCAGTACGCGGTGCAGGGCGCGTTCCGCAGCAGCGGCTCGGTCGCGCTGCGCGACGTCGTCGCCCCGGCCTACCCCGGTCTCGGCGGCCAGGCCGCGGTGAACCGGCAGGACGTGGCGCTGACCGGCCGCGAGCAGGCCGTGATCAACCCGGCGGGCGGCAACCCGGCGTCGGTGAGCAGCCTGCCCGGTCTGGGCGCGGCGGTCAGCCGGTCCAGCTCGCTCTCCAGCAGGCTCACGATCGACATGCCCGGTCAGACGGCCGTGTTCACCAGCGAGGCGCTGACCTCGCAGCTGCTGGTGACCGGCGCGTCCACGGTGCGGCTGAGGATCGCCGCCGTGCCCGGCGAGGCGGTGCCCGAGGGCGGCGCGGTGCTGTTCGCGAAGCTGTACGACGCCGACGCGAACGGCGGCAAGGTGCTGCCCGGCTCGGCCGTGGCCCCGTTCCGGGTGCCCGAGCTGCCCGCCGACGGCACGCCCGTCGAGGTGTCGGTGTCGCTGCCGGGCGTGGTGCGCCCGGTGGAGAGCGGGCACCGGCTGCAGCTGGCCGTGTCGACCACCGACCAGTCGTTCGCCAACGCGCAGGAGCCCGCCGTCTACCGGATCGCGCTCGCCGACGGCGACACCGGGAACGTGCAGGTCCCGGTGGTGACCGGCTCGAACAGGGTCAGCGAGGTGCCCGCCGACGCGCTGTGGGGCATCGCGGGCGTGCTCGCGCTGTCCGCCATCGCGGCCGTCGTCGCGTGGTTCCGGCGCAGGCTGGCCACCGACCTCGACCCGGAGCTGGCCGAGGTCCCGCTGGTCATCAAGGGCCTGAAGAAGTCCTACCCCGGTGGCCTGACCGCCGTGAACGACCTGTCGTTCCGGGTGGAGCACGGCCAGGTGCTGGGCCTGCTCGGCCCCAACGGCGCGGGCAAGACCACGTCGCTGCGGATGCTGATGGGCCTGATCCAGCCGACCGAGGGCGAGATCAGGGTGTTCGGGCACAGGATCACGCCCGGCGCCCCGGTGCTCTCCCGCATCGGCTCGTTCGTGGAGGGCTCCGGCTTCCTGCCGCACCTGTCCGGCAAGGCCAACCTGGAGCTGTACTGGTCGGCGACCGGCAGGCCGCTGGAGCAGGCGCACTTCGACGAGGCGCTGGAGATCGCGGGCCTGGGCAAGGCGGTGCACCGCAAGGTGCGCACCTACAGCCAGGGCATGAGGCAGCGGCTCGCGATCGCCCAGGCGATGCTCGGGCTGCCGGACCTGCTGGTGCTGGACGAACCCGCCAACGGGCTCGACCCGCCCCAGATCCACGCCATGCGCGACGTGCTGCGGCGGTACGCGGCGGCCGGTCGCACGGTGCTGGTGTCCAGCCACCTGCTCGCCGAGGTCGAGCAGACGTGCAGCCACGTGGTGGTCATGCACAAGGGCGCCCTGGTCGCGGCGGGTCCGGTCGAGGAGATCGCGACCGGCAGCGGCGAGGCCACCTTCCGGGTCGACCGGCCCGAGGAGGCGGCGGAGGTCCTGCGGTCCCTCGACGGGGTGCTGGAGGTCCAGGTCGACGGCGAGCAGGTGCACGCGGCGCTGAACGGCACCCCGCGCGCCGAGGCGCTGCAGGCGCTGGTGGCGGCCGGGGTCTCGGTCGACCAGGCCGGGCCGCGCAGGCGGCTCGAGGACGCGTTCCTGGAGTTGGTGGGCGAATGAGCGACGACAAGGCGAGCCCGACCACGTCGGGCGTGGACCCGCGGGACAACGGGGTGCACACCGACCCGCACGGGGCGAGCGACCTGGCCGAGGCGGTCAGGGCCGAGCGGCCGGGCGTCGAGGCGGACGGGTCGCGGACCGGGTACCGGGCCTCGCGGACGCTGCCGATCCGGGTCGAGCTGGTCAGGCAGCTGCTGCGGCGGCGGACCCAGCTGGTGCTCGGGTTCCTGGTGCTGCTGCCGGTGATCCTGGTGGTGGCGTTCGAGCTGGGCGAGGACGCGCCGAACCGCCGGTCCGGCGGGTTCGTCGACCTGGCCACGGCGAGCGGGGTGAACTTCGTCGTCCTGACGCTGTTCGTGTGCTCCAGCTTCCTGCTGCCGATGATCGTGGCCCTGTTCTTCGGGGACACGATCGCCAGCGAGGCGTCCTGGTCCAGCCTGAAGTACCTGCTGGCCGCGCCGATCCCCCGGCACCGGCTGCTGCGGCGCAAGGCCGCGGCCTCCGGCATCCTGTCGGTGCTGTCGCTGCTGGTGCTCCCCGGCACCGCGCTGCTGGTCGGCGTGATCTGGTACGGGGCGGGCGAGCTGGTCAGCCCCACCGGCGAGGCCGCGCCGTTCGCGGACGGCGTGCTCGGCGTGTTCCTGGCGGTCTGCTACATCTCGGTGCAGCTGTTCTGGGTCGCCGGGCTGGCGCTGTACCTGTCGGTGTCCACGGACGCGCCGCTGGGCGCGGTCGGCGGGGCGGTGCTGGCGTCGATCCTGTCGCAGATCCTGGACCAGATCACGGCGCTGGAGGACCTGCGGAACTACCTGCCCACGCACTACGCGCTGGCGTGGATGGACCTGCTGTCCACCGACATCGACTGGTCGCAGATGGCCAAGGGGGTGTTCTCCGCGCTGGCCTACGGGGCGCTGTTCTCGTTCCTGGCGGCGCGGAAGTTCAGCACCAAGGACATCACCAGCTGATCGCGTGACGCGCGGGGGCCCGTCGGGATTCGTCCCGGCGGGCCCCTCGTCGTTCGCGGGTCGGGCTACTTCAGGCCCGCCGCGTCCATGCCGCGCAGCTCCTTCTTCAGGTCCGCGATCTCGTCGCGCAACCTGCCCGCCAGCTCGAACTGGAGCTCGCGGGCCGCGTTCATCATCTGGTCGGTGAGCTGCTGGACCAGGTCGGCCAGCTCCGCCCGCGCCATCGAGCCGACGTCGCGGCCCGCCAGCACGCCCGACGAGCCCGCCTTGCCCGGCTCGCCCGCCGCCCGCTTGCCGCGCGTGGCGTTGCGGCCGGAGCCGCCGGGGGCCACGTCGTCCTCGGCCTCGGCGTAGACCTGCTCCAGGATGTCGGTGATCTTCTTGCGGAGCGGCTGCGGGTCGATGCCCCGCTCCTCGTTGTAGGCGACCTGCTTCGCGCGCCTGCGGTTGGTCTCCTCGATCGCGTTGCGCATCGAGTCGGTCACCCGGTCGGCGTACATGTGGACCTCGCCCGAGACGTTGCGGGCCGCGCGGCCGATCGTCTGGATGAGGCTGGTCGTGGAGCGCAGGAAGCCCTCCTTGTCCGCGTCCAGGATCGCCACCAGGGACACCTCGGGCAGGTCGAGGCCCTCGCGGAGCAGGTTGATGCCCACCAGCACGTCGTAGTCGCCGAGCCTGAGCTGCCTGAGCAGCTCGACGCGGCGCAGGGTGTCGATGTCCGAGTGCAGGTAGCGGACCCGGATGCCCAGTTCGAGCAGGTAGTCGGTGAGGTCCTCGGCCATCTTCTTGGTCAGGGTGGTGACCAGCACCCGCTCATCGCGCTCGGCGCGCGCCCTGATCTCGTGCACCAGGTCGTCGATCTGGCCCTCGGTGGGCTTGACCACCACCTGCGGGTCCACCAGGCCGGTGGGGCGGATGACCTGCTCCACGAACTCGCCGCCCGCCTGGCCGAGCTCGTAGTTGCCGGGCGTGGCCGACAGGTAGATCGTCTGGCCGACCCGGTCCGCGAACTCCTCCCAGGTCAGGGGGCGGTTGTCCAGCGCGCTGGGCAGGCGGAAGCCGTGGTCGACCAGGTTGCGCTTGCGGGAGGCGTCGCCCTCGTACATGGCGCCGATCTGCGGCACGGTCACGTGCGACTCGTCGATGACCAGCAGGAAGTCGTCCGGGAAGTAGTCGATCAGGGTCGCGGGGGCGCTGCCCGCGTCGCGGCCGTCGATGTGCCGCGAGTAGTTCTCGATGCCGGAGCAGAAGCCGACCTGGCGCATCATCTCGATGTCATAGGTGGTGCGCATCCGCAGCCGCTGGGCCTCCAGGAGCTTGCCCTGCCGCTCCAGGTCGGCCAGGCGGTGCTCCAGCTCCGCCTCGATGCCCTTGATCGCCAGCTCCATGCGCTCCGGACCGGCCGCGTAGTGGGTGGCGGGGAAGATCCGCAGCTCCTGGACCTCCTTGACCACGTCGCCGGTCAGCGGGTGCAGGTAGTACAGGCGGTCCACCTCGTCGCCGAAGAACTCGACCCGGATGGCCAGCTCCTCGTACGAGGGGATGATCTCGACCGTGTCGCCCCTGACCCGGAACGTGCCCCGGTTGAACGCGATGTCGTTGCGGGCGTACTGCACGTCGACCAGCGCGCGCAGCAGCACGTCGCGGTCGACCTCGCCGCCCACCCGCAGCGGGATGGAGCGGTCCAGGTAGGCCTGGGGGGTGCCGAGGCCGTAGATGCACGACACCGAGGCGACCACGATGACGTCGCGCCTGGTCAGTAGGCTCATCGTGGCGGAGTGGCGGAGCCGCTCGACGTCCTCGTTGACCGAGGAGTCCTTCTCGATGTAGGTGTCGCTCTGCGGGATGTACGCCTCGGGCTGGTAGTAGTCGTAGTAGCTGACGAAGTACTCGACCGCGTTCTCCGGGAACAGGTCCCGCAGCTCGTTGGCCAGCTGCGCGGCCAGGGTCTTGTTGGGCGCCATCACCAGCGTGGGCCGCTGCACCTTCTCCACCAGCCACGCCGTGGTCGCCGACTTGCCGGTGCCGGTCGCGCCCAGCAGCACCACGTCCCGCTCGCCAGCGCGCAGCCTGCGCTCCAGCTCCGCGATGGCCGCGGGCTGGTCACCGGAGGGCGTGAACTCGCTGACCACGCGGAACTCGCCCGCCGAGCGGGGGATGTCGCTGACGGGGCGGTGCGCCGAGTGCGCCTTGACCGGGGTTTCCGGGGCCTGGGTGTCCGAGGGGGTGGTAGCCACGAGCCAAAGGTACGCCGGGGGACCGACAGTTCCCGGTCCCCCGGCGCGCGCGTCCGGGTCGTTCGGCTGGGTCAGCCGCCCGCGTCAGTCGCCGCAGGAGCAGCAGTCGCAGCAGTCGCAACCGCCCTTCTTGCAGTCCCCCGTGCACCGGCAGCACTCCAAGCACTCGCCGCCGTCGCACCCGTCCGAGCACCCGCTGCGCGGCTTGCCGCTCCACGGGCCGGGCAGGGGGTCGCGGCAGCAGGTCTGGCAGGTGGCGCACTGGTAGAACGCGGCCAGGCAGCCCAGGAGCAGGCCCCGGCTGGTGGGCGGCTCGGTCAGCCTCGGCCACGCCCACAGGAAGCTGCCGGGCTCCGGGGACACCCCGCCGCCGCCCTCGCCGCCGCCACCGCCGGGCGGCTCGTCGGGCGGGTCGGTCGGCGGCCGGTCGCCGGGGCCGTCGTGACCGGGGCCGTCGTGACCGGGCGGCGCGGGCGCGTGCGCGACGGGGGCGTGCTCGCCGTAGCCGGGCAGGCCGGGGCGCGGGTGCTCATGACCTCCGTGGCCCCCGTGCGCGTGCTCGTCGCCGAACGCCCGCCCCACCGCGCGCCGCAGCTCGTGCACCAGCAGGGCGTGCACCAGCGCGCCGTCGGTCAGCTCGACCTCGCGCAGCGCCAGCTCCACGCCGAGCACCGCGTCGTCGCACAGCCGCCGCGCCTCGGCGGGGCTGACGCCGGTGGCGAGCAGCGGGTTCCACGCGCCGGCCGCGCGGTCGCGGGCGACGTCCTCCACGGCGTCCACCAGGTGCGCGACCCGCCCGAACAGCCTGCCGACCTCGCGCAGCGGCTCGGCGTTGCCCGGCCGCCCGGCCAGCAGCGCGGTCTGCGCGAGCGCGGCCCCTGCCGCCTCCTCGGTCGGCGCGGTCACCAGCAGCACCGAGGAGCCGAGCCCCGCGGCGGCCTCCACCTCCTGCTGCCGCAGCACGGCCGACACCAGCACGGAGGTGTCGAACCCCAGGTCGGCGCCGGTCTCGGCGGCCTGGGCCGCCCAGCGCCGGGCCACCGCGCGCCCGACGCCGCGCCCGCCCGCGCGCCCGAGCGGGCCGTCGCCGTCGACGACGTGGTCGGCGACCTTGGCGGAGGCGAGCACGAGGGAGACCGAGGCGGCCAGCCGGGCGGAGGGGCCGGTGGCGACGCGGGCGGACCGCATCCCGCGCAGCGCGCACGGCCCCGCGTCCCGGTGGGAGCCGCCGGACTGGGCCTCCACGAGCGCGGAGACGACGAGGCCGTCGTAGTTGGTGACGAGCCGGGCGAGGTGCCCGTGGTCGTCGCGGAGCGCCAGGCAGAGGCCGCACAGGTGGGCCACCCAGGCGTCGCCGAGGTGCTGACCGAGCCGGTGGCGGCACGGTCGGAGGATGCCGAACATAAGCCGGGAGCGTAAGCCGCGCGAGCGGGCACTGAGAGTAAAACGCTCACCTGAACGGGTGACAATTACGGACTACCGAACCGCACTTGTGCATAGTCTTCGAATTGTGACTCTGAGCGCGGCAGGCCAGACCACCGGAACCCACGTCCACCCGCCGAAGATCGAGTACTTCGACCTGGACGCGAAGTCCAACACCGACCCGAAGGGCTACCTGCGCGGGGTCGAGGAGTACCGCCTGGCGCCCTCCGGGCTGTACATGTCCCGCCCGGTGCCCGGCCACCCGGAGCTCACGCACTTCGAGTCCTGGCTGCTGCCCCGGCACGGCCTGCGCGTCACCCGCCAGTCCTGGCACCCCGGCCGCGAGCGCGACTACGACTTCTACGTCGACGTCGTCGAGATCACCTCCAGCGGCTCGGTCTGGAAGACCGTCGACCTCTACCTCGACCTGCTCGTGCGCACCGGCCGCGACGTGGTCGTGCTGGACACCGACGAGCTGCTGGCCGCCGTCGCGCGCGGCCACCTGGAGGCCGAGCGGGCCCGGTGGGCGCTGGAGACGACCTACACGGCGGTCGCGGGAGCGGCGGCGCACGGCAACGACCTGATCCGCTGGTTGGCCGAGCAGGGCACCGTCACGACCTGGCGACGCCACTAGGGGTCGGGTGATACCGAGAGTCGTCGACGACCCGCAACAGCGCCCGATTCCCCGTCACCCGTCCGTGATCATCCGCGCGACATAACGTGATGTAACGAATCGGTTCGCACGGTTACCGGGTGCATACCCACGACTACCCTCGGGTCGGTGGGAACGGTCATCACTCCTCAGCTCGTCGACGTGGTCGACACCGTCAGCGCAGTCCGGAACTACTCCTCGGGTGCCTCCCGCAGGCTGACGACGTGCCAGGTGGAGGACTGGGGCCTGCGACTGGAGTGCCCCACTCCGGAGGACCCCTTCACCGACTCCGAGGTCACCTGGCTCATGCCCGACCTGGGGCTCCGCCTCACCAGGCGACGCCCCCGCTCTCCGCACACCGACTCCTCCAGCGTGCTCACCGCCGTCCGCGTGGTCCGCGACGGCCGCACCTGGCGCACCACCGACCTGCTGCTGGGCCTCGAGGTCCCCGGCGGGACGACGGCGCGGATCGTCCGCTCGGAGGACTTCGCCGCGGCGATCTCCGGCGGCGTGATCAGCCCGGCGGACGCCGACCTCGCGCTGCGCACCGTGCACCGCACCCTGGAGCAGGTCAGCCAGCACCGCCACGACCTGGCGGACTGGCTGGTGAACCGGGGCATCTACGACCGCTGGTCGCCCGCAGCCCGGTAGAACGCGGCGATCCGCGAGACCGCTTCCTCCATCCACGGCTCCTTGGCCTGAGCGTAGGCCAGGGAGCCGTGGTGGTTTTCGTGCTCGGGCACCAGGCCGAGCTTGACCCGCGCGTACTCCTCGCGCGCGGCGGCGTCCGCGCGCAGCCAGTCCCGGAACCGCAGGGCCCACACCCAGTTCGGCGCGCCCGTCACCCGGACGTGCAGGTTCACCCGACGTCCGGGGTCGGCCGAGGAGTGCACGCGCTTGTCCCACAGCTCCGGGTCGCGCTCGGCACCGCGCGGGGCGTCGGTCAGGCCGGGGACGTTCGGGAAGCCCGCGTTCAGCAGCGCGTCCGCGAGCCCGTCCGCCTCGGCCATGCTGGACACGCCCAGCTGGAAGTCCAGGACGTCCTTGGCGACCAGGCCGGGCACGGCGGTGGACCCGATGTGCTCCAGCGGCCGGTCCCCCACGGCGGTGCGCAGCCTGGCGGCGATCCGCGCGGCCTGCGCGGGCCAGGTCGGGTCGGGGTCCACCACCTTCGGCGGGCCGGACGCGTGCCTGCGCAGCCGCAGGTTCGCCGCGTAGGGCACCAGCCGGTCCGCCCACAGCGCGTCCACCTCGGCGAGCACCTGGTCCGGGCTGCCGGTGTTGTCCAGCCACACGTCCGCCACGGCCCGCCGGGCGTCGTCACCGGCCTGGGCGGCCACGCGGGCGCGGGCGTCGGACTCGGGCATGTCCCGCGACCCGACCAGCCGCGCCACCCGCTGCTCCACGTCCGCGTGCGTGATCACCACGAGGTGGTAGGCGGGCGCGAGGCCGTTCTCCACCAGCAGCGGCACGTCGTGCACGACGATCGAGTCCTCGGGCGCGGACGCGATCAGCTCGGCGGTCAGCGCGGCGACCTTGGGGTGCACGATGGCGTTGAGCCGGGCCCGCGCGGTGTCGTCGGCGAACACCTGACCGGCCAGCGCGGCCCGGTCCAGGCGCCCGGCCGGGGTCAGCACGCTCGCACCGAACGCCTCGGCGATCTCGCGCAGGCCGTCCGTGCCCGGCTCCACGACCCGCCTGGCCAGCTGGTCGGCGTCGATGACCACCGCCCCGTGCTCGGCCAGCCGTCCCGCGACCGTCGACTTGCCCGACCCGATCCCGCCCGAGAGCCCCACGCGCAACATGGGTCCGATCTTGCCCGATCAGGGCGCGGCGGACACCCGCTCAGCCCTCCTCGGGCGTCATGGAGCGGGCGGCCAGCGCGGTCAGCACCGCCTTGACCTGGTCCTCGGGGACGGCGTCCTTCTTGGCGCGGGCCACGAACGTGGACTTGCCGAGGGAGCCGACGACCAGGTTCTCGTCCTTCGCCAGGACCAGCGCCGCCTTCTGCTTGCCGACCTCGACCTCGCTCACCGAGGCGCCGTCGCCCCGGTAGGCGTCCAGGCTCTCGGTGACGCGGGTGGTCGCGGCGGCGTCGTCGGCGTAGGTGGACAGGCCGATGACGATCGGCGCGGTCGCGATGCCCCTGTTCTCGCCGACGCCGTAGTAGCAGTCGAGCTTGGCGGTGCGGCCCACCCCCGGCTCGGGGATGCCGATGATCTGCACGGTCGAGCCGCCGAGGTCGCGGCCGATCCGCTCGTTGAGGACGTCGGCGGGCACGACCAGCTCGCAGTCGTCGGGCAGCGGGCGGTCGACCATCACCGGGACGCGGGTCGTGGTCGTCGGGACGGTGATCGTCGGGATCGCCGGGTCCACGATGGGCTTCTCCACGACGCGGGCGCACGACGCGCACCCCAGGACAGCAGCTACCGCCAACCCCACGACCACCACGCGCGCACCCGCCACAGCAGGGAACCTAGCGCAAGACGGTTGCGGCGCAGCCCCGAGCGGCACGGGCTGTGAGCACCTCTACCAGCGGGCCGCGACCGACGCCCGGAAAGCGCAGGCCGGGTGGCGTGGAACGGCTGCGGGGCGGTGGTCGCGCCACTGCGGAACGTGACACTTTCGAGAACGGCGCGAGTCCGCGCCGAGTCCTGGCGGAGCCGTCCGGGAACGGCGGAGGCCCCGCACCACCGAGGTGGTGCGGGGCCTCCGCTACGGCCTAGCTAGGAAGACGCGCTGACGCGTCGTCTCACATGCCGCCCGACAGCTTCTCGCGGAGCGCCGCGAGCTGCTCGTCGCTGGCCAGCGTGCCGCCGGCCTGAGCCGGAGCGCCACCCGACGACGCGGCCGGGGCGTCGCCACCGGACGAGTAGTTGGTCTCGCCCGCGGCCTCTTCCTCGGCAGCGGCGGCCTTGGCGACCTGCTTCATGTGGGCCTCGTAGCGCGTGTGGGCCTCGGCGTACTGCCGCTCCCACTCCTCGCGCTGCTTGTCGAAGCCTTCCTGCCACTCCTGGGTCTCCGGGTCGAAGCCCTCGGGGTAGATGTAGTTCCCCTGGTCGTCGTACTCGGCGGCCATGCCGTACTGGGTCGGGTCGAACTCGGAGTCGACCGTGAAGCCCTCGTTGGCCTGCTTGAGCGACAGCGAGATCCGGCGGCGGTCCAGGTCGATGTCGATGACCTTGACCATGACGTCGTCGCCGACCTGCACGACCTGCTCCGGGATCTCCACGTGGCGCTCGGCCAGCTCGGAGATGTGGACCAGGCCCTCGATGCCCTCGTCCACGCGGACGAACGCGCCGAACGGAACCAGCTTGGTGACCTTGCCCGGCACGATCTGGCCGATCGCGTGGGTGCGGGCGAACTGGCGCCACGGGTCTTCCTGGGTCGCCTTCAGCGACAGGGAGACGCGCTCGCGCTCCATGTCGACGTCCAGGACCTCGACCGTGACCTCCTGGCCGACCTCGACGACCTCGGAGGGGTGGTCGATGTGCTTCCAGGAGAGCTCGGAGACGTGCACGAGGCCGTCCACGCCACCCAGGTCCACGAAGGCGCCGAAGTTGACGATGGAGGACACGACGCCCTTGCGGACCTGGCCCTTCTGCAGCTGGTTGAGGAACTCGCTGCGGACCTCGGACTGCGTCTGCTCCAGCCAGGCGCGGCGGGACAGGACCACGTTGTTGCGGTTCTTGTCCAGCTCGATGATCTTGGCTTCGAGCTCGCGGCCGACGTACGGCTGCAGGTCGCGGACGCGGCGCATCTCGACGAGCGAGGCCGGGAGGAAGCCCCGGAGGCCGATGTCCAGGATGAGGCCGCCCTTGACGACCTCGATGACGGTGCCCTTGACGGGCTCGTCCTTCTCCTTGAGGGCCTCGATGGTGCCCCAGGCGCGCTCGTACTGGGCGCGCTTCTTCGACAGGATCAGACGCCCCTCCTTGTCCTCCTTCTGGAGAACAAGGGCCTCAACCTCGTCGCCGACCTTGACGACCTCGTTGGGGTCCACGTCGTGCTTGATCGACAACTCGCGCGAGGGGATGACGCCCTCGGTCTTGTAGCCGATGTCGAGCAGGACCTCGTCCCGGTCGACCTTGACGATCGTGCCCTCGACGATATCGCCATCGTTGAAGTACTTGATGGTCTTGTCGATAGCGGCGAGGAAGTCCTCCTCCGTCCCGATATCGTTGATAGCGACCTGCTTCGGCGCGACGGCAGCCGGGACAGTGGTGGTGTCGGTGGACATTAGGTAGGTGGCTCCGGTACGGATTGGGGTTGTCTGACCTGCGGGTGGAACGCTGTCGCATCGGGCACGCCCGACCGCGGAGACCGACTCCCAGAGTGTTCACCGATCACGGGCAGCGCGAACCCACTACGCGCCGGTATCGTACGCGGCCCCGAGACCACCGGGCAAATGGTCCCCGAGAAGGAGCAGTGTGTCCGACCAGCACGTGAGCGCGGAGCGCGCGCTCGGCACCACCGGAGTGGCCCAGCGGTTCGCCGACGCGGAGGAGTCCCGCTCCGCCAATCGGCTCTGGTGGGACGCCGATGCGGACGACTACCACGCCCAGCACGGTGATTTCCTGGGGGCCGCGGACTTCGTCTGGTGTCCCGAGGGAGTGCGCGAATCCGAGGCCCGTTACCTCGGTCAGGTGACCGGCAAGCGGGTGCTGGAGATCGGTTGCGGGTCGGCCCCGTGCTCCCGCTGGCTGGCCGCGCAGGGCGCCGAGCCGGTCGGGCTGGACATCTCGGCGGGGATGCTGCGGCACGCGGTGGCGGCGGCCGGGCGGACCGGGATCGCCGTGCCGCTGGTGCAGGCGAGCGCGGACCAGCTGCCGTTCGCGGACGCGAGCTTCGACGCGGCCTGCTCGGCGTTCGGCGCGGTGCCGTTCGTGGCGGACGTGGCGTCGGTCTTCGACGAGGTGGCCCGCGTGCTGCGGCCGGGGGCGCCGTGGGTGTTCGCGGTGAACCACCCGATGAGGTGGATCTTCCCGGACGACCCCGGTCCGGCCGGGCTGACCGTGACGCACTCGTACTTCGACCGGACGCCGTACGTCGAGGTGGACGACGACGGGCGCGCCACGTACGTGGAGCACCACCGGACGCTGGGCGACTACGTGCGGGCGCTGGTGGCCTCGGGCTTCGAGCTGGTCGACGTGGTCGAGCCGGAGTGGCCCGCGGGGCACACCAGGACGTGGGGGCAGTGGAGCCCGCTGCGCGGCGGGCTGTTCCCGGGCACCGTGATCTTGCGGACGCGCAGGACGTAACCTGCGGGGCATGACGGTCGCGCGGGGGCTGGCGGATGCGCAGAGCGCGCGGCTGGCCGGGATCGACCCGGTGCTGCCCCCGATGATCGCGCCGCTGGACGGGGACGTGGTCACGGCCGCGCTCCCCGACGGGACGCGGGTCGCGGGGGTGCTCCAGCAGCAGGTGCACGAGCGGAACTCGCCCGCTCGGCTGTGGTCGGCCACCGAGGTGTGGGAGCTGACGCCGCTGCTGGGCGGCGCGGGGCCTGCGGGCATGGACGCGCTGATGCGGGCGTGGCGCAGGCGGATGGAGCTGGTCGGACCGGCCGAGCGGGACTCGGCGTGCGTGCTGACCTGGCCGAGCCGGGACGTCGAGTCGGGCTCGGTGCTGATGGACCACGGGATGGTGCCGCTGTCGGTGGTGGCGGTGCGGCGGGGGCCCGCGCCCGCCTCCCGGAGCGGGTCGCTGGTGATCCGGCGGGCCAAGCCGTCGGACCTGGAGGCGGTGCTGGAGCTGGCAATGGCCGAGCTGCGGTACTCGTCGATGGTGGGGTCGACGGTGAACCGGCCGGAGGCGGTCGCGCTGAAGCGGCGGGCGCTGGCCGAGCGGCTGGCCGCGGGCGGGCCGACGTGGCTAGCCGAGCGGGAGGGGGTCGCGGTCGGGCTGGCCGAGTGCGCGATGGTCCTCTCGGAGCCGGGCAACTCGGCGTCGACCCGGCTGCCGCCGGGGCGGTGGGGGTACGTGAACTGCGTGTCGGTGCTGCCGGGGGCGCGGGGGTCGGGCGTCGGGCAGCAGCTGATGGCGCACGTGCACCGCGAGCTGCACCGGATGGGCGCGGTGGGCACGTACCTCTACTACAACCCGCCGAACCCCCTGTCGTCGGTGTTCTGGCCCCGCCAGGGCTACCGGCCGCTGTGGACGATGTGGGAGGTCCGCCCCGCGGGGGCGCTGCGCTGAACCAGCGCGGTGGACCACCACCCGTTCGGGAGGGGGCTGCGGGGGGCTGGGGCGGCTTAACCTGGAGCGGGCTACCGGGACGCTGCCGCACGCCCTCGTTCTCCGGGTGAGCGGTCCGTTCACCCGCCGACACGGGGCCGCTCCCCCGGTTCCGCGCCTCGCGCCGACGCACGCGCCAGGTTCGCGCCCACGCCCCACGCCCCACGCCCCACGCCCCACGCAAGGCTTCGTGGCTCGCGCCGCCATCTACTCCTGGCTCCGCAACCCGCGCCGATCGCCAACCCGGTTCCGCAACCCGCGCCGATCGCCAACCCGGTTCCGCGCCTCGCACCCCGCGTTCAACACCCCGCGTTCAGCATCCCGCGTTCAACACCCCGCGTTCAACACCCCTGCGCCTCGTCCCTCGCCCATCCCGCCGCGCCTGACGCCACTCGCGTTCCCCGCGTCGTCGCACCGGGCACGCCGGCCACGTCCGGCCGGCCAGCCGCGCCTGCCCCGTCGAGCGCTGTCGCTTTCGCCGGTTTTCCGGGGTTTCCGCACGTCCGGGCGTTTCCGCGCTCGCGCTCGGTCACCCTCAGGAACCCTGCGCACCCGCCGTAGCCCTCGGTGGCAGATCACACCCGTCCGATTTGCCAGAGGCCCCTCCCCAGTCGCACTATTTGAACTGACCGGTCAGTTTAAATAGGAGGTCCCGGTGCGGATCAACGCCCGGCGCGTCGGCGTCACCGGCGCCCACGGCCCACTGCTGCGCCCCACCAGCCTCGCCATCACCCCCGGCGAGCCGCTGCTGGTGGCGGGCGACCCCGGTGACGGGCACACCGCGTTCGCGCTGGTCGTCTCCGGTCGGATGAAGCCGAGCACCGGCGAGGTCGACGTGCCCGCCCGCGAGCTGCGCGCCAGGGTCGCCCTGGTCGACTCGCCCGACGTGACCGCGCCCGAGCCCGCGCTGTCGCTGGCCGCCGTGGTCGGCGAGGAGCTCGCGGTCAACCGCAGGCCCAGCGGGCGCAAGGCCGTGCACGACTGGCTCGCCGCCCAGCACGCCGACCACTGGGCCGCCGCCCGCTTCGAGAACGTCCCCGCCGCCGTGCGCTGCGCCCTGCTGCTGGAGCTGGCCGCCGAGCGCCCCGGCGTGGACACCCTCGTCCTGGACTCCCCCGACCGGCACCACCCCGACCCGGCCGCCTGGTGGGCGCTGGCGCGCGAGCGCGCGACCCCGGAGCGGTCCGTCGTGGTGCTGTGCACGACCGCCTCCGCCGCGCTGCTGGGCGTGCCCGCCGCGCGCCTGGGCGCCGACAACTCCCCCCAGACCCAGTCGGAGAACGAGCTGTGACCTCCCTGCGCATGGCGCTGAACGAGCTGCGCCGCGTCACCTCGGGCAGGCTGCCCAGGCTGGCCGTGGTGGCGCTCGCCCTGGTGCCGCTGCTGTACGCGTCGATGTACCTGTACGCCAACAAGGACCCGTACTCGCACCTGGACAACCTGCCCGCCGCGCTGGTCGTCGCCGACCGGGGCTCCGACGACGGCTCCGGCGCCACCGAGAACGCCGGGCGCGAGGTCGCCGACGAGCTGCTGCGCGGCCACAGGTTCGACTGGCGCGAGGTGGGCGAGGACGACGCCGAGCGGGGCGTGCGCGACGGCGAGTACGCGTTCGCGCTGACCCTGCCCGAGGACTTCTCGCAGGCGCTGACCTCGTCCGGCCGGTTCACCCCGCGCCAGGGCGTGCTCGTGCTCACCACCAACGACGCCAACAACTACCTGGGCAGCACGATCGCGAACCAGGTGGTGTCCGAGGTGCGCCGCTCGGTGTCGGCGAAGGTCGGCACGCAGGCCGCCGACCGGTTCCTGCTGGGCTTCTCGACCGTGAGGGAGAAGACCGAGCAGGCCGCGAGGGGCGCGACCGAGCTGGCCGACGGGCAGCGGACCGCGCTGGACGGCGCGCAGAAGCTCGCCGACGGCACCGGGACCCTGGCCAGCGGCGCGGCCGAGCTGGCGAGCGGCACCGGGCAGCTGCGCAGCAGCACCTCCGACCTGCCGCGCTCGGCGCAGCAGCTCGCGGACGGGGCCAAGCAGGTCTCGGACGGCACGGAGCAGGCCGCGAGGACCGCCGAGCAGTACGCCGCCGAGGCCCGGACCCTCGTCGCGGACCTCGGCAAGGCCGACGCCGACCTGGTGGCGCGGCTGCGCGAGCGCGGGTTCACCGACGAGCAGGTGCAGCAGGTGGAGACCGTGCTCGGGACCGTGCGCACGCCCGTGAACGACGCGAACACCAAGGTCCAGGACACCGCCGGTCAGCTGCGGACCCTGGCGAACGGCGCGAAGAAGGTCTCCGACGGGGCCGCGAAGCTCGCCTCCAGCACGCCCGCGCTGACCGGCGCGATCGGCAAGCTGGACGACGGCGCGAAGCAGCTCTCCGGCGGCGCGGGCCAGGTCCGGGACGGCGCCGGGTCGCTGCGCGAGGGCGAGCAGAAGCTCGTGGACGGGACCGAGCAGCTCAGGTCCGGGCTGACCGAGGGCGCCGAGCAGATCCCGCACCCCGACGACCCGACGCGCGAGTCCACGGCGGGCACCATCGGCGACCCGGTGACCGTGCGCGGGGTCAGCCAGACCACGGCGGGCAGCTACGGCGCGGGCCTCGCCCCGTTCTTCCTGAGCCTGGCCACCTGGATCGGCGCGTTCGTGCTGTTCCTGCTGCTGCGCCCGCTGTCGCGGCGCGGGCTGGCGTCCGGGCAGGCGGCGGTGCGGGTGGCGCTCGGCGGGTGGCTGCCGGGGGCGCTGCTGGGCGTGGCGCAGGTCGTGGTCATGTACTCGGTGGTGACGCTGGTCGTCGACATCCGGCCCAGCCACCCGGTGGGGGCGCTGCTGTTCCTGTTCCTGGCGTCGGCGACGTTCGTGGCCGTGCTGCACGCGCTCAACGCGCTGCTCGGCGCGGTCGGCAAGTTCCTGGGGCTGGTCATGCTGATCCTGCAGCTGGTCAGCGCGGGCGGCACGTTCCCGTGGCAGACCATCCCCGAGCCGCTGTACCCGCTGCACCACGGGCTGCCGATGAGCTACGCCGTCGACGGGCTGCGGCACCTGATGTACGGCGGCGAGCTGGGACCGGTGTGGTCGGACGCGACCGTGCTGGGCTGCTACCTGGTCGGGGCGCTTGCCCTGTCGACGCTGGCCGCGTACAAGCAGCGGGTGTGGACGCCCTCTCGCCTCAAGCCGGAACTCGTGCTGTGACCGCCGCCGCCTCGCCGGGCAGGCCGCAGGCCACCCGACCCCGCCGCACGGCGGCGACCAAGCAGAAGCTGTTCGACGCGGCGCTGCGGCTGGTCGGGGAGCGCGGCGCGGCGGGCGTCACGGTGGACGAGATCGCCGCGGGGGCCGGGGTCGCCAAGGGCACCGTGTACTACAACTTCGGCAGCAAGGACGCGCTGGTGGACGCCATGCTGCGGCACGGCGTCGACCTGCTGGCGGAGCGGCTGCGGGTCTCGGAGGACGCCGAGCCGCCGGAGGCCGTGGCCGCGCTGGTCGAGGGGATGCTGGGGTTCTTCGGCGAGTACCCGGCGTTCGCGCAGCTGCTGGTGAGCGAGCTGTGGCGCACGCCGGGGCAGTGGCACGGGACGCTCAGCCTGCTGCGGGACGACATCGTGTCGATCGTGCGGGCGCAGGTGCAGCGGCTGGCCGACCTGGGTCGGCTGCCCGACGGGGTGCAGGTGGGCACGGCGTCGGCGGCGCTGTTCGGCACGCTGCTGGTGGTGGCGCTGGACTGGCAGGTGTTCCAGCCGGAGCGGGAGCTGGCCGAGGTCAGGGACTCGGTGCTCGCGCTGGTGCGCGGGCTGACCTGAGACGGGGCCCCGCGACCGGGTCACCGGTCGCGGGGCGCACCGCCGCTAGTAGCGGACCTCCCAGGTGTCGACCTCGCCGACCTGGCGCACCGAGGGCGGGTCGCCCGCCAGCGCCCGGCGCACCGCCTCCATCACGCCGCTCGCGGTCTGCTCGTGGCTGAGCCAGCGGGTCCGACCGTCCCGCCGGACGAACCCGAGCACGACCTGCTGCGTCGGGTGCCCCGGCAGCACCGGCTCCGGCAGGCCCCCGGTGGGGCTGACCGCGCTGATGTCGTGCACCTCCACCACCGGCGCGCCCGCCTCCAGCAGGGGCGCGACCGCCTCCAGCACCGGGACCCGGTAGCTGTCGTGCACCCACGCCACCAGCAGCCCGGCGGGTCGCAGCAGCGCGTCGCCGACCAGGCCGGCGAGCTCCTGCGGGCGCGACCAGTCGGCCGCGACCTCCACGACGGACCCGCCCGTCCCGCCCGCCGAGGCGCGCGGCGTCGGCACGTGCCCGCGACGGCGCACCGCCTCCCGCACCGCCTGGCCCGGCGCCAACCTCGCCCGCCGCGACGGCAGCACCACCTGCCAGCCCTGCTCGACCAGCTCGGCCGAGCACCCCTTGAGCATCCCGGTACCCCCCAGCACCAGCGCGCTCCCGATGCCGACCGCCCGCTCCATCACCGAACCGACTCCTCCCCGCGCCCCCGCACCGCGCGGCAGTGCGAGATCGCGAACCGCTGCACCCCGGCCCCGCGCCACCGCTCCACCGGGGTGGCTCTCCCGTCTGGCCCGTACCCCGCCACGCGCCGGAGTGGCCCCGATCGCCACTCGTCGACCTCGTGCTGACCGCGCAGCCGCACCAGCACCGGCGCCGGTCCGCCGCAGGCGCGGAGGACGTCGACGTGGTGGCGGGTGCCACCGTGCGCGTTCCACGCCCAGCGAACCACGTGTTCCCGATCGGTGAACACCGTGTAAAGGGGTGGTTTCGCCTTGCCGCTCCACAGGACCGTGTCCGCGACCCGGCGCAGGGCGGTGCGCCGGACGAGGCGGCGCAGGGCCGCGGCGCGCGGGTGGTCGAGCCGGACGGGCAGGTCGGCGCGCGCGGCGAGGACCGGGCGGGCGTCGTGGTGCTGCCACTCGGTGACCCAGCGGGGGCGGGCGGCCAGCGCGCGCACGTCGTCGGCGAACTCGGGGCGGGGCTGCTGGCCGGGGCCGCGGAAGAGGGAGTCCAGCTCGACGTGCGGAAGGCCGAGCGACTCGCCGATCCGGCCGGGCGGGGTGGTCTTCCCGGAGCCGGACGTGCCTGCGACCAGCACGCGGCGCGGGGTCAGCGGCAACTCGTCCGAGGGTCCCAGCAGCGACACCCGCGCAGGCTACCGCCGGAGGGGGCGTGGGGCGGGGAGGCGGAACGGGGCGGGTTTTTGTTGCACCCGTTGGGGAGGGGGTTTCCCTGGGGCGGGGAATCGGGGTTGCCGGAGGGCGGGGCGCGGGCGGCAGCGGGTTCCCTGCTCGCGGCAAGCGGCTGGTGGTGGCGGGGCCTCGGCGCGGTGCGCTCCGCGATCAGAGCAGGTCGGCGACCGCGACCGGTTGGCCGGTGGCCAGGCTGCGGTTCGCGGCGAAGCCGGTGAGGAGCGAGCGGATGCCGTCGGCGTGGTCGGCGCGGCGGCCGAGCGGGTCCGGGACCGGGGGGCCGTAGAGCTGGGCGGTCATCCGCTGGTCGGCCAGGTGGTGGCCGCCGCCGTGCTCGGTCGGCAGCTCGCTTGCCCGGCCGAACAGCGGCTGCGCGATCAAGCGCACCCAGCCCGGCTCGCCCGCCGCGTGCTGGCCGCTCACCCAGGAGGTCTCGACCACCTCCAGCTCCAGCCTGCCCGCGTCGCCGTTGAACACCACGCGGTAGCCCTCCTTCGGCGAGTACGCCGTCAGGTGGTAGGTCATGCTCGCCCCGGTGTCGTACCGGACCAGGACGGCCAGGTCGTCCTCGATGGTGACGCCGGGCGCGAACGGGTTCTGGTCGCGCTGGTAGCCGTCCTCGGGCTCGGCGTCCAGGTACAGCTCGCGCAGCCACCCGTCCTCGGCGAGGCGCAGCGCGAACGGGTCGCCGTCCGCCTCGGGCGAGCCGTGCACGCGCGCGTAGTCCCGGTGCCGCCCGTGCCGCTTGCCGCTCTCCTCGCCGTAGAAGAACAGCGAGCCCTGGGCGTACGCGCTGACCGGCGCGGCGCCGAGCCACCAGTTGACCAGGTCGAAGTGGTGGGTGGACTTGTGCACGAGCAGCCCGCCGGAGGACGCCTTGTCGCGGTGCCAGCGGCGGAAGTAGTCGGCGCCGTGCCGCACGTCGAGGAACCACTCGAAGTGCACCGACCCGACCCGCCCGACCACCCCGCCCGCGAGCAGCCCGGCGACCCGCTCGTGCACCGGGTGGTAGCGGTAGTTGAACGCGACGTCGACCCGCCGCCCGGTCCGCGCCACGGCGTCCGCGACCGCGGCGGCGCCCTCGGGATCGGTGGTCATGGGCTTCTCGGTGATCACGTCGCACCCGGCTTCGAGGGCGGCGACGACGTAGTGCGCGTGGTGCCGGTCGACGGTGGTGACCACGGCGACGTCCACCGACTGCTCGGCGAGCATGGTGGTGAAGTCGGCGGCCCGGTACGCGGGGACGGGCGCGGCGAGCAGCCGGTTGTGCGCGGCGATCCGGACGGGGTTCGGATCCGCGAGCCCGACGAGCACCCCGTACCGCTCGACGGCCGCGACGTGCACCCGAGCCCGCGCCCCGGTCCCGACCACCGCATACCGCCGCATCAGCCACCCCTCCCGCCACACCAGCACCACCGCTCCCCCGCACACGCGCACCGGCCTGGTCCTGGCCCCGGCCCTGGGCCGACGGCGACGGCGACGGCACCGGCACCGGCACCGGCACCGAGCCAGAGCCGGGACCAGGGCCAGGGCAAGTTCAGCGCCAGCGCCAGGCCAGGTCCAGCCCTAGACCAGGCCAGGCCAGGCCGGGGCCGGGGCCGGGGCCGGACAGGTTGCCCGGCTGGCACCTCGTTACGGAAAGCGCTTTCCAGCACGGTAGCGGCGAACCCGCGTAGGTGACCAGGCCCAACGTGCGGCTTTCCCGCAGCGTCGAACCGCCACCCGCGTTGATCAACCCCGCCGGACAGCTCGGCGCCCCGGCCAGATCACCCGCGTGACCGGCCGCCGGTCGGGCGACACGAGGGCAGGGCGGAGCCGCCGGGGGCGACGTGCGGCACCCGGCTCAGCGCTCCCCCGCGACGCTGCGCGACCGCGCGGGCGGCCGTTCGGGGTACCGGCCCCGATTCCCGCCCACCAGGCACGCGGGCGCGCTCGACCGCCGCGCCGCCCTGCGGCACGGTCTCCGGCGCCGTGACGACCCACGGCCCAGCACCCCGCCACGAGGACCCACGGCGCAGTGCCCCGCAGTACCCCACAACGCGGTCCCACAGCGCGGCCCCACAGTGACGACCCACAGTGCAGCCGCACCACGACGACCCACGGCGCAAAACCCACCGTGCAGCCGCGCAGTGACGCTCCACCGCGCAGGACCCCGCCGTGCAGCCGCACGGCGCGGCACCCTCGACCAACCCGGTCCCACCACCCGGCGGCGGCGCCACGCGTCCGCCGCCGGGAGAGCTCACCCGCGCGCCGTCAGTGCGCGGCCTCGTCCCACGAGCGCCCGACGCCCACCGAGACCTCCAGCGGCACCGAGAGCTGGAACGCGTTGCCCATGTGCTCGCGCACCAGCGACTCCACCGCAGCGCGCTCGCCGTCCGCGATCTCCAGCACGAGTTCGTCGTGCACCTGGAGCAGCATCCGCGACGTCAGCTCCGAGGCCTCCAGCGCCTGGAACACCCCGAGCATCGCCACCTTGATGATGTCCGCCGCCGACCCCTGGATCGGCGCGTTGAGCGCCATCCGCTCGGCCATCTCCCGCCGCTGCCGGTTGTCGCTGTTCAGGTCGGGCAGGTACCGCCGCCGACCGAGGATGGTCTCGGTGTACCCCTTCTTCCTGGCTTCCTCCACGATGGACTGGAGGTAGTCCCGCACCCCGCCGAACCGCGAGAAGTACGCCTCCATCTGCTCCCGCGCCTCGGCCGCGGGGATGCGCAGCTGCTGCGCCAGCCCGTACTCCGACAGCCCGTACGCCAGCCCGTACGACATGGCCTTGACCCGCCGCCGCTGCTCGGCCGTCACCTCGCCGGTCGGCACCGAGAACGCCTTGGACGCCACGAACGTGTGCAGGTCCTCGCCGCTGCGGAAGGCCTCGATCAGCCCCTCGTCTCCGGACAGGTGCGCCATGATCCGCATCTCGATCTGGCTGTAGTCCGCGGTCATCAGCTCCGCGTACCCCGGCCCGACCACGAACCCCTCGCGGATGCGCCTGCCCTCGTCCGTGCGGATCGGGATGTTCTGCAGGTTCGGGTCGGTGGACGACAGCCGCCCGGTGGCCGCGATGGTCTGGTGGAACGTGGTGTGGATGCGCCCGTCGTCGGCGACCGCCTTGAGCAGCCCGTCGACCGTCGTCTTGAGCCTGGTGACGTCCCGGTGCGCGAGCAGGTGCTGGAGGAACGGGTGCTGGGTGGACTCGAACAGGCTCTGCAGCGCGTCCGCGTCGGTGGTGTACCCGGTCTTGGTCTTCTTCGTCTTCGGCATCCCCAGCTCGTCGAACAGCACCACCTGCAGCTGCTTGGGCGACCCGAGGTTGATCTCCTTGCCGATGACCGCGTACGCGTCCTGCGCGGCCTGCTTCACGCCCGCCGCGAAGTGCGCCTCCAGCCCGGTCAGGTGCTCGTCGTCGACGGCGATGCCGATGCCCTCGATCTCGGCGAGCAGCGCCAGCAGCGGCAGTTCGAGGTCGGCCAGCAGCCCTTCCTGGCCGGTGCGGTGCAGCTCGGTGTCGAGCACGTCGGCCAGCTCGGCGACGGCGGAGGCCCGCACGATGGCCGCCGTGGCCGCCTTGCCGCCCTCGTCCTCCTCCTCGTCGAGCAGCGACAGCTGCCCGCCGCCCGGCTCCTCGGCGCGCAGCTCGCGCTGGAGGTGCCGCAGCACCAGGTCGTCGAGCGAGAACGAGCGCTGTCCGGGGCGCACCAGGTACGCGGCGAGCGCGGTGTCGCTGGTCAGCCCGCCGAGCCGCAGCCCGCGCGCGCGGAGCCGGTGCAGCAGCGGCTTGGCGTCGTGCACGGCCTTGGGCGCGTCGGAGGCGAGCCAGTCGGCCAGCGCGGTCTCGTCGTCTGGGGTCAGCGCGGCCAGCCGCACGTACCCGCCCTCGCCGCCGACGGCGAACGCCAGCCCCTCGACCTCGCCGTCGGACTCGCGCGGGGCGACGCCGACGCGGGCTCCCGCGTGCGCCTGGAACCACGCCGCCAGCCCGCCCTCGGCGAGCTCGCCGCCGCTGACCTCGAAGCCCTCCTCGGCCTCGGGCTCGGCGGACGAGAGCGTCGCGAACAGCCGGTCCCGCAGCACCCGGAACTCAAGCTGGTCGAAGAGCCGGTGCACCGCGTCCCGGTCCCACGCCTTGGCGGCCAGGTCCTCGGGGCCGAGCGGCAGCTCGACGTCGCGCACCAGCTCGGTGAGCTGCCGGTTGAGCAGGATGTTGGCCAGGTTCGCGCGCAGCGACTCGCCGACCTTGCCCTTGACCTGGTCGACCCCCTCGACCAGCCCGCTCAGGTCGCCGAACTGCCCGAGCAGCTTCACGATCGTCTTCGGCCCGACGCCGGGCGTGTTGGGCAGGTTGTCCGAGGAGTCGCCCCGGATCGCCGCGTAGTCGGCGTACAGCGACGGCGGCACGCCCTGCTTCTCCAGCACCAGCTCCGGCGTGTACCTGGCCAGCTCGGACACGCCCTTCACCGGGTACAGCACGGTGATGTCGTCGTTGACCAGCTGCAGGGCGTCGCGGTCGCCGGTGCAGATGAGGACCTTCTGGCCGAGCGCCGTCGCCTGGGTGGCGAGGGTGGCGATGAGGTCGTCGGCCTCGAAGTTCTCCTTGGACAGGAACGGGATCGCGAGCGCGGTCAGCACGTCCTGGATGAGGCTGACCTGGCTGCGGAACTCGTCCGGGGTCTCGCTGCGGCCCGCCTTGTACTCGGGGTACGCCTCGGTGCGGAAGGTGCGGCGGGAGACGTCGAACGCGACGGCGATGTGCGTGGGCTTCTCGTCGCGCAGCAGGTTGATGAGCATGGACGTGAAGCCGTAGACCGCGTTGGTCGTCTGGCCGGTGGCGGTCTGGAAGTTCTCCGCTGGCAGCGCGAAGAACGCCCGGTAGGCCATGGAGTGACCGTCGACCAGGAGCAGGCGGGAGGCTTCTGAGGTGCTCACGCGGGCGAGTCTAGGGTGAGGGTCCGACAGCCGACCCGAGTGGAGCCGCCCGACATGACGACCCCCGACCAGCTCCCCGGCCTGGACCAGGCGTTCGCCGACGAGCAGCTGATGACCCGGATGGGCATCGAGATCACCCGGTGGGACGGTGACGAGATGGTCGGCACGATGCCGGTCAAGGGCAACCGCCAGCCGTACGGGTTGCTGCACGGCGGCGCGAACGCGGTGCTCGCGGAGACGCTGGGCTCGATCGCGGCGGCGACCCACGCGGCCCCCGACCGGGTGGCGGTCGGGCTGGAGCTGTCCTGCACGCACCACCGGTCCGCGCGCGAGGGCCTGGTGACGGGCGTGTGCAAGCCGGTGCACCGGGGCCGCAGCACGGCGACCTACGAGATCGTGGTCAGCGACGAGGACGGCAGGCGGCTGTGCACGGCGCGGCTGACCTGCTTCCTCAAGGAGGTCTGACGCGGTGCGGGCCGCCCTGCCGCTCTTAGCCGTGCTGCTGGCCGGGTGCGCGAGCGCGCCGGAACCGCCGCCGCCGCCCGCCTACCGGGTCCCGGTGGAGGCCCCGCGCCCGGACGAGGTGGTGCTGGACGTGCCGACCACCTCGGACGGTGACACCGCTTTCACCCTGCTGGGGTTGACCACCGGGTTGGACGTGGTCATCGGCAGCCACGCGGAGTGGCGGGCCAAGGGCCGGTTCGCGCGGGTGCGGATGATCGTGGTGAACACCGGCCGCAGCAGCGTCCTGTTCGACGCGCGCAGGCACGTGCTGGTGGACGAGCGGGGCGGCGAGCACCCGCAGGACGCCCAGGCGATGACGATCAAGCGGCAGCCGGAGCGGGTCGACCTCGGCGCGGGCGTGCGGCTGGAGTACGACGCGTACTTCGACGTGCCCGAGGGCGCGAGGCCGGTGGCGCTGCGCGCGTTCGGCGGGCCGACGCTGACCGACCTGCAGGACCTGGAGGGCACCGAGATCCGGTTCGGCTGAGCCCAGGGCGCAAGACGAGGGCCCGACCACCGCGGGTGGTCGGGCCCTCGTCCGGTTCTCAGCCCGTCTCAGTGGCCGCCGAGGTAGGCGGCGCGGACCTGCGGGTCGTCGAGCAGGTCCTTGCCCGGCGCGCTCTTCACGACGCGACCGGTCTCCAGCACGTAGGCGCGGTGCGAGATCTTCAGCGCCTGCTGGGCGTTCTGCTCGACCAGCAGCACGGTCGTGCCGTCGGCGTTGATCTCCTGGATGATCTTGAAGATCTCCGCGATCAGCATCGGCGCCAGACCCATGGACGGCTCGTCCAGCAGCAGCACCCTGGGGTTCGTCATCAGCGCGCGGCCGATGGCGATCATCTGCTGCTCACCGCCGGACATGGTGCCCGCGAACTGCGTCTTGCGCTCGGCGAGCCGGGGGAACCGGCCGTACACCTTCTCCAGGTCGGCCGAGAACTCGCCCTTCCGGGTGTAGGCGCCCATCAGGAGGTTCTCCTGCACCGTCATGCCGGGGAACACGCCCCGGCCCTCGGGCGACTGGCCGATGCCCAGGCGCACCCTGCGGTGGCCCTGCATCTTGGAGATGTCCTCACCCTCGAACAGCACCTTGCCGCTGGTCAGCGGGCGCAGTCCGGAGATCGTCTTGAGCGTGGTCGTCTTGCCCGCGCCGTTGGCGCCGATCAGCGAGACGATCTCGCCCTCGTTGACGTCGAGGGTGATGCCCTTGAGCGCCGCGATCTTGCCGTAGTGGACGTTGATGTCCTGGACCTCAAGAAGCATCTTCGGACACCCCCAGGTACGCCTCGATCACCTTAGGGTTGTTCTGCACCTCTTGCGGGAGTCCTTCCGCGATCAGCTGGCCGAAGTCCAGCACCGCGACGCGGTCGCTGACCTCCATCACCAGGCTCATGTCGTGCTCGATCAGCAGGACGGTGCGGCCGTCGTCGCGGATCTTGCGGATCAGCTCCTGGAGCGACTTCTTCTCCGCCGGGTTCATGCCCGCGGCGGGCTCGTCGAGCAGCAGCAGCTTCGGGTCGGTCGCGAGCGCGCGGGCGATCTCCAGCCTGCGCTGGTCGCCGTAGGGCAGGTTCTTCGCCGTCTCCGTGGACCGCGCGGAGATGCCCACGAAGTCGAGCAGCTCCCGCGCCAGCTCGCGTCCGCGCTTCTCCTCCTTGCGGTGCCACGGGAGGTTGAAGGTCGCGCCGATCGCACCGGTCTTGTGGTGCGCGTCCGCGCCCACCATCACGTTCTCCAGCGCCGACATGTTGTGGAACAGCCGGATGTTCTGGAACGTGCGGGCCACGCCCTGCTTGGTGATCTTGAAGCGCTTGGTGCCGTTGAGCTTCTCGCCGTTGAACAGCACCTGCCCCTCGGTGGGCTGGTAGACGCCGGTGACGACGTTGAACACCGTGGTCTTGCCGGCGCCGTTGGGACCGATGAGCGCGAAGATCTCGCCCTCGTTGATCTGGAAGTCCGCTCCGCGCAGCGCGACGACGCCGCCGAAGCGCATCACCACGTTGTCGAGCTTGAGGACAGGGGTGCTCACTTGACCGCCTCCGTGGACGCGTCGGTGTCCGGCCCGGCGACTTCGGCGCCGAGCGCGCCCATGCCACCGGTCCCCTCGTGCAGTTCGGCTTTCCTGCGCCGCGACGGGAGCAGGCCCTCGGGGCGCAGACCCATCATCAGCACGAGCACGCCGCCGAACAGCAGGATGCGGTACTCGGACGGGTCGCGGCCGAGCAGGTCCTCCAGCCAGTTGACCTCGCGGAACCGCTCGGGCAGCCAGGCGATGACGAACGCGCCGAGCATGACGCCGGGCAGGTTGCCCGAGCCGCCCAGCACGACCGCGGCCAGGATCGTCGCGGACAGGATGAACGGGAAGGTGTTCGGCTCGATGAACACCGCCTTGCCCGCGTGCAGGCCGCCCGCGAGACCACCGATCATCGCGCCGATGGCGAAGGCCAGCAGCTTGAACTTGAACGTCGGCACGCCCATCAGCTCGGCGGCGTCCTCGTCCTCGCGGATCGCGGCCCACGCGCGGCCGACGCGGCTCTTCTGCAGCCGCACCGAGAAGATGATGACGACGGCGATCGCCGCGACCATCAGGTAGTAGTACGGCGCGGGGTCGAGCCGGAACTCCAGGCCGAGCATGTCCGGCGGGTGCGGGATGTTCGTGATGCCGCGCGCGCCGCCGATCTCGTCGGTGTTGTTCGCGGTGATCCGGACGATCTCGCCGAAGCCGAGCGTGACGATGGCCAGGTAGTCGCCGCGCAGGCGCAGCGTCGGGGCGCCGAGGACGACGCCGGAGACGGCGGCCAGGCCGATGCCGATCACGATGGTGGCCCAGTAGTTCCAGCCGTACTGGGTGCCGAAGTAGGCCACCGAGTAGCCGCCCATCGCGAAGAACGCGACGAAGCCGAGGTCGAGCAGGCCCGCCTGGCCCACCACGATGTTCAGGCCGACGGCCAGCAGGATGTAGACGCCGACCGGGTAGATCAGCACGGTCGTCCAGTCCGCGCCGGGCGACATGAACGAGCCGATCCACGGGGCGGGCAGGATCAGGGCGAAGACGATCGCGCCGAGGTAGACCAGGTAGCGCTGCCAGGTCTTGGCGTGCTCCCACCAGTCCCTCAGGCCGTCGAACAGCGCGCCGACGCGCCTCAACGGGTTCGAGTTGCCAGACACAGCGTTGCCTTTCATGCGCGGGCCTTCTGGAGGGATTCGCCGAGGATGCCCGTCGGGCGGAACATCAGGACGATCACCAGGACGGTGAACGCGATGACGTCCTTCCACTCGGAGCCGAGGAAGATGGCGCCCCAGTTCTCGATGAGGCCGAGCGTGATGCCGCCGAGCAGCGCACCGCGCAGGTTGCCGATGCCGCCGAGGACCGCGGCGGTGAACGCCTTGATGCCCAGCACGAAGCCGACGTTGTAGACGGTGTTCTCGTACTCCATCAGGTACAGCGCGCCCGCGACACCGGCCATGGTGCCGCCGAGCAGGAACGTGATGCGCACGATGGTGTCGATGTTGACGCCCATCAGCACGGCGGCCTCGGGGTCCTGGGCGGTGGCCCGGATGCCGCGGCCGATCTTGGTCTGGTTCACCAGGCGGTCGAGCGCGACCATCATGACGATGGCGGCGACGATCACGATGACGTGGTCGGTGCGCACGTCGGCGTTGCCGATGGTGAAGAGGGTCTCGCGGTCGACGATGCGGGCCGCGGACTGCTGGTTGCGCCCCGGCTTGCCGGTCAGCCACGGGATGATGACGAGCGCGAACAGCTCCTGCAGGAACAGCGAGGCGCCGATCGCGGAGATGAGCGCGGTCAGGCGGGTCGCGCCCTTGCGGCGCAGCGGCCGGTAGGCCACGAACTCCAGGAGCACCGCGGCGCCGCCGGAGACGGCGCCGGACACCAGGATGAGCAGCACCATCACGCCGATGAGGGCGACGCCCGTCAGCGGGGTGGCGGGCGCGATCGCCGTGATCGTCACGAGCGACGCCATGGTGCCGATCATGAAGATCTCGGAGTGCGCGAAGTTGATCAGGCGGAGGACGCCGTAGACCATCGTGTAGCCCAGGGCGACGAGCGCGTAGATGGAGCCGATCACCAGTCCACCCACCGTGCTGGGTAGGAACTGGTTGGTCAAATCTTCAAGCATGACTGGTCTGCCTCACGAGACGGGGCGGGGAGAGAAAACGTCGCAGTGCACGAGGGGAGCGGCGCCGTCGCGGTGCGACGGCTGCCCGCTCCCCAGCGCTTCCTTGCCTGTGACCGTCCGGGAGATCAGCCCTCGAGCTTGGCCTCGTCGGCCGCGCCCAGCAGCTTCAGCACGCCACCCTTGACCTGGTAGATGAAGATGGCGTTGTTCTCGGGCTCGCCGTTCGCCTTGAACTTGATCGGCTTGGAGACGCCCTCGAAGTCCGCGGTCTTCAGGAAGTCGTTGATCTTCTCCGAGGTGGTGTTGCCCGCCTCGATCGCCTTGATGTACGCGGTCGCGGCGTCGTAGCCCTCGGTCGCGTAGATGGCCGGGTCGGCGTTGGTGGCCTTCTTGTAGTTGTCGTAGAAGGTCTTCAGCGGACCGGTCACGTCGGCCGACGGGATGTTGCACGGGCAGGCGAGGATCGCGCCCTCGGCGGCCTGGGCGCCCGCGGCGGAGACGAGCTGCGCGTCGAGCGAGCCGTCACCGGAGGCGAACGGCGCGGTGACGTTGCTGTCGCGCAGCTGCTTGAGCAGGCGACCGGCCTGCGCGTAGTAGCCGCCGTAGACGATCACGTCGGGGTTGGCCGAGGCGACCTTGGTGACCACGGACGAGTAGTCCGAGGCGTCCTTGGAGAAGCGGTCCTTCTCGACCGCGACGCCCGCGCCCTCGAACGCCTTCGCGACGGCGTCCGCCAGACCGGTGCTGTACTCCTGGTCGTCGGAGAGCACGAAGGCCTTCTTCGGGCTCTTCGCCTTCACCAGGAAGTCCGCGATGCCGGGGCCCTGGTCGTCGTCGTTCGCCACGACGCGGTGCCAGAACGACCAGCCGTTGGCGGCCAGGCCGGGGTTGGTGGCCGAGGGGGAGATGCTGGGGATCTTGTTCTGGTCCAGCACACCGCCGATCGCCTTGGACTCGCCGGAGAAGGCCGGGCCGATCAGGGCCGAGATCTTGTCCGAACCGACGGCCTTCGTGATGAGCGAGGTGGCCTGCTCGGGCTTGCCCTGGCTGTCGTACTCGACGAGCTCGATCTTCACCTTGGGGTTCTTGGCGTTGTACTCGTCGACCGCCAACTTCGCCCCGTTGCGCGGCGGGATCACGATCGCCGAGTTCTCACCGGTGAGGTCACCCATGAACCCGATCTTGACCGTGTCGCCGTCGCCACTGCCCGTGCTGCTGCTGCCGCCGCCGCCCGCGCATGCCGCGAGCACCAGCGAGGACGCCGCTGCGAGCGCCAGCACTCGGCCGAGTCGTGCTCCTGACACCGGAATACCTCCCATGACACCAACCACAACCGTTCCGCCGAGAAGCGGAGGACCCCCGACACATGGGGGCGTGGAGTTAGGGCAGGAACGTAGCTTCAGTTGCGTTCCGTGAACAGGTGGCCTGCCTGCTCTGTGTCCACATCGTGACGGTAGTCACCGAAAAATTCACGCGCGTTAACAACGTCAAGTTCGGATCAAATAGCGAATGGTCACCCTACTCTTGCAGAGGGTAACCGACAATGGACATGCGAGAACCCCGGAGTTACCCGTTCAGGTAACGCCGGGGTCTGCGGAGTGGATCGGTCCGGCAGGCTCAGCCGAAGTTTTCGATGACGGCCTCGGCCACTGCCTTCATGGTGGTGCGGCGGTCCATGGCGGTGCGCTGGACCCAGCGGAAGGCCTCGGGCTCGCTCAGGTTCTGCTTGGTCATCAGCAGGCCCTTGGCGCGCTCGACGACCTTGCGGGTCTCCAGGCGCTCGTTGAGGCCCGCGACCTCCAGCTCCAGCGCCTGGAGCTCGGAGAACCGGCTCATGGCCAGCTCGATCGCGGGCACCAGGTCGCGCTTGGCGAAGGGCTTGACCAGGTAGGCCATGGCGCCCGCGTCGCGGGCCCGCTCGACCAGGTCGCGCTGGCTGAAGGCGGTCAGTATGACGACGGGGGCCACCCGCTCGCCCGCGATGACCGACGCGGCCTCGATGCCGTCGACCTTGGGCATCTTCACGTCGAGGATGACCAGGTCGGGGCGCAGCTCCTTGGCCAGCGTGATCGCCTCGTCGCCGTCGGCGGCCTGACCGGCCACCTCGTAGCCCTCCTCGCGGAGCATCTCGACCAGGTCGAGCCGGATCAGGGCCTCGTCCTCGGCCACGAGCACGCGGCGCGGCGCGGCCTGGGACTGGGCCTCGGCAGCCTGGGTCACCGGGGTCCTCCTGACGCTGTGTGCTGAGGTCCGACGCGGATGCGACGGGCGAAGGGCGAGTCTACCGGTGGCGGGACCGGACCACGTGGGGACCGGTCCGTGATCACCGACACCGCCCGGAGGACCCTCCGGTGAAGTTAACCCGCCGGTAACACGCCGATCCCGCCCAGCGGACGTTCGCGGGCGCGCGCGAAGGCGGACGGGGTGTCGACGCACGCGCGCCACCCCGTCCGGATGACCCCGAGCCGCCCCTCGGCGCAGCGGGCGGTCGTACGACCGGGCGGACGGGTGGGGTGGCCGCACGTCGACCACCCCACCGGGCGACCTCCGGTCACCCCTCCGCACCGAGCGCGGACGGCTCCGGGAGCGGTCCGCGCACCGGCACAACGCTCGGGGGCGCCCGCCGGGTTCCCGCCGCCCGGACGACCCCTGCAAACGATTGGCCCGACCACCCCCTCAAGGGGGTTGGAACCGGCCGCGCCGCTCACCGAACGTGTCCGCGAACCCCTGGTCACGGAACGTGCCGAGCACGGGGCGTGGCGCCCGCGCGGTGCGCGGCCCGGTCACTCGCGCGCATTCCGCTAACGAAAGCGCGCTCTCTTCCGTGAGTCGGCCAAACGTTTTCCCGTCCGGGTGAACTCGCGGGCGGGGGCAATTCCCCCGGAGTTCTCCCGGCAAATGTCGCCCCCGGCTAGCGGGTGGACCAGCCGGTCACGCCGGGGGGCCACTCCATGGCGGCCAGCGCCTCCTCGTTCGCCGGATCAGGGCCTGGGACCACCCGCACGTGCAAGCTCCACCAGCCGTCGGAGAGCGTCGCGCTCTCGCGGGAGGCGGTTGTCGCCACCAGTCCGGGGATGCCCACCACCGGGTGAACCAGCCGCTGCGCGACCGCGGGCAGCGCGGGGCCCTCGGGCCACTCCAGCCACCACTGGTCGTCCCGCGCCAGGGTGCGCGTCCACGGCGCCGCGGCCAGGAGCGCAGGCCTGCGCAGGGCGGAGGCGGCCAGGCCGGAGCGGCGGGGGAACTCGGCCAGGTGGGCGCGCTCGGACTCGTGCAGGTCGCCCTCGGCGAAGCGGTGGGACAGGTCGCGGTCGCGCAGGAGGGTGCGGACGTAGGCCATGCCCTCCCGCCACAGCGCCTCGTCCACGCCCGCCAACACCACGCCCGCCGGGCTGCCGGGGATCAGGAGCTCGATCGAGCGCGGGCGCCTGCGCACGCGCAGGCCGGGGACGCCGGAGACGCCACCGTCGTCCTCCAGCCTGGGGAGCAGCTCGTAGAGGAGCGGGCCGAGCGCGTGCTCGGCCAGGTGCAGGCGCAGGCCGTGCGGGCCGGGTTCGGCGGCGCGGAAGGCGTGGGCCGGGCGCACCATGCTCGCGGGCGGGCGCAGCTGGAGGTGCGAGCCCGCCTCGGTGGCGGCCTGGAGGACGGCGCACTCCAGCTCGCGCTGCTCGCGGGAGGCCGGTTCCGGGATCAGCAGGCCTCGGGCGTCGCCCGCGCCGTTGAGGGCGTCGACCAGGTGCTCACGCCGCCCGTCGGGCAGGTCGGACAGGACGGCCCGGACCGCGGGCACGGCCTGGGAGGTGTTCTCGCCGGTCTCGGCCCTGCGCAGGGCGACGAGGCGGTCGGTCAACGACGTCTTCGACATGGCGGTCCTCGTTCCCGCCGCCCGGCTCGGCGAACAAGGACGCTGTGGCGTCGCTTCTGGGGGTGGATCGGAGGTGGCGCGTCGGGAAGGGGGCGCCTGCGCCCTGCGGCGGATCTGCCGCCCTCTGCCGGGGAGCGGCTCCAGCCCGGCGCCCCACCCGGACGCCCGGCTTCGAGGGTACCAGCGGGGGCGGCGCGGTCGGCGGGGTTTTCGGCCAGCGGGGTTTTCCGGCCAGCGCGCGCTGACGCCGTTCTGGTCGGGGCTGCCGGTGCTGTCTGCGTTGCCGGTGCTGTCTGCGTTGTCGGTGCTGTCTGCGTTGTCGGTGCCAGCCGGTTTTTGTCGGTGCCCGTCGCTACAGTTCGCAGCGCCGGGTCGTCCGGGGTCCGATGTGGACGCCCGGCTGCTGTCGCGCGCTCGCGCGCTCGCCGGTGGGCTCGGGCCGTTAGGGTCCTCGGCATGGTTGGCGACGAGCGGGTCTGGCCAGGGGCTGCGGCGGACGACGAGCTGCGGCTCGCCGTGGAGTTCCTGGACTTCCTGCGCCTCACGGTGGTGGGCAAGGTCGACGGGTTGTCGCGCGAGCTGGCGGTGCGCGCGCCGCTGCCGACCTCGCCGGTGGTGAGCCCGCTGGGCGTGGTGAAGCACCTGGTGGCGGTCGAGCGCTGGTGGGTGTCGATCATCGCGGGCGGGAGCGGCGCGCCGGAGCTGTGGGGCGCGGACGCCGACGCCTCGTGGCTGGTCGCCGAGGAGGACACGGTGGAGTCCGTGCTGGCCGCGTACCGGGAGGAGTGGGCCCTGGGCGCGCGGTCGCTGGCCGGTCTGCGCCCCGGCGACCCGGTTCGGGGAGCGGATCGGGACGACCTGCCGGGTCGCACGGTGCGCTGGGTGCTGTCCCACGTGGCCCAGGAGACCGCGCGCCACGTGGGGCAGCTCGACCTGCTCAGGGAGCTCGCGGACGGGGCGAAGGGCGAGTGACCGGGTTGGTCGCGCTCGGGTGAGCGCGACCAACCCGGCGCTGGCGGCTGGGCACCGGAAGTGGGACTGGCTCCGGAAGTGGGACTGGCACTAGCTCCGGCAGTGGCGCTGGTCCGGCAGTGGCAGTGGCGCGGGTCTGGCAGCCGCACCGACCCGGCGACGCGACGCGCGTGGCCGGGCGGTCGAGCGCGCCCTCGGAGCGGAGCGGGCAGCCCGGCACGGGTTTTCCAGTGCGGGCTGCCCGGCGCGAGCCACCCAGCGGTCAGGCAGCGAGCGGTGGTCAGCGATCAGGCAGCGGTCAGACAGCGGTCAGCGGTCAGCGGTCGGGCAGCGGTCAGCTGGTGCCCGCCTGGAAGCGGTCGCGGGACAGCTCCGCGACCGCCGACAGCGCGTTGCCCAGGTGGTAGTGGTCCACCGCCAGGTAGTTCGGGGTCTTGCGGGCGGCCGGTTCGCAGAAGCGGCGGGCGCGGTCGGCCAGCTTGCCGTTGTCCGAGGTCGCCGTCCCGGTGAACGGCACGTCGCGGAAGTGGTTCATCACGAACAGCGGCGTGAAGCCCGGTTCGGTGCGGGTCAGCGGGGTCGACCAGCGGCTGTAGCAGGACCAGTCCGAGTTGCCGACGCCCGCGCCCATGGACCAGTAGTTCTCCACCGTCCAGTCCGGCTGGAACATGGCGCCCAGCGAGTCCCGGCCCGGCTCGTCGCTGAAGATCAGCAGCCGCTTGCCCGAGGCGCGCAGCGCGTCCAGCGTCGGCCACCCGTTCTGCCGCACGCCCGCCTGGTCGGGGCGGAACAGCACGTTCGCCAGGCCCGGCACCTTCGCCAGCTCGGCGCGCAGGACGTCCACCGAGACGTAGTCCTCCAGGAACACCGTCACGACCTCGCTCGGGTTGCGCCCCAGGAAGTCCACGAGCCGCCGCAGGTCCACGTTCAGCGCGACCGGGCCGCTGACCAGGGTGCAGCTGTTGTGGCACAGGATCGCGCCGTCCGGGGTCTGGTGGACGTCCAGCTGGAACGCGCGCACCCCGTCCGCCAGCTGCTGCTCGACGCCGCGCGCCTGGTTGGGCGCGAGGTTGATGAACGGCGGCGCGAACCCGCCGTCCACGCCGTTCGCGTAGGCGTTGTGCGCGGTCAGGAAGGTGACCTGGTCCAGCCTGCGGCTGCCGTCCTGCGGCACGGCGACGCGGGTCGGGCTCACCGGGTTCAGGAACCAGGTGTCGCGCCGGGTCCCCACGCGGGCCTGCTCGCCCTCGGTGGTCAGGTAGCGGCTCTGGCCGGGGACCTTGAGCACGCGGGACGCGCCTTCGGCGACGACCTCCCAGCGGGCGTCCGCGCTGTCGCAGGCCAGCAGGACGGCCTGGTCGCCGGAGCGGCCGAGGCAGCGACCGCCCTCCTGGAGGGTGTCGCCGACGACGTTCCACTGCTGGCGGTCCTCGTTGCCCTTCGGGCGGCGCAGCGGGACCGGGCTCGCGGACGCCGAGGCGTTCAGGCCGTTCGTGGCGCTCTGGAGGTAGTGGAGGCCGGATTCGGCCGCCGCCGCGGTGTTCTGGGACGCGAGGGCGTTCGGGGACGCCGCGGTGTTCGGGGACGCGAGGGCGGTTGCGGGGAGCGCCGCGACCAGCAGGGCGGTCACGGCGAGCGCGGGCAGGCGCATGGTGCGGGGGTCCTCTCCGAAACCCCGGCGCCGAGGGAGGGCCGGGGATCGTCTCGGTCGGTCCGGTCGGCCTCGGGCGGGCCTACCCTGGAAGCATGGCCGAACGGGAGTCCGCTGAGAAGGACCCGACTGCGGAGCGCGCAGCCGGGGACACCACCACGACGATCCGCCGCGTGCTCGCCGACTGCCGGGTGTGGGCGGTGGTCGGGTTGGGCGACAACCCCGACCGACCCGCCTACGGGGTCGCGCGGTTCCTCCAGCAGCAGGGCAAGAAGATCGTGCCCGTGCACCCCTCGGCGGCGACCGTGCTCGGGGAGCGGGGCTACGCCTCGCTGGCCGACGTCCCGTTCCCGGTGGACTGCGTGGACGTGTTCCGCCGGTCCGAGGTCGCGGGCGAGAGCGCCGACGAGGCCGTCGCGATCGGCGCGAAGGCGGTGTGGTTCCAGCTGGGCGTGGTCGACCGGGCCGCGTACGAGCGGACCACGGCGGCCGGGCTGGACGTGGTCATGGACCACTGCCCGGCCATCGAGTGGGCCGCTAACGGGCCTTCCGGGCGGTGACCTCGATCTCGATGCGCATCCTCGGGTCGGCCAGGCCGCAGCTGAGCATCGTCGCGGCGGGCCTGCTCTCGCCGAACGCGGCGCGCAGCGCGGGCCAGCACGGCTCGAAGTCCGCGGTGTCGGGCAGGTAGTAGCGGACGCGGACCACGTCGGCGAGCGTGGTCCCCGCCTGCGCGAGCGCGTCCGCGATGTTGCGCAGCGACTGCTCGGCCTGCGCCACCACGTCGTCGGCGATCGTCATGGTCGAGTAGTCGAACCCGGTGGTGCCCGAGACGTGCACCCACTCGCCGTCGACGACCGCGCGGGCGTACCCGATGCTCTCCTCGAAGGAGGACCCGGACAGGATGGCGCGCCTCATGGCGCGACCATAACGGCGGTGCGCGGTTCCCGCCGGGCCGGTCGCTAACCTGCGCCCATGCCGACCGAGCAGCTGAACGGGACCACCGTCCGGTACGACGTGTCCGGGGAGGGCGAGCTGGTCGTCCTGGTGATGGGCACCGGGGCGTCCGGGCGGGTGTGGCACGCGCACCAGGTGCCGGCGCTGGTGGCCGCCGGGTTCCAGGTGGCCACGCCCGACAACCGGGGCGTGTTCCCCGCCGACGCGCGCGGGTTCACGATCGACGACCTGGTGGGGGACGTGGCCGCGCTGGTCGAGCGGCTCGGCGGTCCGGCGCGGGTGGTCGGGACGTCGCTGGGCGCGCGGGTGGCGCAGGAGCTGGCGCTGGCCCGGCCGGACCTGGTGCGCTCGCTGGTGCTGCTGGCCACGGCGGGGCGCACGGACCCGCTGCAGGTGGCGCTGTCGCGCGGCGAGCGGGAGCTGTTCGACCGGGGCGTGACCACTCCCCCGGCGCACCGGGCGGCGGTGTCGGCGCTGTCGAACCTGTCGCCCGCGACGCTGCGGGACCCCGTGGCGGCGCGGGACTGGCTGGACCTGCTGGAGTTCACCGAGCAGGGGGTGGACGCGGGGGTCAGGGCGCAGCTGGAGCTGGCGGAGTTCGAGCCCCGGCTGGACGCCTACCGGGGGATCACCGCGCCGACGCTGGTGGTGGGGTTCGCGGACGACCGGCTGGTGCCACCGCACCTGGGGCGCGAGGTGGCGGACGCGATCCCCGGCGCGCGGTACGCGGAGGTGGCGGACGCCGGGCACTACGGGTACCTGGAGCGGCCCGACGAGGTGAACCGGGTGGTGGTGGGGTTCCTGCGGGAGTGAGGTCCCGCGTCCTCGGCGCGCGCGGGGGTCGGCTGGTCGACCGGCGGCTGCGGGTCGGGTTGGTCGTGTTCCTGCGGCCCAGCTGGTCGGGGCCCGCGCGCGGCTTCGGCGGACTCGGGCTCACGGCTCCGGCGGGGCTCGGGCGCATTCGTCCCGCTGATGGCCCGTGCACCGCGCGGGGTGCTCCGTTGTGCCCTCGGGTGCTCGGCGGAACGGCGCGCGGGGCGGGGCGGGCGCGTCCGGCGGGGTGCTCGCGTGCGTCCGCAGGGCTCCGTCGCGGTGCGGCCGTGCGCCGGTTCCGCAGCACCTCCGGATGGCGGCCGGCCGATCGTGCGGTCCGAATCGCAGGTGTCGGAATTCCTGGTCAGGACGGGTGGAAAGCGCTTCCCGCAACCGGTTCGTGATCATCCTGACAGGTCCGCCCCTACAAGCGGCGCGAGTCCTACCCGGGAGCGCTCCCTGCGCACTACCGTCGTCCGGAGCCGCCGAGAGGACCGCATGGATTCCCGCCAGCTCGCCCGAACCGCGCGCACCGCCGCCCTGTCGACCGTGGGCGCCGTGGTGCTCCTGGTGCTCGTCCCGACCGCGTTCAACGCGGCCACCGGAGGGTCCGCGCCCAGGGTGCTCGGGCCGCTCGCGCCGTGGTTGTGGCCCGCGCTCGCCGGGCTGTGCGCGGTCGCGGCCGGGCTGGTGGCGTGGGAGCCGCTGGCCGAGCGGTGGCGGCAGCGCAGGCCGCACCACCCGGCCAACCGGGAGGCCGCGCTGGAGCGGGTGGAGCGGTTCGTGCGCGCGGAGCGGGATCGGGCGCTGGCCGCGCAGGTGCGGTTGAAGCTCGGGGTCGCGCCGAAGGTCGGGCCGTCGCTGCCGACCAGGATGCGCGCGCCGCTGGTCGTGGTGGGCGAGGCCGGGGCGGGCAAGACGACGTTGCTGCTGGAACTGGCCGAGGCGCTGCTGGAACGGGCGCGCGACGACGCCGCAAGACCCCTGCCCGTGGTGGTGGACCTGGCCGCCTGGCAGGGGGATACTGGTTTCACCGAGTGGCTCCTGGCGCGGGTCGAGTCGCGCTACCGGATCAGCCCTCGGTTGGGTCGGGTGTGGTTGGCGGACAGGCGGTTCGCGCTGCTGTTCGACGGGCTGGACGAGCTGTCCGGCGCCGAGCGGGCGCGCTGCCTGGCCGAGGTGTCCGCTCTCGGGGTGGCGCAGTTCGCGCTGTGCAGCCGGGACGCGGATCTCCCCGGCCTGCCCGAGCACGAGGTCGTCAGGGTCGATCAGGTGCGCCGCGGGGACGTGCAGGCGCTGCTCGCCGCGTGCGGGCCGCGCGTGGCGGGGTTGCGCGACGAGCTGGAGAAGCAGCCGGAGCTGTGGGCCGAGCTGCGGACCCCGCTCGCCCTCGGTCTGCTGGTGCTGGCGCGCCGGGCCGGACGGGTCGACTACCGGCGGGGCGTGCTGGACACCTACGTGGCCGAGGCGGTGTCGCGGGTGCCGAGGGCGGAGCGCTTGCTGCGGGCGCTGCGGTTCCTGGCGCGCGTGGCGGCGGCGCCGCAGCACCGGGACCTGCTGGCACGCGGCAGCCTGCCGCACCGGACGGGGTGGCTGGGTTTCGTGGGGCCGGACGTGGTGCGGCGCCTGTTCGGACGCGTGGTGCCGGGCGCGCTGGCCGGCGCGGTGGCGGCGACCTGCCTGGTCGTGGGGGTCGCGGTCGGCGTGCTGCCCGCGGTCGTCCTGGCACTGGCGTCGGCCGCGCTGCCCTGGGGACGGTTCCCGGTGGGGCGGGGTCCGGGTGCCGACGGGTCCGGTCAGGGCAAGCGGAACCGGGGTGAGTCGCTTCGGGGTTTCCGTTGGGCGGCAACGGGTTTTGTCGTGGGCGCGGTGGTCGCCGGGCTGTTCGCCGCTGGTGGTGGGCTGCTGGTCTGGTTGATCACGCCGTGGCCGTGGGCGTTGCGGTACGGGTTGGTGGTGGCGGTGGCGTTCGGGTTGGCGCTGGCGCTGCTGCGCGACCGGTACTGGGCGATCGCGTGCGCCCTCGTGCCCGCGTCGGTGATGGTGCTGACCGGGCCCGGTGAGCCCCTGCTGGTGGCCTTGGGTTCCGCGCTCGGCGCCGCTGCGGTCGTGGGGGTGTTCCTGGGTGGGGTCGAGGAGGTGTGGGCCGGACTGCCAGCGGACTGGGAGCGGGCGGACCGGGTTCCCGGCGGGGTCGGGTCAGCCAGCGCAGCGCTTGGCGGCGTGCCATCCGGCAGCGCGTCATCGAATGGCTCGTCATCGGATGGCTCGTCATCGGGCAGTGCGCCGTCCGACGATGCCGTTTCGGAGCTCGGGCGGTCGCGGTTCCGGGCTGGCACGGGGTTCGGGGTCGCGGTGAGCGGTGCGCACCGGTGGCTTCCCGGTGCGGGCGCGCTCGGGGTCGTGGGCGCGCTGGGGGCGGGGGCGGTGGTGGAGCCGGGTGGGGCGTTGGCGCCGTCGGTCGGGGTGCTGGTCGGGTTGTTGGTGCTGCCGCTGGTGGTTCGGCCGGTCGACCGGGTCGCCGAGGTGCTGGCCAAGCCGCTCGCGCTGGACGAGTTGCCGCTGGGGCGCGGGGCGTTGGCGCAGACCGCTCGGGACCGGTTGCTGCTGGTCGGTGACCAGCGGTTCCCGCACGCCGTGGTGCGTGATCACCTCGCCGCGTGCGACCCTGCGGACCTGGCCGAACTGGCGCGGCAGATCAGGCCCGGCGGGGATTCCGCCAAAGGGTGAGCGCGAGGTTCGATGAGCGTGGGGGACCGGTAAGCGCGGGAGCCGGTGAGCACCGGCGCTGGTGAGCACCGGCGCCGGTGAGCATCGGCGCCGGTGAGCGCCGAAGTCGGTGAGCGCCGAAGCTCGGTGGGCACGCCAGGGGTAGTGGGCACCGAGGGCCGGGCTCGAAGGGCTCGGCGGGCTCTAAGAGCTCAGCGGCTTGTGGCTGCTCAACTGGGGTGAGTGCTCAGCTGCGGGTATGTGCTCAACTGCGGGCGGGTGCTCAGCGGCTGGCGGTTGATCAACTGCGGGGGCTACTCAGCCACGGGTGGGGTTTGTGGGCCAGTGCTGGGAGTGCATCAGGGGTGGGCTGAGGGTGGTGGTGTGGTCGCCCTTGGCCGCGTCCAGTTGGGACTGGACCAGGAACAGGGTGTCGCGCAGGTCGGTTCCGCGCAGGTCCGCGCCTCGCAGGTCGGCGCCGATGAGGTCTGCGCCGCGCAGGTCGGCGCGGCGCAGGTCGGCGCCGATCAGCAGGGCTCCGCGCAGCGACGCGCCGCGCAGGTCCGCTCCGGCGAACGAGCGGCCGATCAGGTCCGCGCCGCGGTGGTCCGGTCTGCGGGACGCGGGGGCCCGGAGGGACTCGCTGGCGCGCAGCAGGAGGGTGTTCACCTCGCGGCGGCGGGCTTCCGGGTTGGTGCGCCGCAGGACGTCGGGGCCCTGGGACAGCAGGGCCTCCAGGTCCGCGCGGGCCTCGACGACCTCCGCGCGCAGGCCGCCCTCGGGCAGGCGCGCGGCGGCTTCGACCAGGTAGTTCAGGACCTCGTGCAGCGTTCGCACCACCGGGAACACCTCGAACAGGCGGCCGGCGACCTCGGGGTCGGTCCAGTCGCGGCCGTTGAACACGACCTGCGTGACGTGCTGGCCCGCGCCGAAGCAGTCGTACACCGTGCAGCCGGTGAAACCGGTGGCGCGCAGGCGCGTGTGGATGCCGCAGCGGAAGTCCGGGCCCAGGTTGGGGCACGGGGTGCGGGCCGGTTTGGTGATCGCGAAGTCCGAGGACGCGGCGAACTCGGGCACCACGCAGCACAGGCCCGCGCAGCGCGAGCAGTCGGCGCGCAGCGGTTGCCACTCGCGGGGCGGTTCGAGCACCAGGTCGATCGGGGCTGGTCGGCCTCGGTCGGCGGAGGAACCGGCCGCGCGGGAGCCGGTCGGGCGAGGATCACCTGCGCGAGAGCCACCTGCGCGAGAACCAGTCGCGCGGCCCCCGGTCGCGCGGCCGGACCTGGCGCCACCAGCGCCCGACGCGCCGCCCTTCGCACCACCGGTCGGCTTCCCGCGAGCGCCCTTCCGCCGTCCACCGCCGGTCTTCCCGCCCTCGAAGCGGTCTCCTGTGGTCACGGGTTCAGGGTGTCGAGGATCTGCTGGCCGTACTTCGCGAGCTTGTTCTCACCGACCCCGCTGATGCCGCCCAGGGCGTCCAGCGTGCTCGGCGCGGTGCTCGCGATCTGGCGCAGCGTCGCGTCGTGGAAGATCACGTACGCGGGCACGCCCTGCTCCTTCGCCGTGGCCGCGCGCCAGGTCCGCAGGCTCTCGAAGACCTCCTCCTGCTCCGGCGACAGCTCCAGCTGGTCCACGCGCTGCTTGCCGCCGCCGCGCGCCGTGCGGACCTTCTCGACCCGCTCCGGCTGGCGGCGCATCAGCACCTTGCGGCCCTGGAACAGCACCTCGTCGCTGCCCGGCGTGGTGGTCAGCGTCGAGTACTCGCCCTCCACCGCCAGCAGCCCCTGCGCGAGCAGCTGCCGCACGACCGCGCGCCACCCGCTCTCGTTCAGCTCCTCGCCGATGCCGAACACCGACAGCGAGTCGTGGTCGAACTGGATGACCTTCGCGGTCTTGCGGCCGAGCAGGATGTCGATGATCTGGCCCGCGCCGAACTTCTGCCTGCGCTCGCGCTTGAGCCGGACGACCGTGGACAGCACCTTCTGCGCGGGCACCGTGCCGTCCCACGTCTCCGGCGGGGCGAGGCAGGTGTCGCAGTTGCCGCACGGCTCGCCGCTCTGGCCGAAGTACTCCAGCAGTCGCGCGCGGCGGCAGTCGACGGCCTCGCACAGCGACAGCATCGCGTCCAGGTGCTGCGCCTGGCGGCGGCGGTACTCCTGGTCGCCCTGCGAGTCCTCGATCATCTTGCGCTGCTGCACCACGTCCTGCAGCCCGTACGCGAGCCACGCCGTGGACGGCTGCCCGTCGCGGCCCGCGCGGCCCGTCTCCTGGTAGTAGCCCTCGACGGACTTCGGCAGGTCCAGGTGCGCGACGAACCGGACGTCCGGCTTGTCGATGCCCATGCCGAACGCGATGGTCGCGACCATGACCAGGCCGTCCTCGCGCAGGAACCGCGACTGGTTGGCCGCGCGCGTGCCCGCGTCCAGGCCCGCGTGGTACGGCAGGGCCGCGATCCCGTTGTCCACCAGGAACTCCGCGGTCTTCTCCGTGGAGTTGCGGGACAGGCAGTAGACGATGCCGGAGTCGCCCGCGTGCTCGTCGCGCAGGAGCTTGAGGAGCTGCTTCTTCGGCTCGTTCTTGGGGACGATCCGGTACTGGATGTTGGGGCGGTCGAAGCTGGCGACGAAGTGCTTGGCGTCCTCCAGGCCGAGCCGGGTGGCGATCTCGGCGTGGGTGGCCTTGGTGGCGGTCGCGGTGAGGGCGATGCGCGGGACGTCCGGCCAGCGCTCCTTGAGGTGCGACAGGGCCAGGTAGTCGGGGCGGAAGTCGTGGCCCCACTGGGCGACGCAGTGCGCCTCGTCGATCGCGAACAGCGCGACGTCGCCGCGCTCCAGCAGGCGGGTCGTGGCGTCCAGGCGCAGGCGCTCGGGGGCGAGGTAGAGCAGGTCCAGCTCGCCCGCGAGGAACTCGGACTCCACGAGCTGGCGCTCGTCGGGGAACTGGGTGGAGTTGAGGAAGCCCGCGCGCACGCCGACGTCGCGCAGGGCGTCGACCTGGTCCTGCATGAGCGCGATCAGCGGCGAGATGACGACCCCGACACCGGGCCTGACCAGGGAGGGGATCTGGTAGCAGAGCGACTTGCCGCCGCCGGTGGGCATGAGGACGAGCGCGTCGCCGCCACCGATGACGTGCTCGACGATCTCGCCCTGGTCACCGCGGAAAGACTCGTACCCGAAGACCCTCCGCAGGACCTCACCCGCGTCGCTGGAAGCCATTGGGCAAGGCTAGCCGACGGGTCCGACAGGTTTCTTGAAGATGGTGGTGGCGTGCCACTCGAAGTAGTCCCGCGATTCCGGGGTGTGCGCGGGGACGTGGCGGCCGTCGAGTTCGGCGAGGCGGGCGCGGACGGCGGGGTAGGTGGTGTCGGCGACGCGGACGCGGCCGTCGGGGGCGACGGTGAGGTGGCCCTGCTCGTAGAGGTGGTCGCAGCCCAGGGCGCAGGCGAGCATGGCGACGTTGGCGAGGTCGAGCTTCTGCTCGGGGGTGCAGGCGGATCGGCGCTTGATGTGCGCGGCGACCAGGCTCCCGACCGGGTACTCGTCGCCGCAGAGGGCGCACGGGGCGGCGTCACGACCGTCGAGGAGCAGGCTCCGCAGGGCGGTCTGCTCGACGCGGGTGGTGGCGGTCGCGGGGCGGTCGAGGTCCGCGGTGCCCAGACCGACCCTGGTGAGCACGGCCTGCGCGTCGTCGCCGAGGTAGGCATTGGCCAGCACGGCGATGACCTGGGTGCGCAGGAGGCGGTCCTTGGTCAGCGCGGTGAAGGTCCGCTCGGGGAAGCCCGCGCGCGCCCCGGTGTCGGTGGCCGTCGGGACGTCGGCGAGGCCGTGGGTCTCCCAGAGGTCCGGGCTGGAGGCGAGGTGCCGGAAGGGGTGTCCGGGGGTACGGCTCTCGCCGAACTCGACCAGCAGGTCCCCCACCTCGCGCTCGAACTCGGGCCACGCGGTGAGCCGCGCCCGACCGCGAGTCAGCCTGCCGAGGGCCCAGAGGAGGGTGAGCGATTCCTGGAGGCTGTGGTCGTCAGCGGAGCGGGTCCGCAGGCCGCGGATCTCGACCAGCAGCTTGTTGGCGGGCCAGACGACGTCGTAGTCGGGGGCGGGGCGCTCGGCGGGCGGCTGTTCCGACTGGGGCTTGGCGGTGGAGCGGGCGAGGCGCGCTTGCAGGGCTGCGGCGTCACCCCCGGTGTGTCCGGGCACGTCGACCCGGAGCCGCAGGCGCCTGGTGGCGTTCCCGCTGCTCGCCTTCCCGGCGGGCTGCCCGATCCCCCGCTGGAGGCGGGTGAGCCGGGTGCGCAGCTTGTGGAAGTCGGAGCACTCGGCGAGGGGCAGCCGCTCCAGGGGGAGGGTGCGCTCCTCCTCGGAGAGGCGCTGCACGACGCTGGAGTCCACGAGCACGGCGGTCAGCACGGCGTCGAGGTCGCCGAGGCGCCGCAGCAGCAGTTCGAGCGCGGCGCGGTAGTCGGGGTCCGGGCGTTCGACCGCTGGCGGTCCGCACCGCTGGAGCTCTCCAGCACCACGGCCAGCCCGTCGCCGTCCGGGACGACGGAGAAGCCGGCGTTCAGCGGTTCCTCTGAGTCCGAGGTCATGCGCATCGGAACACCGTGCCCGAAGCCCCGGAGCCCGGTGCGCGGGGCTCTGGTAGCTGCGGATCATGTACTTGCTCGGGGACGGTCGGGGGATCAAGGACTGGTCCGACGGCTCGGTCGACGTGGTCGCGTGGGAGTGCGCGGAGCGCTTCGCCTCGCAGCACGGGCAGCCCTCGGAGGAGGCCGAGGTCAGGAGTTGGCGCAACAGCTGGCCGGTCCGGGGCGACTCGCTCGTGGGGGCCGGGCTCGACGACCTGTCGCTGCTGTTCGAGTACACCCTGGCGGGCAGCTCGGAGCGCGTTGACGCCTTTGCTGGGCGCACGGCCAAATGGCGGGCTGACCGGCGTGGTGGTGGAGCTGAAGCGGTGGAGCGAGGTCGACTGGGCCACCGGGCTCGAGGTCTCGGCCGGGGGCAGACCAGCGCGCACCGGCCAGACCAGCGCGCACCCCGCCCAGCAGGCCTGCGGCTACGTGTGCCACCTGGAGCACTAGCTCGAGGCCGCGATCGACCTCGAGTTCCGGGGTGCCGCCGGGCTGCATAACGCGCCGCCGGGCGGTCCGCTCGACCCTCACGCGCTCGCGGAAGGTCATCGCGGTCTCCGGTGGTCCCGGCACGGGCAAGACGGTGATCGCGCTGTGGCTGCTCGCCGACCTGCCGCGCTCCGGCGGCTCCGCGACTAGGTTCCTCACCCCCGTCCGGCACATTGCGCAGAAACCTGGTGATCCCCTCTCCGGCACCGGTGCCAGGAACTGTTCCTGCACCCGGCCGACTACCTGCGCCAGCGCGACATGGGTCCCGTCGTTCCGCTGGTGGACGAGGCCCAGCGGCTGCTCAGGAACGGGTCACTCGTCGCGGACCTGAGCCGGAGCACGCGGGTGAGCGTGTTCTTCCTCGACGAGCGCCAGGGCGATCCACCCGAACGAGGGTGTGGGCATCGCGGAGCTGCAAGAGGCCGCCACCCGGTTCGGCGCCTCGTTCGCCCACTTCGAGCTGACGAGCCAGTACCGCTGCGGTGGTTCGCTGCGGTACTTGAACTGGCTCGACGCCCTGCTGGCCCCGAACGGCGATCCCGCGCGCTAGACCGCGGGGGACGACTACAAAATCGGGATAGCCGAGACGCCGCTGGAGCTGGAGCGGTGGAGCGCGGCGCGGGTGCCAGGATCAGCGCGGGCTTCTGCTGGCCGTGGTCGCCGGACCGACCGGACGGCGAGGCGCAGATCGGCTGCCTCTACACCTGCCAGGCGCTGCAGTACGAGCACAGCGACGTGATCATCGGCCCGGATCTGGCCCGCAGGGACGGGCGGTGGGTCGGGGCACCCTCCGCGAGCCACGGCCGCCCCTTTCGGAACGTCTCCGCCGATGACTACCTGGGGTACGCGCTGAACACGTACTGGGTGCTGGCGACGCAAGGAACCGGGGGATGCCGCTTCCTCTCCGTGGACGAGGAGAGCCAGGACTTCCTCGGGAACCTGCTCTGACCCGGTGACCCCCGGCACCTGTCGGTGTCGCGGAATAGGCTCCGGCGCATGGGGGGCGACGTGAAGAAGAGGTATCAGCTGGTCGGCCGCAAGAACGTGCTGGAGCCGGGCGAGTTCAGCGGCGGCAGGGAGGCCGCGGTCCGGGTCTTGAGGCGAGAGGGGTTCGTCGTGCTGGATGTGGAGAACGGGCAGCAGTTGCTCCTGCAGCCGAGGGGCTTCGGGAAGGCCGGGGAGGAGCACTTCGCGAAGACCGTCCGCGACGGGGTGCTGCTCGACGACTACGCGGGGGTGCTGGGGGACGACGCGGCGGGGCTGAGGGAGCTCTACGGCGACGGGGTGGCCAGGTTCTGGGGGAGCACGCCCGCCGACGAGGCGCGGCGGAACGCGAAGGCGAACGCCATCGCGCGGCGGCGCGTGGGCGACCGCGTGCTGTTCTACTCCCACGGCGCGTTCATCGCCGAGGCGGTGATCCTCCGGGACTTCACGAACGAGGCGCTCGCGAAGGCGCTCTGGGGCGGGGAGCAGCCGAAGGAGGTCTTCATGCACATGATGGCGCTCGGCGACGTCCGCCTCCTGTCCCCCGCCTGGGAGGCGAGCGCCTTCCTCGAGCGGGCCGTGAACCGCAAGGACCTCCGGTCGCTGACGCTGCTCGACGCGGACCAGCACGCCGAGCTGGCGCACCTGCTCGGGGCCGAGGCCCCGGATCGCGACACCTCCGGCGGGTCGTCGGGTGGGCCCAAGGGCGCTTCGGGGAAGGGCTCCGCCAGCGAGAGGTTCGCGGACCTGCTGGAGAGCCTGCTGCCCCCGAGGAGCAGCCGCCAGAGCGCCCTAGCGCTGCTCTGGGCGCTTGGCAAGCAGATCGGCTCACCCAAGCCCGTGGAGCACATGACGGAGGCCATCGAGAAGGGACTGGCGGAGGTCTGCGAAGCCGTCGGACTGCCCGCCGGTGATTCCCCTTGGTCACCAGGCCGCAGCGAGCACTGGAGGTTCCCCGGGTCGGGGAGCGCCCAGGGCAAGCGCGTGAGTCTGAGCCCGCAGTTCAGCAGGACCGCCCAGAACCCGGTGCAGCGCGCGAGGATCTTCAACACGATCACGGCGAACCACTTCGCCGACATCGAGGACCGGACCCCGCTGCTCGTGGCCGCAGGACTGGCGCTCCCGGAAGAGGGTGATCGGAGCGGGAAGGCCGCCGAGCGGCGCGCCAGCACTTCGAACCGGGCGGTCCGCCTGCGGGAGATCGTGAAGCGCGTGAAGGCGATCCACGACGACCAGTGCCAGTTCTGCGGCCTCCGCCTGCAGGTCGGGCCGGGGCAGTACTACAGCGAGGGCGCCCACATCAAAGCGCTGGGCGCTGCTCACGGCGGTCCGGACACCGAGGACAACCTGCTCTGCCTGTGCCCGAACTGCCACAAGCTGTTCGACTGGTTCACCGTGTACGTGGACGAGGAGTACAACGTCCGGCACGTCTTCGAGCCGACGAGCGTGCGCAAGCTGCGCCGCGATCGCAGGCACGAGATCAACCCGGAGTACCTCGCCTACCACCGCTCCCTGCTCCCCGTCGTCGACGTCGGCGACGTCAGCACCGACGACGCCACCGACGACGAGGCGTAGGCGGCCACCAGGAACCGGGCGCCCCTCAGCGGTCGCCCGGTTCCTGGGCGGGGTCGCGGTGGCGGAGGCCCTGCTTGATGCGCTCCAGCCGGTTGCCCGTGATCGGGCCCACGGCGTCGTCCAGGAGCTGGGTCGCGTTCTGCGTCGCCATCTGGATGGCCGACAGGATGTCCGCGCGCAGCGCCGACGGGGTGCGTCTGAGCGCCTCCTCGGTCAGCTGCAGGTCGACCACCGCGCCCGACGGGGCCGCGGTCACGGTGACCGCGCCGTCGGGGCTCCTGCCCTGGCCGCGCAGCTCGCGCATCGCCCGCTGGACGTCGCCCGCTTTCGCCGACTGCTCCTCGAACGTGCGCTTCATGTGCTCCAGGCGCTGCTGCCGGTCCCTCACGACACCCCCGCGCGTCCCCGCCGTCGTACCTCTGAATGGCCCCCGGAGGCTACGGCAGGACAGCCGTACGGGGGTCGTTATTGCCCGGTGGTGTTCAGCACTTCACCCGGAACGGTCAGGGGTGGCGCTCAGGAGCGGGGGGCGGGGAGAGGACGTTGAACGGCGGGTCGACCGGGGATGGAGATCAACCGGGGGCTCGGCGCGCCCACGGTCGGGTGAAGAAGGCGACATCCCCGTTCGAGGACCCGGTTCGGACGCGGGCGGGAAACGATCTACGGAACGGCGCAGTCCGAAGGGGACGGCCGGAAGGAGGGTCGGCGGGGGAACACCGCGCGTGTTCTTCCGAGGGCCGCTCGGAACCGTTCGATCCACTCCGAACACCCGGACGCGCCGGTTTTCCCGGTGCGACCGGCACTCCCCCGCGCGGCGCCACCCGGTTGTTCCGCGCCGCTCACCTCGCGGTGTGAAAGCGGGGTGTGGCCGTGCGCGGGGGGTGCTTTTCTCTCGGGCGAACCCGCGGTGAACCGGATCGCGTCCCGTCGCGATCACTTCGGGTTCGTGGGCGACCTCCCGAAGGCGCGCGCCGTGCGCGCCTCCGGTTCACCAGGGGGTGCCCCGATGCGGATCGGGAAGGTTCCGGGACGTGAACACCGGGCCCGCGCCGCGCGCGCTTCCGGTAATTCCCCCGCGCGTCCGCCATCCGCGCGGGCACTGCCCTCCGGAGGGGTTTGCGCGCGTTCCACCTCGGGCACCGCGCGCCGCGTCGGGCACCGACGGTGAACGGTTTCCCCGAAGCCCGCCCGGTGTCGCCCCTTCGGGCAAAAGAACCCCGGCGCTTCGGACACCCCGGCGACCGCGCGCCGCGCGCACAAGGCGCCGGGCGGTCCCGCGGGGAACCGGGTGCGAAAAGCCGCCGAGGGGCGGGGCCGGGGCGCGGGGAATGCGGGCGCCGGGCGCCACCGAAGGTCGACGGGACGGCGCACAACAGCGCGGATGAGCGTGAATTGCTGGTCAGGCGTGGTGCCCCCGGTGCGACTCGAACGCACACTGGACGGATTTTGAGTCCGCTGCCTCTGCCGATTGGGCTACGGGGGCCGGTGGCACGACTCTACTCGATCAGGCGAGCGCGCCGCCGCGCGGGGCGGCGTGTCGCGGGTCAGGAGCGGACCAGTCGGGCGATCGCCGCCGAGGCCTCCGCGATCTTCTCCTCGGCCACCTCCCCGCCCTGCGCCGCCGCCTGCGCCACGCAGTGCTTGAGGTGCTCGTCCAACAACCCCAGCGACACCGCCTGGAGCGCCTTGGTGGCGGCGGAGATCTGGGTCAGCACGTCGATGCAGTACTCGTCGTTCTCCACCATCCGCTGCAACCCCCGGACCTGCCCCTCGATCCGCCGCAACCGCTTCAGGTAGGCGTCCTTGTCCTCCGTGTAACCGTGCACCGCTGCCCGCCTTCCCCTACCCCAGGTGGGTACCCGCTCCAGGATAGGCCACCCAACCGGGTGTGACCCCGACCACGAGCCCGACCGCGCATTTCCCGACATAACCGCAGCCCCGAAATGACCCGTCCGGGGGCATCAGTCACATTTACCAGACGAAAGGTTAGGCGATATTCAGCCCGTGCACTATGGTGTCGAACGAAGCGTGTGGCGTAGTTACAGATGTCGAGGGCAACACACGCTATGCGAGCACACACGGAGGAACAGTGGCACAGCAGACCGTCGTCCAGCTCATCGACGACCTCGACGGCAGCGAAGCCGCCGAGACCGTGACCTTCGCGCTCGATGGTGTCGAGTACACCATCGACCTCTCCAAGGACAATGCGGACAAGCTCCGCGACTCCCTGGCCGACTTCGTGGCCAAGGCGCGCCGCGCCGGTGGGCGCAAGCAGCGCAAGGGCGGCGGCAAGAGCACCGTAAAGGCCGGCGACAAGGCCCAGGCCCAGGCCATTCGCGACTGGGCCCGCGCGCAGGGTCACCAGATCTCCGACCGCGGTCGCATTCCCCAGGGCCTGGTCGTGCAGTTCCAGGAAGCCCACGCCTCCTGAGCCGCGCAAGCGTTTCCCCGGCTGTCCGCGAGCGAACGGCCGCAGCCGGGGAAACCGCAGGTCACCTGCCGGGAAAGTCCGCCTGGAACAGCGCGAGGGCCGCGGTCGCCTTGACGGCCGTCTCCTCGAATTCCGCCTCGGGGTCGGAGAGCGCGATGACCGCGCCGCCCACCCCGAACGCGGTCTCGCGCGCGTCCGCGACCAGCGTCCTGATGACGACGCTGAAGTCGGCGGCCCCGCACAGCGAGAAGTACCCCAGGGCGCCGGAGTAGACGCCCCTGGGCCCGGCTTCCAGCGCGTCCAGGATCTGCATCGTGCGGATCTTGGGGGCGCCGGTCATGGAACCGCCGGGAAAGGCCGACCGCACGGCGGACACGGCCGTGCGCCCCGGCGCCAGCCTGCCCCGCACCGTGCTCACGAGCTGGTGGGCGGTCGCGTAGGTCTCCACCGCGAACAGCCTCGGCACCCGCACGCTGCCCACCTCCGAGCAGCGGCTCAGGTCGTTGCGCACGAGGTCGACGACCATCAGGTTCTCGGCCCGGTCCTTGACGCTGACCGCCAGCTCCGCGCGCAGCGCCGCGTCCTCCTCGGGCGTGCCCCCGCGCGGCCGGGTGCCCTTGATGGGCTCCGACTCCACGCAGCCCGAGCGGTCGACCCGCACGAACCGCTCGGGTGAGCAGCTGAGCACCGACAGCTCGCCGAAGCGCAGCAGCGCCCCGTACGGGGCCGGGTTGCGGGCGCGCAGGAACCGGTAGCCGCGCCACGGGTCGATCCGGCCGGGGACCACGCCCCGGTTGGTCAGGCACACCTCGTAGCTCTCCCCCGCCGCGACCGCCTCCAGGCAGGCGTCCACCAGCTTCAGGTACCGCTCGCGGTCGTGCCGCAATTCCACCTCGCCCCGCAGGGGGACGGGAAATTCCTTCTCGGGGGTGCGGAAAGCGCGCAGGAACTCCTCCGCGCGGTCCAGCCAACCGCCGTCCGCGCCTTCGAGCGCGAGCAGGTGGCAGCGCTTTTCCCGGTGGTCGAAGACGAGGGCGCGGTCGGCGAACACCAGGGCCGCGTCCGGGTGCCCGGAGCGGTGGACGGCGTCGCCGCCGCACTCGGCCTTGAGCTCGTACCCGAGGTAGCCGACCCAGCCGAGCGCGAAGTCGAACGGCAGGTCCGGGGCGTCCACCCGCCACGCCGCGAGGTCGGCCTCCAGCCAGTCGAGCAGCGGGCCGTCGTGCTCGGCCGCCCCGGCGGCCGAGGTGACGCGGACCCGCCCGGTGGTCACGTCGTAGCGGGCGACCCGCGCCAGCGGCCCCGAGGCGTCGCCGATGACCGAGAACCGGCCGCGCGCGGCGTCGGCGCGGCTGCTGTCCAGCCAGAACGAGTCGGGGGACGCGCCGTGCAGCGCCGCGTGCACCGCCTCGGGGTCGGGGTGGACGTCCAGCGAGCGCACGAGCAGCCGCCTCGGCGCGGCCTCGGCGGGCGCGGGCGGCGGTGGGGGCGGGGTGGGCGCGGCCCGGCCGCCCGCGAGGTCGCGGAAGTTCGCCAGCAGCCCGAACCCGTGCTCACCCGCGACCGACTCGGGGTGGAACTGCACGCCCCACGCGGGCCGCCCGCGGCGCCGCACCGCCATGAGCACGCCGTCGCCGGGCGCCCAGGCCAGCGGTTCGAGCTCCGGCGGCAGGTCGGTGGCGGCCAGCGAGTGGTAGCGCACCACGCGCAGCGGTGAGGGCAGCCCGGCGAACAGGTCGGTCCCGGTGTGCGCGACCTCGTCCACGATGCCGTGCCGGGGCGTCACCCGCGCCACGGTCGCGCCGTGCCCCAGGCACAGCCCCTGGTGGCCGAGGCACACGCCGAGCAGCGGGATCTCCGCGTGCTCGACGACGGCCGCGCACAGTCCGAAGTCGCGCGGGTCGTCGGGCCTGCCGGGGCCGGGCGAGATCAGCACGGCGTCGTAGCGCCGCAGGTCGGCGAGCCGGAAGTCCGGGTCGTCGTGCCGGATCACGTCGGGCTCGCGGCCGTTCACCCTGGCGACGAGGTGCGCCAGGTTGCCGGTGAACGAGTCGAGGTTGTCGATGAGCAGGGTTCGCATGGCAGGCAGGACGGTACCCGCGCGACCACCCGGTCAGGGGATCTCCGGTACCCGGCCGATCACCTCTCCTCGGCGACCAGGCGCAGCTTGCCGATCTCGACCGGCGGCCCGGTCAGCTGCACGACGCACACGAACACCCCGTCGTCGCGCCGGTGGACCACCGCGTTCGGCACGGCCCCCCCGGCTGACAGGGCGAGGCCGGACACCTCCTCCGCCCCCGCATCCGGGGTGCAGGCGGGAGCCTCGGGGGCCACCTGGGCCAGCACCTCGCACGGCTTCGGGTCCCACCGGGCCTCGTCGTCCGCGACGACCGCGATCAGCCCGAACCGGCCCGCGGAGCGGTCCATGTCGACGAACCTGCTGATCTCCTCCCCGTAGCCCCGGTTGGCGCCCTCCAGGCGCTCGACCTTGACGGGGGTCTGCTCGCCGGGGACGCGGGTGAGGCCCGCGTGGGTCTCCAGCCTGCTCTCGAAGCGGTGCCCCTCCTGGACCAGCGACTGGACGAGCAGGTCGGCGGGGGAGAACGAGACGCTGGTCGAGAACGGCGGGAGCACGTCGTAGCCGCCGGAGACCGGCACGGCGGAACCGTCCCCTGGCGGGTGGACGGCCACCGCCCCAGCGAGGACCAGCACGACCGCGCCGCACGTCGCGAGCGCGCTGCGCGCCGCCTTGCGCCGCTGGGCCGCCCGACGGCCGCCGGTCAGCGCGGTCCGCACGTCCATCGGCGGTGGCGGGTCGCTCAGGGCGTCCCGCATCCGCTCCCTCAGCTCGGACTCGTTCACCACGCCACCTCCCGCTGCTCCACGACGAGCGCGCGCAGCGCGCTCAGCCCCCGCGCCGCCTGGCTCTTGACCGTGCCCTCGGAGCAGCCGAGCGCCTCGGCGGTCTCCCGCACCGACAGGTCCTCCCAGTACCGCAGCACCAGCACCGCCCGCTGCCTGGCGGGCACCCGCGCCAGCGCGGTCAGCAGCACCTGCCGGTCCTCGGGCGAGCCCACCGGGGCCGCGGCGCGCTCCACCGGCAGGTCCCCCACCGTGACGCGGCGGAACCACCCGCGCCGGGTCTCCGACACGAACGTGCGCACGACCACCTGCCTGGTGTACGCGTCCAGGGCGTCCTGCCTGGCGAGCCGGTCCCAGGCGAGGTAGAGCTTGGTGAACGCCGTCTGCACCAGGTCCTCGGCCCGGTGCCAGTCGCCGCACAGCAGGTAGGCGGTCCCGCGCATGGCGTCCGCCCGCGCCGCGAAGTACTCCGCGAACGCGGCGTCCCGTGAGCTCATCTGCCCTCCCCGTGACATCCGCGTTAGTCACGCCACGGGCAGGCGCTCGGGTTGCACCCTTACGGGTGACTTCACGGCAGACTTGGGGGGACGAATCCCCCAGGAGGGCCCCACTCCCATGTTCCTGCTGTTCATGGCGCTCGCGCTCGGCCTGCTGAACTACTACCTGTGGCGCAGGCTCGTGCGGGCGACCACCACGTCGAGGCGGGCCCGCACCGCCGGTGCCGTCGTGCTCGGCGCGCTGTTCGTGATGATGATGACCGCGATGGCGCTGGTCCGGGTTGACCCGATCGGGTACGCCTGGATCGCCTGGCCGGGGTACCTCTGGCTCGCGCTCGCCTTCTACCTGGCCGTGGTCCTGGTCGTGCTGGAGATCCCCCGGCTGATCCTGAACCGCTGGTGGCGGCGCGACACCCCGGAGCCGGTGACCGCGTCCCTGCCCGCGAGCCCGGCCGAGGACGGCGTCGCCGTGGCCGTGGCGGAGCGCGAGTTCGACCGGGCCGCGACCGGGACCACCGGCAAGCCCCCGGTGGACAACGGCCGCAGGCTGTTCATCGCCCGCTCGATGGCCGTCGCCACGGGCCTGGCCGCGACCGGCATCGTCGGCTACGGGGCGAAGACCGCGCTCGGCGGTCCGCAGGTCAGGACCGTCCCGGTGACGCTGGCCAAGCTCGATCCGGCGCTGTCCGGCTACCGCATCGCCGTGGTCAGCGACATCCACCTCGGCCCGCTGCTGGGGCGCTCGCACACCGAGCGGATCGTGCGCACGATCAACGGCCTGCAGCCCGACCTGGTGGCCGTGGTCGGCGACCTGGTCGACGGCACCGTCGCGCAGCTCGGCGAGGCGGCGGCCCCGCTGAAGGACCTGGTCAGCAAGGACGGCGCGTTCTTCGTCACCGGCAACCACGAGTACTACTCGGGCCACCTGGAGTGGATCTCCGAGCTGGGCAGGCTCGGCCTGGACGTGCTGCGCAACGAGCGGCTGACCATCGCCCGCAACGGGGCGGCGTTCGACCTGGCAGGCGTCAACGACCACACCGGCGGGCAGCTGGACGACGCGCCCGACTACGACAAGGCGCTCGGCGGGCGCGACGAGCGCAACCCGGTCGTGCTGCTGGCGCACCAGCCGGTGCAGGTGCGCGAGGCCGCGGCCAGGGGCGTCGACCTCCAGCTGTCCGGCCACACGCACGGCGGGCAGATGTTCCCGTTCAGCCTCGCGGTGCCGATCCAGCAGCCCGTGACCTCGGGGTTGGCCACCGTCGACGGCACCCAGGTGTACGTCAGCAACGGGGCCGGGTTCTGGGGTCCGCCGGTCCGCGTGGGCGCACCCCCGGAGGTCACGCTTGTGGAGCTGCGTCACAATTCGGCCCTCGGGTAGCGATTTGTTCAGGTTGTGCGCCTAGGGTGGGCGGCCGTGCCCGAGGACGGATGCGGAGGGGGACCCCTAGCGAGATGACGGAGAGCTACGCCGACCAGCGGCTTCACGGTGCTGAGGATCGGATCCGTCGTTTCCTGGAGCGGGAACAACCCGGAACGCCCTGCCTGGTGATCGACCTGCCCACCGTGGTGGAGCGGTTCCGCGCCCTGCGCGCGGCCCTCCCCGGAGTGGGGATCTTCTACGCGGTCAAGGCCAACCCGACCCCCGAGGTCGTCGAGGTCCTGGCCGCCGAGGGCTGCTCCTTCGACGTGGCCAGCCCCAACGAGATCGACCTGTGCCTGGCCAAGGGCGCGCCGCCCGAGGCCGTGTCGTACAGCAACCCGATCAAGAAGGCCGCCGACATCGCCTACGCGCACCGGCTGGGCGTGCGGCTGTTCGTCTCCGACAGCGAGCAGGACGTCAGGACGATCGCCGAGCACGCCCCCGGTGCGCGGGTGATGCTGCGCATCCTGGTGGAGAGCAGGGGCTCGACCTACCCGTTCGGCAAGAAGTTCGGCTGCGCGCCGGACATGGCCGTCGACCTGCTGCGCCTGGCGGGCGAGCTGGGCCTGGAGCCGTACGGGGTCGCGTTCCACGCCGGCTCCCAGCAGCTCGACCCGACCGGGTGGGACGCGGCGATCGCCGACGCCGCCGAGGTCACCGCGAAGCTGCGCGCCGAGGGCGTCGCGCTGTCGGTGGTGAACCTGGGCGGCGGGCTGCCCGCCGGTTACCTGGAGCAGCCGCCGCCGCTGGCCGAGTACGCCGCCGCGATGACCGGCGCGGTGCGCCGGGCCTTCGGCGAGCACGCGCCGTCGGTGATGATCGAGCCCGGACGGGCGCTCGTCGCCGAGTCGGGTGTCATCCGGTCGTCGGTGGTGCTGGTGGCCCGCAAGTCCTACTCGGACGAGCGGCGCTGGGTGTTCCTGGACATCGGCCGCTACGGCGGCCTCGCCGAGACCGAGGGCGAGGCCATCGCCTACCCGCTGCGCACCACCCGCGACGGCGGCGAGGTCGGTCCGGTGGTGCTGGCCGGTCCCACCTGCGACGCTGACGACGTGCTGTACCAGCACACGCGCTACGACCTGCCGCTGGACCTGCGCGCGGGCGACCACGTCGACCTGCTGCGCGCGGGCGCCTACACGGCCAGCTACTCCTCCGTGGCCTTCAACGGCTTCCCGCCGCTGGCCACCTACTGCGTGCGGTGAGCGCACGCCCTCCGATCGTCCCTGGCGGCGTCCGGCCGCGGGAACCTGAAGCTGATGTTTGGAGTGATTGATGTCCGAACTCCCGTGCGAGACCGACCCCGTCGGCTTGTTCGCAGGACAGCACGTGCTGGCTGAGCTCGAAGGCGTGAGCCCGGAGCTGCTCGACGACGAGCGGTTCCTCAGGCACGCCCTCGGTGAGGCGCTCACCCAGGCCGACGCCACGGTGCTGGAGGTGGTCTCCAAGCAGTTCGACCCGCAGGGGGTCACGGTCCTGGCCCTGCTGTCGGAGTCGCACGCGTCGATCCACACCTACCCGGAGGTCGGGAAGGTGTTCGTCGACGTGTTCACGTGCGGCACCCGTGCGAAGCCGGAGCTGGCGGTGCGCCTGCTCTCGGAGGCGCTCGGCGCGGAGCACGCACGGATGGACACGGTCAGGCGAGGCGCCAATCGCGTGCCCGCTCTCGTAGGCGAGGAGAAGTCTTGATCACCGAACCGCTCGCGACGGGCATGACCCGGCACTGGGAGGTGGCGGAGACGGTCGTCGACACGAGGACCGACTTCCAGCACCTGGTGATCGCGCGCACCTCGCAGGGGTTGTCGCTGTTCTGCGACGACGACCGGCAGAGCACCGAGTTCAGCCAGCTCACCTACCACGAGGCGCTGATGGTCCCGGCGCTGCTGCTCGCGGACAAGGTCGAGCGGGTGCTGGTCATCGGCTCCAGCGAGGGCGTCGTGTGCCAGATGGCGGTGGCCGCCGGCGCGTCGGTGGTCGACCACATCGACATCGACGAGCAGGCCGTGAAGCTGTGCGCGGAGCACCTGCCGTACGGCTACACCCCGGAGGAGCTCGCGCTCGCCGAGAAGGGCGAGGGCCCGATCCGCGTCCGCTACACGGACGGGTGGGAGTACATCCGCACGACCTCGGAGCGCTACGACATCGTCCTGGTGGACCTGCCGGACGAGCGCGAGGAGGAGGCCCAGCACAACCGCCTGTACGGGGCGGAGTTCCTGGGCATGTGCAAGGCGCTGCTCGCGCCGGGCGGCGTCGTGGTGTCCCAGGCGGGCTGCCAGACGATGTGGCGCAACACCACGCTGACGCGCATGTGGCAGCGGTTCAACGAGGTGTTCGGCACGGTGGCCTACTACGGCTCCGACGAGCACGAGTGGGCCTACCTGTTCGGCCGGGCCGACGAGGTCGCCGACCCCACCGCGCTGATGGTGGAGCGGCTGCCGAAGTCGGGCTACCGGCCGGAGTCGATCGACGAGCTCGCGCTGCGCGGCAACTCGGTCCCGCCGTACTCGGTGCGGCACGCGGCGAAGGTCTGACGGGCGACCCCTCGGGGTCCGCCCGGCGGGCGCGCTGGTTCGCCGGTCCCGGCGGGAGGGCCGCCGTTCCCCACGGGGAGCGGCGGCCCTCCCGCTTCCGCGTCAGGCGAGGGACTTCTTGAGGAAGTCGACCTGGAGCAGCAGCAGGTTCTCGGCGACCTGCTCCTGCGGGGTCATGTGCGTGACGCCGGAGAGCGGCAGCACGGTGTGCGGGCGGCCCTCGGCCAGCAGCGCGGAGGACAGCCGCAGGGTGTGCGCGGCCACGACGTTGTCGTCGGCGAGGCCGTGCACGATCATCAGCGGGCGCTCCAGCTCCCCCGCGTCGTCGATCAGCGAGTTGGCGTCGTACACCTCGGGCCGCTCGGCCGGGTCGCCCAGGTAGCGCTCGGTGTAGTGGGTGTCGTAGAGCCGCCAGTCCGTCACCGGGGCGCCCGCGATGGCCGCGTGGAACACGTCCGGGCGGCGCAGCACGGCCAGCGCGGCCAGGTAGCCGCCGTACGACCAGCCCCGGATCGCCACGCGGGTGAGGTCCAGGTCGGGCTCGACCGCCGCCGCGCCCCGCAGTCCGTCCACCTGGTCCTGGAGGGTGACGCCCGCGAGGTCGAACGCGATCTCGCGCTCCCAGGCCGGGCCGCGGCCGGGGGTGCCCCGACCGTCCACGACGAGCACGGCGAAGCCCTGGTCGGCCAGCCACTGCGAGGTGAGGTAGGCGTTGCGGGCGGTGAGGACGCGCTGGGCGTGCGGGCCGCCGTACGGGTCCAGCAGCACCGGCAGCTTCGTGCCGGGGACGTGGCCGCCCGGGTAGAGCAGGGCGGCGCGCAGGCCGCGCTCGCCGACGGTGAGCAGCTTCGGCTCGGGGGTGAGCACGGGCGTCTCGGCGTGCGAGGCGACCTCGTGGGCGCGGCCGTCGCGGGTGACGGTGGCGCGGGCGCCGAAGCGGTCCAGGGTGGACGAGGAGAGCACCAGGGTCCCGCCCGCGCGGGTCGCCGCGTGCACCCCGGCCTCCTCGGTCAGGCGGGTCGCCGAGGACGCGGTCAGCGCGTAGACGTGGATCTGCGTCGGGTCGGCGTCCTCGAACGCGGTGACCAGCACGTCCTCGGCCGAGACGTCGAGCACCGCGCGCACCTGGAGCCCGTCCGGGGACCAGGCCCGGCCGCCGACCACGAGCCGGTTGGCCCCGGTGTGCGGCAGGATCTCGACCAGCTCGCCGTCGGCCGACCAGCACGGGACGCCGGGCGGCAGCTCCAGCCAGGTCGGGTCGGTGTTCTCCTTGAGGACGGTGGTCGCGCCGGTCGCCGGGTCGGCGGTCAGCACCCGCACGGCGCGCTGGTCGCGGGACTGGACGGACAGCAGCGGGGCGCCCTGCGCGGACCAGTGCGCGGTGGCCAGGTACGGGAACGCGTCGGCGTCCCACGGGACGTCGGCGCGCGCGCCCGTGGCGAGGTCGAACAGGGCGGCGGTGACGACGGCGTTCGGGGTGCCCGCCGCGGGGTAGGCGATCTCGGCGGCCGGGGTCGCCGGGTTGGCCGGGTCGGCGATGTGCCAGCGGGTGACCGGCGAGTTGTCCACGCGCGCGGCGAGGACGTGCTCGCCGTCCGGGGAGAACCAGAAGCCCCGGAAGCGGTTCATCTCCTCGGCGGCGATGAACTCGGCCACGCCCCAGGTGACGTCGTCGGCGTCCGGCTCGGCGACCGCGCGGTCCGCTCCGGTCTCCAGGTCGACCACGCGCAGCGCGCCCGCGGCGGCGTACCCGACGCGGCGGCCGGTCGGGTCGAGGCGCGGGTCGACGGCGGGGGCCGGGACGGGCAGCTCGCGCACGGCGGCGGTGGCCAGCTCGACCACGAACAGGCGGCCGGACAGGGCGAACACGGCCTGGCGCACGTCGGCGTCGGTCGCGTAGCCGACGATGCCCGCGGCCTGCTCGCGGCTGCGCTCGCGGCGGGCCCGCTCCTCGGGGGACAGCTCCTCGGGCTCGGTGAGCAGCGCGGTGGGGTCGACCACCAGCTCCTCGGCCCCGGTCGCGGTGTCCAGCGCCCACAGGCCGTTGGCCCGCACGCGCGGGCTCGCGGTGCGCAGGAAGTAGGCGCGCTCGCCGTCCGGGGAGGCGGTGAAGTTGCGCGGTGCGCCCAGCGTGTAGCGCTGGGTCCGCGCGTACTGGCGGGGGAAGGTGTTCTCGTTGCCCACGGGGCAACCTTCGCAGACTCGGCGCGGGCGGGCGCGGGAGACCGGCCGTCCCGCGCCGGTGATCTTCCCCGCGCGCGCGAGGACCCCCGTCCGGGGTGGGCGGGGGTCCGGGGTCGCGGCGGTCCTCAGAGGACGGTGCTGATCTCCTCGAAGTCCAGGCGCGGGTTGCGCGGGAACGACACCTCGGGGTCCGGGTGGCCGATGTTGACCACGACCAGCGGGACCTGCGCGGTGCCCGCGAAGAACTCGGCGCGCACGGCCTCGGCGTCGAACCCGGTCATGGGACCGGCGGCCAGGCCAGCGGCGCGCACGCCCACGATGAAGTAGCCGACCTGGAGCGCGGCGTTCAGCTTCGCCATCTCGGCGCGGCCGGGGTTGGCCTCCATCGCGTCCCGCGCGCCCGCGAAGTGCGGGAAGACCTTGCCCATGTGCTCGTGGAAGTCCACGTCGGCGGCGAGGATCGCGACGACGGGGGCGGAGGCGACCTTGGCGCGGTTGCCCTCGGACATGTGCGGGAGCAGGCGGGCGCGGGCGTCCTCGCCGCGCACGTAGACCATGCGCAGCGGCTGGGTGTTCATGCTGGTGGGCGCCCACTTGACCAGGTCGTGCACGGCGCGCAACTGCTCGTCGGCGACCGGCTCAGAGGTGAACGCGGAGGCGGTGCGGGCCTCGCGGAACAGCAGGTCCTGCGCCTCGGCGGAGAGGGCGAGCGGGGTGGTGGTCGCGGTCATGGGCCTCTTCTTCCGGTGCGGTCCCTGGCGGGTGTGCCGCCAGGGACAACCGGAGAGCTCTCCCCCGGCATTCCGGCTCGTGACCGCGTTCACCGGACCGGGGGGCGAGGCGCGCGCCACAGGGGGCCGCGACGGCGCGCGCCGTCGCGGCCGGACCCGTCAGAGCGTGGAGTACAGCGGGTGCTTCTTCGCCAGCGCCTCGACGCGACCGCGCAGCGCGGCCAGGTCGGGCTCGGGGCGCAGCGCGGCGGCGATGACCTCGGCGACCTCGGCGAAGTCCTCGGCGTCGAAGCCCCTGGTGGCCAGCGCGGGCGTGCCGATCCGCAGGCCCGAGGTGGTCATCGGGGGGCGCGGGTCGTTCGGCACGGCGTTGCGGTTGACCGTGATGCCGATCTCGTGCAGGAGGTCCTCGGCCTGCTTGCCGTCCAGCGGCGAGTCGACCAGGTCGACCAGCACCAGGTGCACGTCGGTGCCGCCGGTGAGCACGCGGACGCCGACCTCGGCCATGTCGGCCTGGTTGAGACGCTCCGCGAGGGCGCGCGCGCCCTCCAGGGTGCGGCGCTGGCGGTCGGTGAACTCGGGGGACGCGGCGTGCTTGAACGCCACGGCCTTGCCCGCGATCACGTGCTCCAGCGGGCCGCCCTGCTGGCCGGGGAACACCGCCGAGTTGATCTTCTTGGCGAGGTCGGCGTCGTTGGTCAGGATCACGCCGCCGCGCGGGCCGCCCAGGGTCTTGTGCGTCGTGGTGGTGACCACGTGCGCGTGCGGCACCGGGCTGGGGTGCAGGCCCGCCGCGACCAGGCCCGCGAAGTGCGCCATGTCCACCATCAGGAACGCGCCGACCTCGTCGGCGATCCGGCGGAACCGCGCGAAGTCGAGCTGGCGCGGGTACGCCGACCAGCCCGCCACGATCAGCTTCGGCCGGTGCTCCTTGGCCAGCGCCTCGACCTCGGCCAGGTCGACCAGGCCGTCGCTGTCCGACACGTGGTAGGGCACCACGTTGTAGAGCTTGCCGGAGAAGTTGATCCGCATCCCGTGCGTGAGGTGCCCGCCGTGCGCCAGGTCCAGGCCCAGGATGGTGTCGCCGGGCTGGAGCAGCGCGAACATCGCCGCCGCGTTGGCCTGCGCGCCCGAGTGCGGCTGCACGTTCGCGAAGCCCGCGCCGAACAGCTCCTTCACCCGCGAGATCGCCAGCCGCTCGACGTCGTCGACGTGCTCGCAGCCGCCGTAGTAGCGGCGGCCGGGGTAGCCCTCGGCGTACTTGTTGGTCAGCACCGAGCCCTGGGCCTGGAGCACCGAGACCGGCGTGAAGTTCTCGGAGGCGATCATCTCCAGCGTGTTCTGCTGGCGGGCCAGTTCGGCGGCGACGGCCTGCGCCACCTCCGGGTCGAACTCGGCCAAGGGGGTGTTGAAGTGCGCGGACATGGTTGGGCTCCCCTTTGTCACTTTCGCTTGTAGAAGGGCAGGGCGACGACCTCCACGGGCTCGCGGCGGCCACGGACGTCCACGGTCAGCGCGGTGCCGGGCTCGGCGTTGGCCCTGGTCACGTAGGCCATCGCCACCGAGTGGCCGAGGGTGGGCGACAGGGCGCCGCTGGTGACCACGCCGATCTCGGCGCCGTCGGCGTCGAGCACGGGGTAGCCGTGGCGGGGCGCCCGGCGCGACGCGGTCTTGAGACCGACGAGGGTGCTGTCGGCGCCCGCCTCGGCGGCGGCGGCGAGCGCGGCGCGGCCGACGAAGTCGCCCGGCTTGTCGAGCTTCACGACGCGGCCGAGGTTCGCCTCGAACGGGGTGCGGTCCAGGCCCAGCTCGTTGCCGTACAGCGGCATCCCCGCCTCCAGGCGGAGCGTGTCGCGGCAGCCCAGGCCCGCGGGCTTGAGGCCGTGCGGCTGACCGGCTTCCAGCAGCGCCCGCCAGACGTGGGCGGCGTCGGCGGGGGCGGTGAACAGCTCGAAGCCGTCCTCGCCGGTGTACCCGGTGCGGGCCAGCAGGACGGGCTTGCCCGCGACCTCGGCCGGGTAGGAGGCGTAGTACTTGACGGCCGCCAGGTCCGTGCTGGTCAGGCCTTCGAGGATGGCCGTCGACGCCGGGCCCTGCACGGCGATCAGGGCGTGGTCCTCGGAGCGGTCGGCGACCTGGGTGTCGAAGCCCTTGGCGCGCTCGACGAGCTCGGCGGCGACGGTGGTCGCGTTGGAGGCGTTCGCGACGACCAGGTACTCCTGCTCGGCGAGCCGGTAGACGATCAGGTCGTCCACGACGCCGCCGCTCTCGGCGCAGATCATGGTGTAGCGGGCGCGGCCGACGCCGATCGCGGAGCAGTGGCCGACCAGGGCGTGGTCGAGCGCGGCGCCCGCCTCGGGGCCGGTCAGGACGATCTCGCCCATGTGGGTCAGGTCGAACAGGCCCGCCGAGGAGCGCACGGCGTGGTGCTCGGCGAGCTCGCTGTCGTAGCGCAGCGGCATCCGCCAGCCCGCGAAGTCGGTGAAGTGCGCGCCGAGGGCCTCGTGCTCGGCGTGCAGCGGGGTGCGGCGGGGTTCCATGCTGCGGGTTCCTCCCTGGTGGCGGACCTGGTCGGCCGGGCCGGTCGGCGGGCCGGTTGGCGGTGTCGTCCCGCGCGCGGTCGAGCGGCGGGCGCGGAGGGGCGGACCGACCGGTTCCGGTTCGGCCCGCCGGGGGAAGGATCGCACGAACCCGCTCCCCGGTTCGCGGGCAGCGGGTTCGGCGGGTCGGGCGCGGCGCTCAGAGGGCGCGGCCCGCGCGGACGCTCTCGACGACCTTGCGCTCGGCGTAGAACGACACGAACGGGATGGTGCCCGCGAGCAGGACCAGCACGGTGCTCTTGATCGTCCAGCGGGCCTTGAGGGCGAGGTCGACGGTCAGCACCAGGTAGATGGCGTAGAGGAAGCCGTGCACCGGGCCGACGATCCGCATCAGCGTCTCGCTGTCGCCCAGGTACTTGAACAGCATGGCGACGACCAGGCCGAGCAACCCGACACCGACCACGTAAGCCATCAGCCGGAACCTGCTCAGCGCGCCACTCATCGCCCCACCCTCACCGCGTTCGATCACCTGGTGTCCCGCGCGTGCAACTCGGCGAGGTAGCGGTTGTAGGCCGCCATCTCCTCGTCCTCGTCGTCTTCGTCGTAGCCGTCGTGCGCGGGGGTCTTGACGGGGTCAACCGTAACCACCGACGTCCGCGCTCCCGGCTCCGGGGCTGGGGTGATCGGCCGGGGGGCGGGCGCGGGGGTGGGGTCGACCGGGGTCGCGACGGTCTGCCCGGTTCGTCCGCTCTCGGTGGCAAGGGCCGCGTCGGCGGCCTTGTTGGCGGCGTCGAGGCGGCGGACGCGCCACACCATGAACGCCGGGAACAAGCCGAAGAGGGGCCACTGGAGGACGTAGCCGAGGTTCTGGAAGGTGCCGTTGGCCGAGGAGAACCGCTCCCACTGCCACCACGCCAGGCCGCAGCAGGCCAGGAGGGAGAGCAGGCAGACGGCGGCGATGGTCACGCGCTGGGAGGTGATCCTGGGGCCTGCCACGCGTCCAGGTTAACCGCGCGGGGGCGCGGGGCGGGCGGGGGCCTGGGGTGTGAGATCGGTCGCCGGGGGCGGGATCAGGCGTGGGTGCGCGAGGCGCGGCGGGTGCGGCCGGGGGCGTGGGTTCCGGGCGGATCGCTGCCGGGATCAGGGCGCGCGGCGACTCGGGCTCGGGCCGGGCGCGGGCTCGGGTCGGGTTCGGAGCGGCTCGGGGTTCGGAGCGGCCTGCGGATCGGGCGCGGGCGCCCGCCGTGGGGCCTGGGGACCGCGCAGGGGTCGACGGGGCCGCCGGTTCGGGGTGGCGGTGGGGCGTCGGCGCAAGCGGGTCGGGCGGCGGGACGCCGCAGGGGCACGGGGTCGGCGCGTGGCGTCCGGCCGGGCAGGGGTGCCGCTGGTCGGGGTCGCCTGGTCGCGCGCGTCGGCCTGGTGGTGTCGGGCGGGGTCGGCCGCGGGCTCCGGCGAGGGCGGGGTGCTGCCCTGCCGAAGTGGCCGCCCGTGCGCCGCTCGGGCGCACCGGTCGTCACCGCGCTCGGGTCACCTCGGCCGGTCCTCGGCCGGATCGGTCCTCGGGTGTTCCGGGCTCGTCGTGCTGCCGGAGCCGGTCGGGGTTCCGGGGTGGTCGGTGCGAGGCCGTGCGGGGACGGCCTCTCGCGACCGCTCGGGGCGCGCCGCGTCGCGACGCGCGCTCGGTCGTGGGGTGGGCTCCCGCGCAGGAGCCCGGTCCCGGACGGGGGTCAGGCGACGCCGTCCCGGCGCTGCCTCTGCAGCCGCGCCACGCACCAGGCCGCGGCGCTGCCCCGGCGGAGGTGCTGGAGCACGGTCATGGGTCCGAGCCTGCGCCCCAGGTCGGCCGGGCTCAGGCCCGCCGCCCGGTAGTCGAGCGCGCGCTGGTCCATCGGGCTGATGCCCGCGTCCCACCACAGCTCGGCCTCGGCGAGGTCGCCGACCAGCTGCCAGTAGCTGGCCGCCGCCGCGAGGAGGACCTCGGGCGCCTCGGGCGCCCGCTTCCTCATCGCCGCCACGTACGCGGGGTCCGCGGACTCGACCTTGACCGAGCCCCCTCGGTACCCGCCGGTCGCCCGCTGGACGGGGATCGCCGGCACGGACTGCGGGGCTTCGGCGAGCCACGCGTCCTTGATCCGGTTCACCTCGCGCAGCTCGGCGTCGTCGGAGCGCTCAGCCGCCCACTGACGCAGCAGCTCGTCCACTCCGGAGTCCTCGACCATTCCGCCTCCTCGTCGGTCGAAGATCAGCCAATGCAGCGCACCGTATTCGGGGGTTCCGACAACCGCTAGACCCTTGTTTGCCAAAAACCCTGTTACCAGGGTGTTATAGCCCTCATTTCACCCGCTAGGCGGAGCGTCGGGCCAACTCGATCACGTGAAGTGACCGAGACGGTCGGGCGTCACTCGAACAGGGCGCGGATGAAGGTGATGATCGACTCGGCGCTCTCCCGGAGCCAGGCCAGCACCCCCTTCACGGTCTCGGCGGACTGGTCGGGCTGGGTGATGAGGAAGAACAGCACCAGCGCGACACCCGCCAGCGACAGCACCTTCTTGAGCTTCACCGAGCGCTCTCCCTCCGTTCACCGGGGCGGCGCGAGCGGGTCCGGGGACAGCCCGTTACCCGGCTCGACGCAGGACATGGTCCACCACTCACCCGGATGACACGGGGAGAACGCGCCGAGCTGGTCCGTTCAGCCCTCGGAAGACACCCTGGGCGACGAGTGACCCGGCCGATGACCACCCGAACGGACTATCAAGGCCGTTGGGCTGAACGCCGATGCTGTGGGTGACGGGTCGCTCGGCGGCTCCGCGCACACCTCCCCACACGGCACGAACATCGGAGCTCCGCCACACCTCCAGCACAGCCCAGCCGGATCACTCGGATGCGCTCGGTCACGCACGCAGCGTGACAGGAGAGTCGGGCGCGTCCTGAATTCCTCACGCCGCGCTCCGGGGTTTTCCGCAGCCTTTTTTCGATCATCGGCGGCGGGGGTGGGTCGGATTTGTTCCGGAATGCGGGCGGCGGGGGAACCTCAGATTCTTACGCGGTACCGGCGGGTAGCGGAAGAGCCGGTTGGCGGCGCGGCTGCGGGAGGCGGCGGGCCGGCCGAAAGTCGAGTCGCTGACCAGCGGGAACGTTGGGGTTGCGCGGAAAAACGACCGAGGGCGCTCGGGCAACCCGCAGTGGTCGTTCGGGCAGGGGCGCGGGCGGTGCGGGTCGGCCGGTGCGGGGCGGGGTGGGGCAGAGCGGGTGAGTGGCAGGCGTGCGCGCGCTGGTGGCAACGGTGCAGGCCAGGTGGGGGGCGGCGCGGGTGGTGGGCGCGCGGGCGACGACGGCGCGGACCGGGTGACGGTGGACCTCGGGCGGCGGGCGCGACCACCGGATTGGAACGCGGCCACCCGGATTGCGACGCGGTCACCCGGATCGGGACGCGGGTAGCGGGCTGGGACGCGGGTAGAGGGCTGGGACGCGGGTAGAGGGCTGGGGCGGGGGCGGCGACCGGGGTCTTGGGCGACGGACAGCGGTAGGCCGCCGGAGCCGCGCAGGCGGCTGGAACCCCGGAGAGCGGCGACCGGAACCCGGCGGGCCCAACGGCAGAGCGGGACCGGGCAAGCGGCGGACAGCGGTGGATCGGAGCCGCGCGAGCGGCGGGAACCTGGCGAGCGGCGGGAACCTGGCGCGCCCAACGGCAGAGTGGGACCAGGCTAGCGGCGGACAACGGCGGACCGGAACCTCGCGAGCGGCTGGACCCCGGAGAGCGGTGGCCGTGTCGGAGGCAGGTGAACGGCGGCCGTTGCCGGAACGACGAGCGGCGGCCATTGCCGGAGGCAGGTGAGCGGCGGTCAGAGGCAGGTGGACAGCGGCAGGTCTGCTGTGGGCAGCGCGGAGCCGAGCGGCGGCGGGCTCGGGCCAGGTGAACTGCGGTCCAGGCCCCGGCGGCGGTAGGTCGGGGTCGGCGTGGGCAGTGGGGCGGCGGAGCCTGGTAGCGGGCGGCGGAGCCGAGTGGCGGGGCGGCGGAGCAGGGTGACGGGGGGCGGAACCTGGCAGCAGGGCGGGACCGGGTGGTGGGCCGCTCCGGGGAGGAGCGGCCCACCCGCCGGGCGTCAGCCGATCACGCCCGCCGTGCGCAGCGCGGTGACGCGGTCCGGGGCGAGTCCCAGTTCCGCCAGCACCTCGTCCGTGTGCTCCCCCACCCCCGGCACGCTCCCCGGCACCGCCGTCGGGGTGCGGTCGAAGCGGGGGGCCGGGGCCGGTTGGGGGACGCCGTCCACCTCGACGAACGTGGCCCGCGCGGTGTTGTGCGGGTGGGTCGGGGCCTCGCCGGGGTCCAGGACCGGGGCGAGGCAGGCGTCGCGGCCCTGGGCCAGGGCCGCCCACTCGTCGCGGGTGCGGCCCCGCACCGCCTCCGCGATGCGCGCCCGCAGCTCCGGCCACGCCGCCGGGTCCTCGCGGGGCGGCGGGTCGACCAACCCCAGGAGGTCCACCAGTTCCGCGTAGAACTTCTCCTCCAGCGCCCCCACGCCCACGTACCGCCCGTCCGCGGTCTCGTACACGTCGTAGAACGGCGCTCCCCCGTCCAGCAGGTTCTCCCCCCGCTCCCCCCGCCACCCGCCGCCGCGCCGCATCCCGTGCAGGAACGTCGTCAGCAGCGCCGCCCCGTCCACCATGGCCGCGTCCACGACCTGCCCGCGGCCCGACCGGTCCCGCTCGTGCAGCGCCGCCAGCACGCCCACGGCCAGCAGCAGCCCTCCCCCGCCGAAGTCGCCGACCAGGTTCAGCGGCACGGTCGGCGGCTGGCCCGCGCGGCCGATCGGGGACAGGGCCCCCGCGACCGCGATGTAGTCGATGTCGTGCCCGGCGCGCTCGGCCAGCGGGCCGGTCTGCCCCCAGCCGGTCATCCGGCCGTAGACCAGGCGCGGGTTGCGGGCCAGGCACTGGGCGGGGCCAAGGCCCATGCGCTCGGTCACGCCTGGGCGGTAGCCCTCGACGAGCACGTCGGCCCGCTCCACCAGGTCCAGCACCAGCGCGGCGCCCTCCGGCGAGCGCAGGTCGACGGCCACCGAGCGCCTGCCGCGCCCCAGCAGGTCGCCGGGGACGCCCACCGCGCCGATCCGGTCCACGCGCACCACGTCGGCCCCGAGGTCGGCCAGCACCATGCACCCGAACGGGGCGGGCGCGAGGCCGGCCAGCTCCACCACGCGCAGGCCCGCCAGCGGACCGGCCATCACAGGCTCCTCGCGATGATTTCCTTCATGATCTCGTTGGTGCCGCCGTAGATCTTCTGCACGCGCGCGTCCGCCCACGCGCGCGCGATCGGGTACTCGGTCATGTACCCGTACCCGCCGAAGAGCTGCACGCACTCGTCCACGACCCGGCACAGCCGCTCGGTCGACCACCACTTGGCCATGGCCGCCGTGGGCACGTCCAGCTCCCCGCGCAGGTGCAGCCCCACGCACTCGTCGACGAACGCGCGCGACACGCGGGCCTCGGTCGCGCACTCGGCGAGGGTGAACCGGGTGTTCTGGAACTTGATCAGCTCCCGCCCGAACGCGGACCGCTGCTTCACGTAGTCCAGGGTCAGCTCCAGCGCCGCCTCGATGCCCGCCACCGACGACACCGCGATCACCAGCCGCTCCTGCGGCAGCTGCTGCATCAGCTGCACGAACCCCTGCCCCTCGCCGCCGAGCAGCGCGGAGGCGGGCAGCCGGACGTCGTCGAAGAACAGCTCCGAGGTGTCCTGCCCCTTGAGCCCGAGCTTGTCGAGCACCCGCCCGCGCCGGAAGCCCTCGGCCCGCGCGGTCTCCACCACCAGCAGCGAGATCCCGGCCGCGCCCCTCTCCGGGTCGGTCTTGGCGGCCACGATCACCAGGTCGGCCTGAGCGCCGTTGGAGATGAACGTCTTCGAGCCGGACAGCACGTACCCGTCGCCGTCGCGCCGCGCCCGCGTGGTGATGCCCTGCAGGTCCGACCCGGCCCCCGGCTCGGACATCGCGATCGCGCCCACGTGCTCGCCGCTGGCGAGCTTGGGCAGCCACTCGCGCTTCTGCTCCTCGGTGCCGTAGGCGAGCAGGTAGTGGGCGACGATCCCGTTGTGGACGCTGCCGCCCCACGCGCTGTCGCCGGACCGCGCCTGCTCCTCCAGCAGCACGGCCTCGTGGGCGAACGTGCCGCCGCCACCGCCGTACTCCTCGGGCACCGACAGGCACAGCAGCCCCAGCTCCCCAGCCTTGAGCCAGAAGTCGCGGTCGACCTGCTTCTGCTCCGCCCACCGCTCCTGGTGCGGCACGGCCTCCTTGGCGAAGAACGTCCTGGCGAGCGAGCGCAGCTGGTCGAGGTCCTCGGTCATCCACGGTGATCGGCGCGCGGTCATGACCCGGGACGCTGCCACCGCGCGTCCCGCCCCGCCATGACCGCCCGGCACCACGAGCCGCCCGGTTAGGTGAGCGCAATTGTCAAGGGGGTGCGCGAGACTGCCCAGGTGGAACTGATCAGGCTCACCCCCGGCTCGTGGCGGACCTGGCGCGACATCCGGCTGACCGCGCTGGCCAGCGACCCGGTCGCGTTCGGGCCGGTGCTGGAGCGGGAGCGCGGGCACACCGAGCAGGACTGGCGGACCTCGCTGCTGCCCGAGCAGGGCGTGCGGGTCGTCGCGCGGGACGCCGGGGCGGGCGCGGAGGGCTCGGTGGGGCTGGTGGCCGCGATCCCGCACTGGGAGGACAGCGGGGTGCTGTACCTGTTCTCCCTGTGGGTGCGGCCCGAGGCGCGCGGGCGCGGGGTGGGCGCGGCGCTGGTGGGCGACGTGCTGGCGTGGGCGGGCGAGCACGGGTGGCCGGTGGTGCGGCTGCGGGTGTCCCCCGGCAACGAGGTGGCGCGCAGGCTGTACCTGCGGGCGGGGTTCACCGGCGAGGGCGAGCACCTGGAGCGCGGGCCCGGCGGGGTCCCCGAGCGGGCGGGCGCGCCGTCCCCGGCGGCGGTGTCCTCCGCAGCGGCGGACCGCGCCGAGCGGTGAGCTGATAAGTCACCCCGAACGGTCATGGGCCGCGCGCCGCGCGCTGCCTACGGTGGTCGCATGACCGATGCCTTGATCTTCGACGCGGTGCGCACACCGCGCGGCAGGGGGAAGCGGGGGTCGCTGCACAGCGTGAAGCCGATCTCCCTGGTGTCCGGGGTGCTGTCGGCGCTGGCGGCCCGCAACGACCTGGACACCTCGGCGGTGGACGACGTCCTGCTGGGCGTGGTGTCGCCGGTCGGCGAGCAGGGCGGGGACATCGCCCGCACGGCGGTGCTGGCGGCGGGCTGGGACGTGCGGCCCGCGGGTGTGCAGCTCAACCGGTTCTGCGCCTCCGGGCTGGAGGCGGTGAACCTGGCGGCGGCGAAGGTGGCGTCCGGGTTCGAGGACCTGGTGGTGGCGGGCGGCGTCGAGTCGATGTCGCGGGTGCCGATGGGCTCGGACGGCGGCGCGTGGATGGCCGACCCGGAGACCAGCGCGGCGACCCGGTTCGTGCCGCAGGGGGTGAGCGCGGACCTGATCGCGACCCTGGAGGGGTTCAGCCGGGAGGACGTGGACGCGTTCGCGGTGCGCTCGCACCAGCGGGCGGTGCTGGCCCGCGACAAGGGCTGGTTCGAGCGGTCGCTGGTGCCGGTGGTGGACCGCAACGGCACGGTGGTGCTGGACCACGACGAGGCGATCCGGCCGGAGACCTCACTGGAGGGCCTCGCGGGGCTGAAGCCGAGCTTCCAGTTCCACGGCGACCTGGGCTACGACCTGGTGGCGATCGACCGGTACCCGCAGGTCGAGCGGATCTCGCACGTGCACACGCCGGGCAACTCCTCGCAGATCGTGGACGGGGCGGCGGCGGTGCTGCTGGGCAGCGAGCGGGTCGGCCGGGAGCTGGGGCTCACGCCGAGGGCGCGGGTGCTGGCGGCGTCCGTGGTGGGCACCGAGCCGACGATCATGCTGACCGGTCCGGCCCCGGCCGCGCGCAAGGCGCTGGACAGGGCCGGGCTGACCGTGGAGGACATCGACCTGTTCGAGGTCAACGAGGCGTTCTCGTCGGTGGTGCTGCGGTTCCAGCGGGAGCTGGGCGTGCCGGACGAGAAGGTCAACGTCAACGGCGGCGCGATCGCGCTCGGGCACCCGCTGGGCGCGACCGGGGCGATGATCCTGGGCACGCTGCTGGACGAGCTGGAGCGCCGGGACCTGCGGCGGGGGCTGGCGACGCTGTGCGTGGGCGGCGGCATGGGCATCGCGACGATCATCGAGAGGGTCTGAGATGGCCATCCGCTACGAGCGGGACGCCGAGGGCGTCGTCACGCTGACCATGGACATGTCGGGCTCGGCGAACGTGATGAACGCCGAGTACCAGGAGGCGATGGGCGCGGCCGTCGACCGGCTGGAGGCCGAGCGCGACGAGATCACCGGGGTGGTGCTGACCTCGGCGAAGAAGACGTTCTTCGCGGGCGGGGACCTGAACCTGCTGGTGTCGGTGACGCGGGAGAACTCCGCCGAGGTGCTGGCGGGCGTGTCGGACGTGAAGGCCCAGCTGCGCAGGCTGGAGAAGCTCGGCAGGCCCGTGGTGGCGGCGATCGCGGGCGCGGCGCTGGGCGGCGGGCTGGAGATCGCGCTGGCCTGCCACCACCGGGTGGTGCTGGACGACGACCGGATCAGGCTGGGGCTGCCCGAGGTGACGCTGGGGCTGCTGCCAGGCGGCGGCGGGGTCACCAGGATGGTGCGGATGCTCGGGCTCCAGGCCGCGCTGCCGCTGCTGGTGGAGGGCAAGCAGCTCCGCCCGAAGCGCGCGCTGGAGGCCGGCTTCGTCGACGAGCTGGCGTCCTCGAAGGAGGAGCTGATCGCCAAGGCGCGGGCGTGGATCGCGGCCAACCCGGAGCCGGTGCGGCCGTGGGACCGCAAGGGGCACACCGTCCCCGGCTTCCGGCCGTTCGACCCGCAGTCGTACGGGGTGCTCGCGGCGGCCCCCGCCGTGCTGCACAAGAGGACCAGGGGCGCGTTCCCCGCGCCGGAGAAGATCCTGGCGGCGGCCGTGGAGGGCGCGCTGGTCGACTTCGACACCGCGCTCGTGGTGGAGGACCGGTACTTCCTGGAGCTGGTGTCCGGGCAGGTCGCCAAGAACATGATCGGCACGTTCTGGTTCCAGCTGAACGAGATCGGCGCGGGCGGGTCGCGACCGTCCGGTGTGGAGCGGACCTCCGTGGCGAAGGTGGGCGTGCTCGGCGCGGGCATGATGGGCGCGGGCATCGCCGAGGTGACCGCGAGGGCGGGCATCCCGGTGGTGCTCAAGGACGTGACGCTGGAGGCCGCGCGGCGCGGCGCCGGTGAGACCCCCGGCATCACGCCCACCGACTCGGACGCCGACCTAGCCGGGTGCGACCTGGTGATCGAGGCCGTGTTCGAGGACCGGGAGCTGAAGAACCGGGTCCTCGCGGACGCCGGGTCCGCCGCGCTGGACGGCGCGGTGATCGCGTCCAACACCTCGACGCTGCCGATCACCGGGCTCGCCGGGGCGGTGGCGGACCCGGAGCGGTTCATCGGGCTGCACTTCTTCTCGCCGGTGCCGAGAATGCGGCTGGTGGAGATCATCCGGGGCGAGCGGACCTCGGACGAGACCCTGGCCCGCGCGTTCGACTACGTGCTGAGGATCGGCAAGACGCCGATCGTGGTCAACGACAGCCGGGGCTTCTACACCTCGCGCACGTTCGGCGCGTACGTCACCGAGGCCATCGCGATGGTCGGCGAGGGCGTGGCGCCCGCGCTGGTGGAGAACGTCGCCAAGCGCGCCGGGATGGCCGTGGGGCCGCTCGCGGTGTCCGACGAGGTGACGCTGACGCTCCAGCTGCGCATCCGCGACCAGGCCGTGGCCGACGGCGCGGGCGGCGCGGGCGGCGCGGGCGTGCGGGTGGTGGAGGAGCTGGTCGCCGAGGGGCGGACCGGCAAGTCCGGCGGGGCCGGGTTCTACGAGTACCCCGAGGGCGGGCGGAAGTTCCTGTGGCCGGGGCTGGCCCGGTACGGGCGCGCGGACGCCGGGGTCACCGAGCGGGACGTCGAGGACCGGCTGCTGTTCGTCCAGACCCTGGAGACGGTGCGCTGCCTGGACGAGGGGGTGCTCACCTCGGTGCGCGACGCGAACGTGGGCAGCGTCTTCGGGTTCGGGTTCGCGCCGTGGAGCGGCGGGACGCTCCAGTTCGCCAACGCCTACGGGCTGGCGGCGTTCGTGGAGCGGGCCGACTACCTCGCGGACACCTACGGCGAGCGGTTCCGGCCGCCGTCGTCGCTGCGCGAGCGGGCCAAGTCGGGCGAGGACTACCGGTAGCGCGGGGCGGCCCCGGTGCGGTACGCGCCGGGGCTGCTGCCCGTCCAGCGCTTGAACGCCCGGTGGAAGGCGCTGGCCTCGGAGAAGCCCAGGCGCAGCGCCAGCTCCTCCACCGACTCGCCGCCGCGCACCAGGCTCGCCACCGCCTGGTCGCGCAGCAGCTGCTCGCGGACCTCGCGGAACGTGGTGCCCTCGGCGGTGAGCCTGCGGCGCAGCGTCGCGGCGCTCACCCCGAGCCTGGCCGCCACCTCCGGCAGTCCGGGCGCGCCGGAGCCCAGCTCGCGGCGGACCTGGCCGGAGGTGGCGGCGCCGTGGTCGCGGCGGGAGAGCAGCTCGGCGGGCGAGTTGCGCAGGAACCGGCGCAGCGCGGCCTCGTCCTGGGCGACCGGCATCCGCAGGAAGCGGGTGTCGAACTCCAGCGCGGTGACGCCCGCGTCGAACCGCAGCGGGCAGCCGAAGATCAGGTGGTACTCGGCGGCGTGCGGCGGTTCCGGGTGGGCGAGCCGGACCGAGCGCAGCGGGATGCGGCGGCCGATCAGCCAGGACGAGAAGCGGTGCCACAGCACCAGGAGCGACTCGACCAGGAAGCGGTCGGGGTCGTCGAGCGCCCCGGTGTCCAGTTCGAGGCTGGCGGTGGGGGCGGTCGGGTCGGCGCGCAGGGCGGGCGCGGGCTCGACGTCGAACAGGTCGTAGAACGCCATCCCCCTGCGCAGCGCGGACTCCAGCGACGGGCAGTGCACGGCGAGCAGGCACATGGTGGCGAACGTGCCGCGCTTGCTGCGGCGCGGGGCCAGGCCCATGAACTCGTCGTCCAGGTCGTCCCAGAGGGCCTGGATCAGGCGGGTGTACTGCTCGGGGGTGACGCGGGCGCGGGTGTCGGCGAGCAGGGCGGGGCCGATGCCCGCGGCGCCGAGGAGGGGGTCGACGGGTCTGCCCGCGCGGCGCGCGCCGCGCAGGGCCGCGGTGACGTAGTGGATGGCGACGGTCCTGGTGAGCATCGGCTCCGAGTGTGGCGCACGGGCGGGGGCCGGGGAGCGGCGACGCGGGGTCGGGGAGAGAAGGTCCCGCGTCGCCACCCCGGTTGCCCGGACCCGTCGTGGGGTCCTCAGCGCCTCGTCGGTGGGGCATCCGCCCGCCCACCCACGAGGGACGTTGGTGTGGTTCCCGCCACAAAACGATAGTTGGTCTAGACCAGTGGCGTCAATACGGCGACCGGCGGCAACCGTGCACGTTCCGTTACCGGCGCGTTGCTTTTGCGTGACGCACCAGCGGCTCCCCCCGAACGGCCGATCGGAGTGCCTGAACGGTCCGCGACCGTCAGGCGCAGCGGGGTGCGCGCCGATGGCCCAAGCGGTGGGGCCGGGCGCGGAGACAGGGGTGCGGATCACCCCGCGCCGAGCGGTACTGTCAGCCCCGCCCACCCCCGCGCGGGGCGTCCGGGCGGGATCTTCCGAGGAGGCTGCGGGTGCGGGTGGTGTGGGCTGCGGGCGGCCTGGCGCTGGCCACTTCGGCGCTGGCGGGCGTCCTCATCGGCGTGTACGTCAGCGGGGACGAGACCGAGGGCGGCATCCCGTCCCCGACCTGGTCGACGGGGGTGTCGTCGAGCGCGCCCAGCTCTTCCGAGGCGCCGCCGAGCAGCAGCTCCGCGCCCTCGTCGCCGATGGCGACCAGCACGACCACCACCACGACGACGAGGACGACCACGACGACCCGCGAGCAGGCGCCGCCGCAGGTCGAGGAACCGCCCAAGGCGGAGGAGCCGACCAAGGCCGCGGAGCCCGCGCCGACCACCACGACGACCACCAAGGGGTGGGAGTGCGGGCCGCTGAACCTGTTCCCGCCGGACCACTGCAAGGACTGACCCGACCGGCCCGGTGACGGGCGGTCGCGGTGAGTGTGAACGCGGCGGGCCCGGCGGGCGAGGGGTGTGAACCCGCGCGCGGGGCGGACCGGGCTCGCGGGGAGCGGACCACCGCCGGACGTCGCGGCGGGTGTGGACCAGCGGGGCGGGAGGTTCAGGGGTCGGTGGTCGCAGGCGGAAACGCCACCGTCCCCCGGCCGCAACGTGGCCGCGCCACCCTGTGGCGATGGACCCGACACCGAAGACCTGGCGGCTGCGGTTCGAGCTGCCCGACAGCCCCGGAGCCCTGGCCAGGGTGAGCATCAGGCTCGCCGCGCGCGACTGCAACGTGCTGGCCCTGTCGGCGATCCCGGTGCCCGGCGGCGTGGTGGACGAGCTGGTGGTGACCACCGGGCCGGGCGTGCTGCCCGCCGACCTGGTCGAGGAGATCCGCGCCGAGGGGGCCCGCGCGGTCGGGATCACCCGCGCCGACGTGCGCGACCTGGTCGACGCGCCCGCCGCCGCGCTGCGCGCCGCCTCCGCCGCGCTGACCGACCCGGCCGCGCTGGCCGAGGCGCTGCGGTCGGTGCTGGGCGCGGACTGGGTGCGGGCGCTGCCCAAGCCTCCGGAGCAGGACGGGAACACCGCGCACCTGCTGTCCTCGGACGGGGTGACCGTGGTCGCCCGGCGCGCGTGGACGCCGTTCACCGAGGTGGAGCTGACCAGGGCGCGGGCGCTGGCGGAGCTGGTGGGCGCGACCGGGGCGAGCGCGCCGACCGGGACGGTGACCGGCGACGGGATGGCCGTGGTGATCCGGACCGGGCTGCCCTCGGACGAGGCGGCGGTGGCCGCGCTGCACGGGCGGTGCTCGAAGCGGTCGCTGTTCGCCCGCTACCACGCGGGCGTGAGCGCCCTGCCGCGCCGCTGGCTGCACCGGCTGCTGGCCCCGCCGAGGGGGACGGCGCTGGTGGCGCAGTGCGCGGACCGGGTGGTGGCGATCGGCCAGCTGATCCGCACCTCCGAGCCCGAGGTGGCCGAGGTGTCGGTGCTGGTGGAGGACGAGTGGCAGCGGCGCGGGATCGGGGCGGCGCTGCTGGCGCAGCTGGCGCGGGCGGCGCGCGCGGACGGGCGCCGGGAGCTGGTGGCGTGGTGCCTGCCGGAGGAGACCGGGCTGCGGCGCGCGGCGGAGCGGGCCGGGCTGGTGTGCTCGGCGCGGCGCGAGGACGGGGCGCTGCGGGTGTCCATCGCGGTGCGCGGGGACGCCGAGGTGCGCGGGGACGCCGAGGTGCGCGGGGACGCCGAGGTGCGCGGGGACGCCGAGGGGTTCGCGGTGGGCGGTGAGCGCGGCGCGCTGCCGGGGCGGGTCGCGGCGGAGGCGGTGCGGCGCACCGGGACGGCGTGACGGTCGGGGACGCGGCGGAGGGCGGGCGGGACCGGCGTCGGTCCGGCGGGGCGCGGACGGGCCGGTGGCCCCGCGCCGCCGGGCGCGGCTCGGGGTCGCGACGGCCCGCCGGTTCCGCCCGACCGCCCGCGACGCGGGTTCGGGGGTGCGCCACCACCCGTCCGGCGTTGCCCGGGAGCGCTCCCGGGCGGGTGTTGTCCGGCTAAGCTGACGCTTTCGCCGAACAGCGTCCGGGAGTGGTGCCGGTGTCCGTCCAGTCGCACGTGAACGCCCGCCCCACGTTGGAGGACGTGGCAGCACGAGCGGGTGTCTCCCGTGCGACCGCGTCGCGGGTGCTCAACGCGTCCCCGAGGGTGAGCCCCGAGGCGCAGGAGGCGGTGACGGCGGCGGCGCGGGACCTCGGCTACCAGCCCAACCAGGCCGCGCGGGCGCTCGTGACGCGGCGCAGCGGCGCGGTCGCGGTGGTGTTCTCCGAGCCCGAGCCCAAGATCTTCGACGACCCGCACTTCGCCTGGCTCACCAGGGCCGCCGCCCGCGCGCTGGCCGACGCGGACGTGCAGATGGTCCTGATGCTCGCGCACTCGCCGCAGGACCAGGACCGGGCGCAGCGCTTCCTGCAGGGCGGCCACGTGGACGGCGCGCTGGTGTTCGCCCCGCACAAGGGCGACCGGCTGCTCGCGCTGGCCCGCAAGCTGCCGCTGCCCGTGGTGTACGCGGGCAGGCCGTGGGGCTCGCTGCGCGGGCTGAACTCGGTCGACCACGACAACACCGGCGGCGGTGAGCTGGCGACCAGGCACCTGATGTCGTTGGGGCGCGAGGTGATCGCCTCGGTCACCGGCCCGCTGGACGAGCTGGCCGCCGCGGACCGGCTGGCCGGGTGGCGGCGCGCGCTGGGCGCGGACGACGAGCGGACCGCGCTGCTCACCGAGGACGGCGGTTTCTCCCGCGAGGGCGGCAAGCGCGCCATGGCGGCCCTGCTGGGGCGGGCGCCGGACCTGGACGCGGTGTTCGTGGCGAGCGACTTGATGGCGGCGGGCGCGCTGGACGCCCTGCGCGAGGCGGGCAGGCGGGTGCCGGAGGACGTGGCGGTGGTGGGCTTCGACGACCACCCGTCGATAGCGCCGCACACCACCCCCGCGCTGACGACGGTCCGCCAGGACACCGGGAACCAGGTGTCGCACATGGTGGCGCACCTGCTGCGGCTGCTCAGCGGCGAGCAGGTCCGCGCCAAGCGCCAGGTGCTCCCGACCGAGCTGGTGCGGCGCGAGTCGGCTTAGGGCGTGGCGGACGCGAGTCCGGCCGGGGACGGGATGTCGCGCGCCTCGGCGCCGTGCGCCGCGGCGTTCGGGCACCGGGCCCTGCGGCCCGCGCAAAGGCGCCCAGCGCCCTGTTCGGGCGCTGGGCGGGTCGGCCCGGCCCTCGCTCGGGCCGACCCGCACCCGTTCTGAGGGCACACCGCCCGGAACGGGACGCGCCGGGACAAAAAATCTTCGAAGAACGGGGCGGGGCCGCACCCGAAGGTCCGGCCCCGCCCCGTTCTCCCCTTGCCCCGGCGCGGTGCGCGGGCCCCCGAGCCCCCGCACCGCGCCGAGCTCAGCGGCCTGCTCCGGCGGCCTACACCTCCGCCATCCCCGAGACGATCGAGGTGCGCGCCGCCCGCCGGGCGGGCATCGCGGCGGCGATCACCGCGGCCACCACCGCCGCCACCAGCATCACGGCGATCTGCCCCACCGGGACGTCCAGCGCGATCTCGATGCCGCCGCCGCCGAACGAGCTGGTCAGCGCCCAGCCGACGCCGATGCCGAGCACCAGCCCGATCGTGGCCCCCATCAGCGCCATCAGCACCGACTCGACCACCAGCATCAGCCGCAGCTGCCCCTTGGTGAGCCCGAGCGCCCGGAGCAGCGCGGTCTCCCTGGTGCGCTCCAGCACGGACAGCGCGAGCGTGTTCGCGATGCCGAACAGCGCGATCAGCACGGCCAGCCCGATCAGCGCCCACACGAACCCGAGCATCTGGTCGACCTGGCTGTTGATCAGGTCCCTGGTCTCGGCGGCCGAGCTGATCACGGCCAGCGGCGAGGTGTCGGTGACCTTCTCCAGCGCGGCCCGCCCGTCGGCGGCGCCCACGCCCTCCTTGAGCTTGACCATGACGTTGCTGTGGCCGGGCCGCGCGGAGTTGACCGACTCGGCGGTGCCCAGGGTGGTCAGGCCGTAGCCGATCTGCCGCCCGGTGACGACGGCGACGACCTCCAGCTCGGCCTTGTCGCGCTTCTCCACGTCCCCGACCTTCACCCGGTCGCCGACCGTGATGCCCGCGGACTTCGCGTACTCGTCGGTGACGGCGAGCTTGCCGTCCCCGAGCGCGTCCAGGGACCCCTCGACCACCTCGGGCAGCACGACGCTGCCGAGCGCGCTGCGCCGCACGCCGAGGAAGTACCCGTTCTCGGCGTACACCTCGGAGGTGGGCTCGGCCTGCGCGACCTGCGGCACGGCGCCGAGCCGGTCGGCCAGCTCGACGGGCAGCTGCCTGCCGTAGACCGAGGAGTTGACGGTGAAGTCGGCCGGGTACTGCTCGTCGAGCCGCTGGGTCGCGGTCTCCCGGACGGACCCGCCGACGACGGTCACCGAGACCACGATGGACACGCCGACGATGAGCGCGGCGGTGGTGGCGGCGGTGCGGCGCGGGTTGCGCTCGGCGTTGCCGACGGCGAGCTTCGCGGGCACCCCGAACAGCAGGCCGGGCACGATCCCGAGCAGCCTGTTGACCGGCCCGACCAGCAGCGGCCCGAGCAGCAGCACGGCGGCCAGCAGCAGCATCGCGCCCGCCGCGCTGGCGAACATGGACATCTCCAGCTGCTCGGCGCGCTGCCCGACGACCAGGGCGCCCGCCCCGGCCAGGACGAGCAGCACGGCGGAGGCGATGCGGAGCTTGCCCGCGCGGCGCACGTCGTCGCCGCTGTCGATCTGGTTGCGCAGCGCGGCGATCGGCGCGACGCGGGTGGCCTTGCGGGCGGGCAGGACGGCGGCGAGCACGGTGACCAGCACGCCGACCGCGAACGCGGCGAGCGCGGTGGTCCAGGTGATCGGCGTCTGCACGCCCGCCGCGCTGCCCGCGCCGAGCGCCCCGATGCCCCGCTGGAGCAGGGCCGCGACGCCGATGCCCGCGCCGAGGCCGAGCACCGAGGCCACCAGGCCCATCACCAGCGCCTCGGCGAGCACGCTGCGGAACACCTGCGAGCGGTTGGCCCCGACGCAGCGCAGCAGCGCCAGCTCCTTGGTGCGCTGGGCGACCAGGATGGTGAACGTGTTGTAGATGACCATGGAGGCCACGACCAGCGAGATGGCCGCGAACACCAGCAGCGGCAGGGTGAAGTTGACGCCCTGCTTCGCCAGCTGCTCCATGGTGTCGGCCTCGGCCTGGGCGCCGGTGCGCACCCGGTACTCGCCGCCGAGCGCGGCGGCGACGGCGTCGCGCAGCTGGGCGTGGTCGCTGCCGGGCGCGGCGAGCGCGACGACCTCGGTGACGACCGGCTCGTCGCCGAGCCTCGCCATCAGCTCGGGCGTGACGACGCCCTGCTCGCCGTAGCCGAGGGACATCGGGTTGCTGGACTGCCGGTAGGCGCCCACGACGGTGAGCCGGTGGTCGCCGTGCTCCTGGCTCATCAGCGTGGTGGTGCTGCCGATGGTCAGGCCGGTGGACTTGACGCCGCGCTCGTCGAGCGCGATCTCGTTCGCGGACTGCGGGAAGCGGCCGTCGACGAGGTCGAACTCGCGCAGCTCGGGGGTGGTGGCCAGGGACTGCACGCGGGCCTCGCGGGCCTTGCCCTTGCTGTCCACGAGGGCGGCCCAGACCGTGGAGCGGCTGTCCGCGCCGCTGACGCCGGGCACGGCCCTGACCTCGGCCAGCGCGGACTCCGGGATGCTGCTCAGCTCGGAGGCGTCCCCGTTGACCTGGGCGGACACCGCGACGTTGCGGGAGCTCTTGGCGTACTCCTCGCGGCTGCCTGCGTCGATGGCGTCGCCGAGCACGAGGGTGCCGGTGACGAAGGCGACGCCCAGCGCGATCGCGATCGAGGAGAGCACGAGCCGCGCGGTGCGGGCCCGTAGCCCCGCGATGATCGTGCGCAGCATCAGGCCCCCAGGTTCTTCAGGGCGGCGAGGACGCTGTCGGCGGTGGGGGCGGTGATGTCGCCCGCGAGGTGGCCGTCGGCCAGCAGCACGACGCGGTCCGCGTAGGAGGCGGCGACCGGGTCGTGCGTCACCATGATCACGGTCTGGCCGAGCTTGCGGACCGACATGCGCAGGAAGTCCAGGACCTCGGCGCCGGAGCGCGAGTCCAGGTTGCCGGTGGGCTCGTCGGCGAACACCACGTCGGGCCGGGCGACCAGGGCGCGGGCGCAGGCCACGCGCTGCTGCTGGCCGCCGGACAGCTCGGTCGGCTTGTGCTTGAGGCGGTCGCGCAGGCCGAGCACCTCGACGATGGTGTCGAACCACTCCCGGTCGGGCTTGCGGCCCGCGAGCTCCAGGCCGAGCAGGATGTTCTGCTCCGCGGTGAGCGTCGGCAGGAGGTTGAACGACTGGAAGACGAACCCGACCCGGTCGCGGCGGAGCTTGGTGAGGTCCTTGTCGCCCAGGCCGGTGATCTCGGCGCCGCCGACGCGCACCTGGCCGCCGTCCACGTCGTCCAGGCCCGCCAGGCAGTGCATGAGGGTGGACTTGCCCGAACCCGAGGGGCCCATGATCGCGGTGAACCGGCCCGCCTCGAAGGCGACGGTGACCCCGGCCAGCGCGTGCACCGCGGTGTCGCCCTTGCCGTACACCTTGACCAGGCCGGTCGCCTCCACGGCGGTCCGGGTTCCGACGTCGGACACGACTGCGGACATGGTTGTGCTCCCTGGGGTCGGGGCGCCTGCGGGCCGGGTCCGCTCACCGCGTTCCCGTGCGTCCGCCGCGCTTCTGGCTGACGGGGAGAACGCTAGGGCCGGGCGGTGTGCGCGGGCGTCGCCTCGGCGGCGGGTGCGCGATCAGACCCCCGGTGGGGAGGGCGGTCCCCCTGCGGGATGACCGGGGGACGGCCGGGCTCATCCCCCGGTGGCACCGGCTACCCGGTGACGTCCAGCAGCCCCCGCTCGAACGCGATCGCGACCGCCTCGCCGCGCCTGCCCGCGCCGAGCTTGGCCATGATGCGGGTGAGGTGCACGCTCACCGTCTTCTCGCTGATCACCAGCTCCTCGCCGACCTCGCGGTTGGTGCGCCCGAGCGCCACCAGCGCCAGCACCGAGCGCTCGCGCGGGGTGAACGGGTCCACCTGGCCGCCGGGCACCTCGCCGCGCAGCACGACCCGGCCGCGCCGGGCGCTCTGCCGCACCGCGTCGCGCAGCGGGCGCGCCCCGAGCAGCTCGGCCGCGGTGTCGGCGGCCTTGAGCAGGGTCGCGGCCTGCTCCCGCTGCCCGCGCGCCAGGGCGGTCTCGGCCGCGCGCCACCGGCACACCGCCTGCTCGTGGACGTCCCCGTGCAGCTCGGCGGCGACCAGCCACGGCCCGGTGACCACCCCGCCGTCGAGCCGGTCCTCCTCGGCGTCCACGCGCGCCAGCCAGGCCGCCGCGTCCGCGCCGCCGCCCCGGACGGCCCTGGCGCGCCCGGCCAGCGCCCGCCCCTCGGCGACCGCGCGCTCCTCGGCGTCCCGGTCCCGGCGCCTGCGCGCCCGTCCGGCCAGCTCCGCCCACGCGGCGACGCCGAGCGCGAGCAGCCGGAGCACCCCGGCCGGGCAGGCGCAGACCCCGATGGCCTCGACCGCCCGGTCCACCGCCGCGTCGGGCTGACCGCGCCACAGCAGCAGCTCCACGTCGGCCGCGCCCGCGACCTCGGCGGTCCACGGGTCGCGGGACCAGCGCAGCCCGGCCAGCTCCCGCTCGGCGGCCTCGAACTCGCCGCGCCCCACCAGGAGCTGGGCGCGCGCGGCGGCCAACCGCTCCGAGCCCCAGGCCCCGGCCTCACCGGCGGCGCCCGCGGCCCCGGCCCAGTCACCGGCGCGGTAGCGGGTGAGCACCTGCCAGGCCCGCAGCTCCACGCCCAGCGCGCTCCACGCGACCCCGGCCTCGTCGGCCCGGCGCACCCCGGCGTCGAACGCCTCCACCGCGCGCCCCGGCTGCCCGGTGTCGTGGTGGAACCGGCCCAGCGCCCGCCGGGCCCGCAGCTCGGCCCCGACCGCGCCGCCGCCGCGCGCGTGCTCCACGGCCTCCAGGTGCCTGCGCAGCGCCGACTCCCCGCGCCCGTCCTCGGCGTCCAGCACCGCCAGCGTGGTGAGCGCGTCCGCGACGGCGGCCCAGGCCCCGGAGGCCCGCCCGTCGGCGACGGCCTGCTCGGCCCGCTCGGCGGCCTCGGCCCGCTTGCCGCCCTCGTGCAGCGCGGTCGCCCAGCCTGCCAGGACCTCGGCGCGCTCGGCGCACGCGGGCCGGTCCCGCAGCAGCAGCCACGCCTGCTCGACGGCGGCCTCGCGCTCGCCGTCGGCGTCGTCCAGCGCGGCCAGGGCGCGGGCCAGCCGCAGCCACAGCGCGGCCCCGGCCTCGGGCCCGGTCCCGTCGACCAGCGCGGCGCCCGCGCGGGCCAGCGCCACCGCGCGCTCCGGGAGCCCGCTGGCGCCCGCCGCCCAGGACGCCTGGCGCAGCAGGTCGGCCTCGGTCACCCCGGACGGCGTGCGCCCGGCGGTGGTCCACAGCCGCAGCGCGACCTCGCGGTGCCGCAGCGCCTCGGCGGGCGCCCCGCAGGCCGCCGCCTCGGCCGCGGCGCGCACGGACGACGCCAGCGCCAGCGCCGGGTTCCCGGCGGCCAGCGCGTGGTGGGCCACCGAGGCGGCGACGCCGCGCCCGGTGGTGGTCCCGAGCAGCTCGGCGAACGCGGCGTGCAGGCGCACCCGCTCGCCGGGCAGCAGGTCGGCGAGCACCGCCTCGCGGGCGAGCGCGTGCCGGAACCGGTAGGCCCCGCCCCGCTCGACGAGCACGCCGTGCCGGACGGCCTCGCGCAGCGCGCCCCCCAGCTCGACGTGGTCGGTGAACGCCGCCAGGTCGGCCGCCCGCATCGGGCGCCCGGAGACGGCGAGGACCCGCGCCACGCGCGCGGCCCCCGGCCCGAGCAGGGACGCGCGGGCCAGCGACGGCTCGCTGGGGGTGTGCGGGTCGGCGGCCAGCTCCTCGGCCAGGAACGGGTTGCCCTCGGCGCGCTCGGCGACCCGCAGCACCAGCTCGTCGGACAGCCCGGCGTCCAGCGCGGCGACGAGGCCGCGGGTGTCGATGGCGCTCAGCGGCGCGAGGTCGAGCCGCCGCACCGACGGCAGGCGTCCCAGCTCGGCGAGCACGGGCCGCAGCGGGTGGTCCCGGCGCAGGTCGTCGGAGCGGTGCGTGGTGACCACGAGCAGCCGCTGGTCGCGCAGCCGGGACAGCAGGAACACCAGGAGGGCGCGGGTGGAGGCGTCCGCGAGGTGCAGGTCCTCCAGCACCAGCAGCACGGGTCCGCGCGCGGCGAGGTCGGTGAGCAGGGCGAGGACGGCGTCGAACAGCCGCAGCTGCCCGGTGTCCTGCTCGCCGCGCCTGCCGGGCAGCCGCACCCCGTGCGGGTCGACCGCGCCCCGGTCCGGGACCGGGCTCAGCTCGGGCAGCAGCCAGCGCAGCGCGGGCCGGGCCCCGAGGTCGAGCAGCCCCTCGGCGCGCACCCGCCGGGCCACCTCGGTGAACGGCAGGTAGGGCACCCCGGTCTCGGCGACGTCCAGGCAGTGCCCGCCGAGGACCAGCGCGTCGCCCGCCGAGCGGGCCAGCTCGTCGACCAGCCGCGACTTGCCGACCCCGGCCTCGCCCGAGACGAGCACCGCGCCCGGCCTGCCGAGCACCGCGTCCTGGAGCGCTGTCCGCAGGCCCGTGAGCTCCCGGACGCGCGCCACCAGGGGGATTCCGGAACCGAGACGTGCCACGGCTGCATGGTCGCACACCTGGCTTGGCATCGACGTGAGCTTGATCAACCAGCAGCCGCACCGTTGCGCGCTCGGGTCCGGATCGGGCCGAACGGTCGCGGGCCGAACGGTCGCGAGCCGAACGCCGACCCTCCCGTCAGGCGTTGCTCGCCCCGACCGACCGCTCGGCCCTGGCGCGCGCCAACCGGCCCCGGACCTCGTCGGCCTCGGGCGCGCCCAGCTCGGTGAACAGCGCCAGCGCCCGCTGCCAGTGCGCCACCGCGCCGCCGACGCCCTGCCGCTCGAAGACCCTGGCCAGCCGGTCGTGCGCGAGCGCCTGGTGGTAGTCGCTGGCCACCTCGGTGGCCAGCGACAGCGCGGTCCGCGCGGACGCGGCGGCCGAGGTGTGCTCGCCCGACTCCAGCAGCACCGTGGACAGGTCCGCGTGGCAGGAGGACTCGCCGCACTGCTCCCCCACCTCCCGGTACATCCGGATGGCCGCGTCGAGCCAGGGCAGGGCGTCCGGGTAGCGCCTGCTCACCGAGTACAGCAGCCCCAGGTTGTGGTGCGCGTTGGCCTCGGCCCACCGGGACCCGGCCGCCCGGCTGACCTCCAGCGCCTCCCGGTAGCAGGACTCGGACTCGTCGACCCGGCCCAGGAGCTGGAGCGTGTCGGCGACCGTCGTGAGCGCCCTGGCCTGCGCCGACACGTCGCCCCACGAGCGCGCGACCTCCAGCGCCTCCTGGTGCCTGGCCAGCGCCTCCTCGGAGCGGTGGAACTGGGCGAGCGCCACGCCGAGGTTGAACAGCGTCACGAACCGCGCCTCGGGGTCGCCCAGCTCGGTGGCCGCGCCCAGCGCGCGCTCGGTGGTGCTGAGCCAGGTGTGCCGGTCGGCGCGCAGCCAGAAGAACCGCGACAGGGTGTAGGGCAGCTGCCAGGCGTGCGCCAGCCAGCGCCGCTCGCCGGAGTCGCCCGCGTGCTCGGCGGCGGCGATGATGTTCGCCTGCTCCGCCTCCAGCCAGGCGGTGGCGTCCACGACGCCGCTGAGCGCGGGCACGTCGGCGGGCACGTGCTCGGGCGCGACCCGCACCGCGCCCCGGCCCACCGGCATCAGGGCGTCGGCCAGGTCGGCGCAGTGCAGGTAGTAGTCCAGCACCCGGCCGGTGGCCGCGCGGCGCTGGTCCTCGGGCAGCTCGGCGGCGAGCGCGCGGGTGTAGACCCGGACCAGGTCGTGCGCGCCGTACCGCCCCGGCTCGTTGGCGGTGAGCAGGTTCGCCGAGGTGAGCACGTCCAGCTCGCGCTGCGCGGCGGCCAGCGGCAGCCGGGCGAGCGCGGCGGCGGCGTGCGGGGTGATGTCCGCGCCGGGGTGCAGCCCGAGCAGGGCGAGCAGGTGCGCGGGCCGGGGCGGCAGGGCGCGGCGCGAGGCGTCCAGCGCGGCCCGGACCGTGGAGTCCTCGTCCTCCAGCCCGAGCGCGGCGAGCCTGCCGTGCTCGTCGTCCAGCTCGGCCACCAGCTCGGCGGCGCGCAGCGACGGCGCGGCCAGCCGGGCCGCCGCGATGCGCAGCGCCAGCGGCAGCCCGTCGCACAGCACGGCCAGCCTGCGCAGCGCGCCCATCTCGCCGGGGTCGCGCCGCCCGAGCAGCTCCAGCGCCGAGTCCTGGTCGAGCACGTCCAGCTCGACCAGGTGCGCCTCGGCGTGCGCGACGAGGCCGACGAGCCTGCGCCTGCTGGTGACCAGGACGCACGACGGCGCGCCGGTGAGCAGGGCCATCAGCTCGGTGGAGCCGCGCGCGTTGTCGAGCAGCACCACCATGCGCCGGTCCGCGACGAGCGTGCGGAACAGGGCGGAGCGCTCGTCCACGCCCACCGGGACGTCCTCGGCGGGCACGCCCAGGGTGCGCAGGAAGCGGTTGAGCACCTCGCCCGCGCCGAGCGGCTCCTGGTTCGGGTCGTACCCGTGCAGGTCGGCGTAGAGCTGCCCGTCGGGGAACTCGTCGCGCACGCGGTGCGCCCAGTGCAGCGCGAGCGCGGTCTTGCCGACCCCGGCGGGTCCCGTGACGACGAGGACGACCCCGCTGTCGCGCTGGGCGCGCAGCAGCTCGTCCATCCGCGCCAGCGCGGCGGCCCGGCCCGCGAGGGCGGCGGGGGCGCGGGGCAGCTGCGCCGGGGTGGCCGAGGGCCGGGGCTCCGGGGCCGGCACGGCGGTGGGCTTGCGGGCACCCGCGGGCTCGGGGTCGTCCCCGGCGAGGATCGCCTGCTGGAGCCTGCGCAGCTCCGGCCCCGGCTCGACGCCCAGCTCGTCGATGAGGGCGCGCCGGGCGTCCCGGTAGGCGGCGAGCGACTCGGCCTGCCTGCCCGCCTGGCACAGCGCCCGCATCAGCAGCCCGTGGCCGCGCTCGCGCAGCGGGTGCTCGCCGACCAGGGCGGTCAGCTGCGGCACCAGCTCGGCGCCCCGGCCGAGCAGCAGCAGGACCTCGGCGCGCTCCTCCAGCGCGGCCAGCCTGCGCTCGCCGAGGCGCTGCCGCTCGACCTCGGCGAACAGGCCGGTGACCCCGCCGAGGGGTTCGGCCCTCCACAGCGACAGCGCGGATTCCAGCTCCGAGGCGGCCCCCTCCAGGTCACCCTGTGCCCTGCTGCGGGCCGCCGAGGTGGTGGCGCGCTCGAAGGCGTCGAGGTCGACGGAGGAGGTGGGCACGCGCAGCAGGTAGCCGTCGCCGACGGAGGTGAGCAGCTCGGCGGGCGCCCGCCTGGCCCGGTGGGGCTCGAGCGCGCGGCGCAGGCCCGCGACGTAGGTCTGCACGAGGTTGACCGAGGAGGTCGGCGGGTTCTCCCCCCAGACCGCCTCGATGATCTGGTCGCGGCTGACCGGGGCGTTGCGGGCCAGCAGGAGCACGGCGAGCACCGCCCGCTGCTTGGCCGCCCCGAGGTCGACCTCCTGGGAGCCGCGCACGGCGCGCAGCAGCCCGAGCACCTCGAAGCGGAGGGGGGCCGGGTCGGCCGCCCCCGCGCCACCGGCGCGCGCTGCCCCGAGGGCGTTCCCGTCGTCCTGCTCCACCCGAACCGATCCTCCGCCCAGGGCCGCCACCTGCGGCGCGACCAGCGCTCCAGTGCGGCTCCAGTCGTGCTGTAGCCGCATTCTTACGCTAAGCGTGTCCGACCGACCACACAGGGCGAATCCCGGTGGGGGAGGTTGGACCAGACAGCGGAACATCCGCTGCTCTCCCCGAACGACGAGGGCAGGCCGGCGTGCAAGGGGCATCCAGCCCGCGGCGGCGGAACGCCGGTTTGCCCTCGTCCCCGCATGGGAGAGGGGTCGTCCGGTAGGGGACGGCCCCTCTCCAGTGCCCTCCCCAACGCGGAAGAGCCGGTCGACGGGACCCGAACCTCCCGTCGACCGGCTCTTCCGTCGTGCACGCGCGGGGGATTCCTGGTCCGCGGGCCCCGGCCCGCACCCCCTGTCGGCCAGGACGCCTCGCGCGGGGCGCTGGGCGCTCGGAGCGGTCGCGCTCGCGCGACCGGCCGGACGCGGGTTCCTCGGAGCGGACCGGTGGCCGCCGGGGGCGGCGGCGCCCGGTGGCCACCGGTCCGGCTCAGGACTCGCCCACCAGCACCGGCTCGGCGTCGGGCCGGGCGGCCTCGGCGGCGCGCGCCGCGGCCCTGCGCTTGCGCAGGTACACGGCCAGCGCGATCAGGCAGCCGACCGCCATCACGCCCCACATGGCCCGGCCGAACGCGGCCTCGATGTACTTGGCCGAGGCCCCGGCGGCCGAGCCGATGCCGATGTGCAGCGCGGACCAGGCGGCGGCGCCCGCGATCGAGGCGGGCAGGAACTTGCGGTAGTCGAGCTTGGCCGCGCCCGCCGACGCGGGCACGAGGGTGCGCACGACGGGCATGAACCGGGCGATGAACACCGCGTACGCGCCGCGCCTGCGCAGCAGCTCGCCCGCCTTGTCCCAGTGCTGCTGGCCGATCTTGCGCACCAGCCCGCTCGCCCGCAGCCGGTCGCCGAAGCGCCTGCCCAGGTAGTAGCCGATGCTGTCGCCCGCGACGGCGCAGAGGGTCACCACCAGCCACATGACGAGGAAGCGCGGGACCGTGTTCGCGGTCGTCGACGCCAGCAGCAGCGCCGTCTCGCCGGGGGCGAGGAAGCCCACGCCGAGGGTGCACTCCGCGAGCGTCATGGCGCCGGTGACCGCCAGGACCGCGGGTTGGGGCAGGCCGGCGAGCCCGTCGAGCGCGTCGGTCACAAAACCCATCGAAATCCCCCAAACGGATCACGGGTACATCACACCAGGCACACGGCTGACCACGGAGCGCATTTACCCGGTGACCTGACGAGCGCGTCTCCTCGTCGGCGGGCAGCACGCACCCGCCTCATCACCAGCACACCAGCCGTTCGTGGTGCTGTCATCATCTCCTGGTCTGATTCTGGCTTCCGCCGTAAGTAGCACACATCGGCAGGATTCCGGACATCCTGACCCAAAAAAGTGAGGGTGACCCCATGCGGGGTCACCCTCTTCGCACGCTGCGTGACCGGCGTGGCGGGCCGGTCGGACGGACCGTCACCGCCCGTCGAGCGCACCGCCCTTGGCGCCGCCCGCGAAGCGGGCCCACTCGCGGGGACCGAACTCCAGCAGGCCGCCCGCGCGGTTCTTCGTGTCCCGCACGGCGGTCAGCTCGCCGTCCCGCGCGATCTCCACGCAGTCCGCGCCGGTCGCCGTGGTGCGACTGCCCTTGCGCCAGTTCTGGTACATCGTCCCGACACTCCCGGTTCAGGAGAGTTCCCGCGCGACCCGCCCGACCAGTGCCGCGGATTCACCGGCGTCGAGCGCCGCGGTCGCCAATCGCGAGAACATCTCGGCATACCTGAGCACTTCCGAGGCCTGCTCCAGATAAACCTCGTTCCGCGTGGTTTCGAGGTATACCACGTCGCGATCCTGCTCATCGCTGAAGGACAGCAGCACGAACGGGCTGTCCATCGCCGAATAGGCGCCCGCGGTGAAGGGGATCACCTGAATGGTGAGATTTTCTCTTTCACCCATTTCGGAGAGCTTCGCCAACTGCTCCGCCATCACGGCCGGTCCGCCCACCAGGCGCCGCAGCGCGGCCTCGTCCACCACCGCGTGCAGCCGCAGCGGCGGGTCCTCGGCCAGCAGCGCCTGCCGGGCCCTGCGCAGCTCGATCCGCCGGTCGACCTCGGAGGCCGACGAGCCCGGCGACACGTCGGCGATCAGCGCCCTGGTGTACGACTCGCACTGCAGCAGCCCCGGCACCATGAGCCCCTGGTAGGTGCGCACCCGCTCGGCGTCCGCCTCCAGGCCCACGTACTTGCCGGGCGCGATGTCGCCGAACGCGTCCCACCACGCCTTGCGCCTGGCCTGCCTGGCGAGCTGGACCAGCTCGTCCAGCAGCGCGGGGTCCGCGTCGTAGGCGGTGAGCATGTCGCGCACGTCGCGGGGCGTGACGCCGACCCGGCCGGTCTCGATCCGGCTGATCTTGGACGCGGAGCACTCCAGCCGCTCGCCCACGTCCTCGATGGTGAGCCCCGACGCCTCGCGGAGCCTGCGCAGCTCGCTGACGAGGCGCCTCTTGCGCAGGGTGGGGCTCTCGCCGCGCGACATCCGCGCACCTCCTCAGTGCAGTGGCGAGGCACAGTCTCGGGCCGTTCACCCGGCAAGCAAAGAGACGTCATCCATTCGTGTACTGCAACTTGCAGGTGGGCACGTGCTGGTCCCAGGCTGCTGTGGCAACGCTGACGGGGAGGGCGGCATGGCTGCCAGCAGGGAGCGGCGAGGATGGCTCTGACGGTCTTCGGCCAGCTCGACAGGTCGCTGCACGACCACCTGGCCGCGCTGGTGCGCCGGGCCGACCAGGCGGACGGCGAGACCGCGGTGGAGCTGGCCCGCTCGGAGCTGCCCCGCGTGGTCGCCGCGCTGAAGTCCCTGCTCGACGAGCACCAGCCCGACGAGCGCGGGCGCTGCGGGACCTGCCGCAGGCGGTGGAGCGGCCTGTGGGGCAGGCGCAGCACGGCCCCCTGCCGGGCCTACATCGGCGCGCAGCTGTGCCTGGCCGTCGCGGGCCCCCGACCGGTCGCCGGGTCGCGGGACGAGGTCGACCCGTTCGAGGACGGCGTCGGCGACGCCTTCGGCGACACCTTCCGGGACGCGGGCCGCTAGCGCCCCTCCCCCGCACGCGAGCGGGCGGACGCGGGCCCGTTCGGCGTCGGGTGGCGACACCCTCCTCGAGGTCGCGCTCCCAGGGAGCACCCGACACCACAGGCCGTGGCGGAACCGGCCCCGAACCCCCGACCGGGGTCGGTTCCGCCACGGCTCCCGCGCGTTCAGCCCTTTCGGGCAATTCGGACGACCACACACCGTCACGTTCCGTTGAATGATCAACACTTACGGGTGTCACGCCTGGTCAGAGCACCGGTGCCGTCGTCATCATGGACGGTGAACCGCAGTGCCGACACGTCCCCCCGTGCCGACACGGATGTGCCACCGCCGCCACCCATCGGGCCCGTCTCCCGCGTTCGTCGGACTGCACCCCTCGACGCCAGTGAGGATTTCGATGAACCGAGCCCGGAAGTCGCACGCAGGTGAGCACACCACCGCGGGCCCCCCGACCAAGCCGGGGGTGCTGGACGTGCTGCGCCACGACGTGCCCGCCTCGCTCGTGGTGTTCCTGGTCGCCGTCCCCCTGTCGCTGGGCTTCGCCGCGGCCAGCGGCGCGCCGCTCATGGCCGGCCTGGTGTCCGCCGCCGTGGGCGGGATCGTCGCGGGCGCCCTCGGCGGGGCCCCGATGCAGGTCAGCGGCCCCGCGGCGGGCATGGTGCTGATCACCACGAGCCTGATCGCCGAGTACGGCTGGGCGGCCACGGCCATGATCACCGTGGGGGCGGGCCTGTTCCAGCTGGCCTGCGGCCTCACCGGCGTGGCGCGCGTGGCGCTGTCGCTGTCCCCCGCCGTGGTGCACGGCCTGCTCGCGGGCATCGGCGTGACGATCGCGCTGAGCCAGCTGGTCGTGGCGCTCGGCGGCGAGGCGGGCGCCACCGCCGAGGAGAACGTGCTGATGCTGTTCGCGCCGGTCGACCCGGAGTCGCTGGCGGTGGGCGCGGTCGCGGTGGCGGTCATGCTGCTGTGGCCGCTGGTGCCGCGCGCCTCGTTCGCGCCCGCCCCGCTGGTCGCGGTGGCCGCCGCGACCGGGGTCGGCGCGGGCTTGGACGTGGCGCGGGTGGAGCTGCCCGGCATCGAGGGGCTGGTCGCCCCGCAGATGCCGTCCGGCTCGATCGCCGGGATCGCGTTCGCGGTGGTCACGGTCGCGGTGGTGGCCAGCGTGGAGACGCTGCTGTCGGCGGTGGCCGTGGACAAGCTGCACGACGGGCCGCGCGCCGACCTGGACCGCGAGCTGGTCGCGCAGGGCGTGGCGAACACCGTGGCGGGCGCGGTCGGCGGGCTGCCGGTGAGCGGCGGCATCGCGCGCGGCTCGACGAACGTGGCGGCCGGCGCGGTCACGCGCGTGTCGGCGGTGCTGCACGGGGTGTGGATCGGGGTGTTCGCGCTGGCCCTCGGGTCGGTGCTGGAGCTGGTGCCGCTGGCGGCGCTGTCGGGCGTGCTGCTGGTGGTGGGGCTGCGGCTGGTCAGCCCGGAGCGGATGCGGGTGCTGTGGCGGCACGGCGAGTTCACCGCGTACGCCGTGACCGTGGTGGGCGTGGTGGGGCTCGGGCTGGTGCAGGGGGTGCTGCTGGGGGTGGCCGCGGCGGTGCTGCGGTCGGTGTACCGGCTGGCGCACTGCTCGGTGCGGGTGGACGAGGCGGGCGGCGAGGGGTGCCGGGTCGTCATCCGCGGGTCGCTGGTGTTCCTGGGCGCGGGCCGGATGGTGCGGGAGCTGCGCGGCGTGCCGCTGCGCAGGCACGTGGTGCTGGAGCTGCACATCGACTTCCTGGACCACGGGGCGTACGAGGCGATCGAGGACTGGCGGGCCGGCTACCAGCGGCTCGGCGGCTCGGTCGAGGTGCTGGAGGTGCACGACACGTGGTTCTCGAAGGCGACGAGGGGGATGCCCGCGCTGCGCAAGGCGCCGGTGGCCCCGTCGGCGCGCTGGTTCGCGCCGTGGTCGTACTGGCAGCAGCGGCGGGACGCGGCCGGGGAGGTGGTGGTGCCCCGGCAGCGGGACGAGGTCGACCCGATGATCCTGGGGATGCACGAGTTCGAGCGGTTCGCCGCCCCGCTGGTGCGGCCGTTCCTGGCGGAGCTCGCCGAGCGCGGGCAGCGTCCCGGCCAGTTGTTCATCACCTGCGCGGACTCGCGGGTGGTGCCCAACATGATCACCACGTCGGGGCCGGGCGACCTGTTCTGCGTGCGCAACATCGGCAACCTGGTGCCGGTCGACGGCGACGACTCGGTGGCCGCCGCGGTGGAGTACGCGGTGCGGGTGCTGGCGGTGCGGACCGTGGTGGTGTGCGGGCACTCGGACTGCGGGGCGATGAAGGCGCTGCTGGACGGCACGGCGCCGCCGGGGTCGAGGCTGCGGTCGTGGCTGCGGGCGGCGGACCCGAGCCTGATCCGGTTCCACGAGCGGGGCGGGCACGCGTCCGGCGAGGCGGTGCTGGAGCGGCTGGCCGTGGCGAACGTGGCGCAGCAGCTGGACAACCTGATGGCCCACCCGTGCGTGCGGGAGGCGGTGGGCTGCGGGGCGCTGCGGCTCGTGGGCATGTACTTCGACATCTCCTCGGCCAGGGTGTACCTGGTCGACCCGGAGCGGGGCGCGCTGGCGCCGGTCACCACCTGACCCGGTGGCGCGGGGCCCCTCCTCGCGAGGGGTCCCGCGCCGTGCTCCCGGTGTGGCGCGTCCTCAGGCGTCGACCGGTCTCAGGCGTCGACCTGGGAGCGGTCGCCGGACCAGAGGGTGTGGAACGAGCCCTCGCGGTCGGTCCTGCGGTAGGTGTGGGCGCCGAAGAAGTCCCGCAGGCCCTGGATGAGGGAGGCGGGCAGGCGCTCGGAGCGCAGCGCGTCGTAGTAGGACAGCGCGGACACGAAGCCGGGCGCGGGCACCCCGGACTGGACGGCCTTCACCGCGACCCGCCGCCAGGCGTCCTCGGCGGTGCGCACGGCGTCGCGGAAGTAGTCGTCGGCGAGCAGGGTCTCCAGCTCGGGGTTGCGGTCGTAGGCCTCCTTGATGCGGTCCAGGAAGCGGGCCCGGATGATGCAGCCGCCGCGCCAGATGGTGGCCGTGGCGCCGAGGTCGAGGTCCCAGCCGTACTCGGCGCTGGCGGCGCGCATCTGGTCGAAGCCCTGCGCGTACGCGACGACCTTGGAGGCGTAGAGCGCCTGGCGGACGTCCTCGACGAGCGAGTCGTCCTTGGCGGTCGCGACCTCGTTGGCGCCGAGGGCGGCGCGGGCGGCCGCGCGCTGGGAGGCGCGGCCGGACAGCGAGCGGGCGAAGACGGCCTCGGCGATGCCGGTGACCGGGACGCCCAGTTCGAGTGCCTCCTGGACGGTCCAGCGGCCGGTGCCCTTCTGCTCGGCCTCGTCGGCGATGACGTCGACCAGCGCGGAGCCGGTGTCGGCGTCGACGTGGGCGAGCACCTCGGCGGTGATCTCGACCAGGTAGGACTCCAGGTCGCCGGTGTTCCAGCCCTTGAAGACCTCGGCCACCTCGGCGGGGGTCAGGCCGCCCGCGCGGTGCAGCAGGTCGAACGCCTCGGCGATGAGCTGCATGTCGGCGTACTCGATGCCGTTGTGCACCATCTTGACGAAGTGGCCCGCGCCGTCCGGCCCGACGTGCACGCAGCACGCCTCGCCGTTCACCTTGGCGGAGATGGCCTCCAGGACGGGGCCGACGTGCTCGTAGGACTCCTTGGAGCCGCCGGGCATGATGCTGGGCCCGTTGAGCGCGCCCTCCTCGCCGCCGGAGATGCCCGCGCCGACGAAGTGCAGGCCCGCCTCGCGCAGCGCGGCCTCGCGGCGCCGGGTGTCGGCGTAGTGCGCGTTGCCGCCGTCGATGACCATGTCACCGGGCTCCAGCAGGGGCGCCAGCTCGTCGATGACCGCGTCGGTTGGGGCGCCCGCCTTCACCATGATGATGATCTGCCGGGGCTTCTGGAGGCTGCCGACCAGCTCTTCCAGGGTCTCGGCGGGGACGAACTCGCCCTCGTGCCCGTGCTCGGAGATCAGGGCCTTGGTGCGGGCGTTGGTGCGGTTGTGCACGGCGACGCGGAAGCCGTGCCGGGCGAGGTTGCGCGCCAGGTTGCTGCCCATGACGGCGAGCCCCGTGACGGCGATCCGCGCCGGTGCCTCGGAGGTGGTCATCAGTCCACCCTGCCCGCATTCGGGTCCGGGCGCACATATGCGGCTACCCACACTTCGGAGGGCCCTGCGCGGGAATTACCGGGCGGGTTCGTGAAACACCGGACGGTGAGCGCGTTTGCGCCGGTCGGGGGAACCGCGCGGGGGCGCGGCGGGGAACCAGGGGGGTGCGGGCCGGGTTCCGGGGAGTGGACCTCCGGGTCCGGTCTGCGCGGGCCGTCGGCGGGGCGGGCGACTACCGGTAGGCCGCGATCGCGGCGACGAGGAGCGCCGGGTTCACCCCCAGCCGTTCGGCGAGTTCGCCCACCAGTGACGGCGGCGTCCCCCACCCGTGCCGCTCGGCAGGGGGTGGTGGCTGCTCGGCTCCGCTCAGCAGGGACTCCGGGGTGCTCAGCGGGCTGAGCCGGTAGACGCGCCACTGCGGGATGGTCGACTCCAGCAGGACGAGCACCCGCCCCTCCCGCAGGAGCAGCACCGCCTTGTCGACGTCGCGAACCAGCACGGCGGACCGCTCCCCCGCCCTGGTGGACACCTGGGCGGCGGCGCGGCGGGGTTTGCGGAAACCGCCTTCGACCACCCAGACCCCCTCCCGGAACCCGACGTCGAGCCCGATCCGCTCGCAAGCGGCGACGACCTCGGCGCTCGGGTCGTCCTCGACCGACTCGGCGCGGCTGATCACCGCGTCGACCTCGGACTCCGAGGCCACCCGCGCGTGCGGCTGCACCGGGTGGTGCAGGTACTCGGTCGCCAGCCCGCGGTCGGCGAAGGCCGCCGACCCCCGTCCCGCTTCCCAGGCGGCTTTCGCGATGACGTCGTGCGCGGCGCCCCCGTGAGGAGTCGCGTCCTGGAAGAGCAGGGCGAGGCAGACGGCGGTCAGCGAGCACTGGTAGGAGATGGCCCGCCCCGGCAGGTCGGCAGCCTCCTCGTCGGTGGGGTCCAGCGCCCGCACGAGGTCGCGCACATCCGCGCGCCAGTCGTCGTCGACGCCCCAGATTCCCGCGGCCAGCAGGTCCAGGTAGACCAGGGTGACGGTCATCCGCAGCTCCAGCGGCGGCCGGGCGGGCCCGGTCACCGCCCTGACCCACCTCGCGGCCCACTTCCGGAACCTGTGGTGCTCGCTCTGCGGGACGCCGCGCTGCTCGACCTCCTGGAACGGGCCCTCGTCCCCGTCCTCCTCGTCGGGCTGACCGTCGTCCGGGTCGACGCCGACCGCCCAGAGCTGGGCCCCACCGCCGGGCAGGCGCAGCGCGGCCGGGAACACCAGTCCGGTGAGCGAGTCCCCGAGCACTCCCTGCACGTGGTGCAACCAGGCGCCCCAGCGGTCCTCGGGCGAGAGCTCCTCCACCTCGTGCGATCGGGTCCTCAGGGCGGGTGCGCCCGTGGTCCGCGACTGGGCGACCTGGCCGAGCAGGCGCACCAGGTCGGCGTTGAAGCGCGCGGCCAGCACCGGATCGGTGATGGTCTCGCCGAGGTCGTAGTCGCGGACCAGGCGGGGACGATCGGGTTCGTCCGAGCGGGGCAGGCACCTCACCGGATCGGTGAGGTACACCTCCGAGGAGAAGACCTGCTCGCCGTCGACCTCGACGCGGGCGCGCACGACGCCGCCGAGCTGCTCGGGCGCGGGGAAGCGCAGCGCGGCTGGGCCTTCCCCGGTCGGCAGCCAGGTGTGGAAGGCGAGCCAGGTTCCCGGCGTCCCGTCCGGTGAGGACTCGATGGCGACCCGCTCGCGGGCGGTGGTGACCAGCTCGACGACCACGTGGTCCTCCTGCCTGCGGGCGCCGAGGAGGACCAGCACGACCGGCGGCTTGCCGCGCTCGGCGGCCGGGTGGGCGGCTGCCGGGGGCTTCGTGGTCGTGGACCACCCTGCGGGCAGGAGGCTGGTGGGCACGGGCAGCACGGCGACCAGCTCGCAGTTGCCGCCCTCGGCGGTGGCGCCGAGGAGCGCGGCGGCGGTGCAGTTCGCGCTGCCGACCAGCGCCGTGGTCACCCCGTCCGCGGACCACTCCACCAGTTTGCCGTGGTAGGTGCGCTCCTCGTCCAGCACGCGGTAGCGAACCGCTGACGCGGTCGTGGTGGCGCGGACGAGGGCGTCGGCGTCATACCTGGACAGCCGGGGTTGCAGGGCGATGTCGACCTGGGTCGGGCGCGCCCGGTCCACCAGGGCGCGCAACGCCGCGCCGCGCGGGTCGTAGAACGGTGAGCTGACGCGCAGGGCGTCCACGCGGGTTCCGGGCAGGTGGGAGAGGACGGAGCGCCGGAGGTTGCCGAAGATCCGCAGTTCGGGCAGCGATCCGTCGACCTCGTCGGGGCGCACGTGCCCGCCGACGACGCGCACCGCGTCCGCGATCCAGGTCGGCATCCGGACCACGTCCGGCAGCTCGACCAGCCAGTCGGCGAGATCCCGCTGGGCGGCAGGCCCTCGGCGCGTGGAGGTGCGCAGGACCAGCCACAGCTCCATGTTGTGCCCCCAACCGGACATGGTGGGGTTGCCGGACCCGACAGCGGCCACGACGTCCTCGTCGCCGACGAGCACGACGAGCTTGGGGTGGAACGCACCGCCGCACACCGCGTGCCCGTGCTGGTAGGACCGTCCCGCGTGGCGGACGTCGACCGGGTCGTGCAGTGACTGCCCGGCGTCACCGACGACGGTGACGCGGGCCCCGAGGGCGCGCGCGGTGGGCACGAAGTGGCGTTCGAGGAAGACGAGGTCGTGCGTGTAGCCCAGGACCAGCGCCTCCCGCAGGCGGGCGCCGTCCGCGCGGTCGCGCCACTCGTGCAGCAGGGTGATCGGCGAGTGGAACCCGTGTCGCACCTCGCTCATCGGGGCAGCTCCAGCACCCGGGCGCCGAGCTCGGTGACCCCGTTCCCGGCGAACAGCCCCAGCTGCGCGGCCATGGCCGAGAGCTGGTCGATGCGGATGCCGACGTCGCCCGAACCTTCCCGCTGGTCGGCGAAGTACCGGCCGTCGCGCTCGTGCAGCCTGCTGAACAGGGTCATCCGCCCGTCCTGGCCGATCCGCAGCTTGCGGAGCGCGACCCGACGGGACTGGGCGAGCATGTCGTCCACGAGTGCGCGGGCGAACTCCGCCAGCGGCCGGTCGGCGTGCTCGGCCTCCCGGTGCGCGACCCAGGTGGGGTCGAGGAACTGGCCCCGTCCTGACGAGCCGCGCCTGCGGCCGAGGAACGCGTCGAGGGCGCGGCCCCGCAGGTGGTCGAGGCGACGCGCGCCCAGCAGGAGCATGGCCAGGTCCGCCTCGGTCCGCTTCCACCACCCGAGGGCGTCCTCCTCGGCGGGCAGCGGGTGGCCGGAGGGCGCGGTCGGGGTGGGGAGGGTTCCGGCGAAGCCGCGCACCGTGGTCGTCGAGACCTCCGAGCTGATCCACGCGTGGAGGTCCTCGCGGGTGGCCGTGCCGCCCGCGTCGATGACCTGGTCCACGAGCGAGGCCCACAGCCGCCGCCAGGCGCCGACCGAGCGGTGCCGGAGCAGCACCCCGCGCCACGCCTCGGCACGCTCCTCGCCTGCCAGGACCGGGTCGGTGTCGAGCGCGTCCCCGTAGGACAGGTAGGAGCGGAACGCGACCCCCGGCGACCAGGCCGGATCGCGCTGCACGGCACGCGCGAGCAGGCGCAGCGTCGTGCGCCTGGTGCGGTCGTCGCCGGTCCATTCCTCCGGTTGGTGGCGCCCGTGGCGCGTCGCGGTGAAGAGGTCGACCAGCGGCGGGAGGTCGGGGGTGCCCGGCGACTCGATGGCCAGCGCGGCGAGACCGTCGACCCCGGTTCCCGGATCGGTGTTCAGCACGAGGTCGAACACGGGCCGGAACATCCGGCGCACCGGGTCTGGGCAGCGGTGCCGACCGGGGCGGATCGTGCCCTCGGCGGTCTCCGCGATTCCCAGCGAGGCGCTGGCGCCGTTGTACTGGGACCAGAAGCCCCAGGGACGCGGCGAGTAGGAGCGCGGACCGGGTTCGGCGAGGTTGGTGGTCCTGCCCTTGCCGCGCGCGGACTTGATCCGGTCCACCCCGTGCGCGAACAGCTGCCGGTCGTGGCCCGCAGAGACGAGTGCGAGCGCGACCTCCGAGCGGCGCAGCAGGGTTCGGCACTCCTGGGCGGTGAGGTCGTGCTCCTCGGAGTGGTCGGCCAAGGCCCAGTAGAGCGAGTAGTAGCGGACCAACCGGGTCAGCGTGGACACACCGGGCACGAGCGTGTCCACCACGGCCAGCACCGGCGCCTCGACGAAGAGCGGGTAGCGGCCTCCTCGGCGGTCGAGCCCCGGATCGCACCACAGGGGACCGGTCACCTCGACGGGGGTCATCCGACGCTCAACGAGTCGATCTTGACGGTGCGCACGTGGTTGCCATCGCCGCAAAAGCGATCTTCGTTATCAGCGGGAGCGGGTCCCCGGAGGCGCGAGGACAGCGGGGCGGGCGACCGGTGCGGCGCCCGCCCCGCGCCCGCCTACCCCACCGACCGGTACGCCTCACCGGCCGCGTTGGGGGCGCCGCCCGGCCGGTACAGACCGGTCCCCGGCTTGTCGGCGGGGAGCGCGAACCAGGCGTAGCGCTCCACCCACGGCAGGCCCTCCATCATCCGGGCCGAGCCGCTCGCGAACGCCGCCAGCTCGGTCGCGCTCGGGTACCGGGCCGCGCCGCCCGACCAGTCGATCAGGGAGTACTCGGTCACCCAGACGGGCAGCCCGTACCGGGCGTGCACCGCGTCCAGGTAGTTCTTCAGGTGGCCGACGGCGGCGGCGCTGAAGTCCGAGCCGTACCAGTGCAGGGTGATGAAGTCGACGCGCAGGCCGCGCTGCCTCGCCCCGGCCATGAACCGGTCGAGCCAGCCGCCCGCCTTGTCGCCGCCGTAGGCGACGGCCGGGCTGCCCAGGCGCATCCCGGTGGCCTGGAGCTGCGGCCACAGGTCGAGCGCCTGCTCGACGCTCATGTTCGACTGCTCGCCCAGGTCCGGCTCGTTGAAGCCGAGCAGCGTGCCGCCCTGGCCCTTCACGGCGGCCAGGTTCGCCGGGGTCACCGTCTTCGCGCCCCAGATCATCGGCACGAACTCGACGCCCTGCGGGATCACCAGGTCCTCCCTGGTGGGCGCCCAGTTGTAGACCCAGCCCGCGCCGACGTCGCCGAGCGCCTTGCCGACGCCGTCGAAGTTCCAGGTGCTGACGCCCTTCTTCGCCGACGGCGCGGCGGGCGGGCGGGGCGCGGCCACGGCGGGCTGCGGCTGGGTCGTGGTGGTGGTCGGGGCCGGGCTGCTGGAGCTGGGCGCGGTGGTCGTGGTGGGCGCGGCCGAGGACGTGGGCAGCGGTTCGGTGGTGAACGCCGGGGGGACGGTCAGCTCGGCGGCCAGCGGGGGCGGCTCGTCGGCGGGCAGCGCCATCGGGGCCACCACGGCGGCCGTCGCGACCGCGGCGACCGCCGTCGCGACCACCAGCGGCTTGGCGGCGACCTGCGCCCAGAAGCCCTTCTTCGCGCTGCTCACCGCCTTGAGGGACTTGGCCGTGCCCGCGTGCCCGGAACCGTGCCCCGCGCCCTGCCCGACCAGCGCCTCGCCCCCGGCAGCGCCCCACAGCGCCGGGTCCAGCGCGAACGGCACCGGCACCAGCGGCAGCCGCGCCACCAGGCCGTCCACCGCCGCGAGGTCGTCGAACGCCGCCGCGCACCGGTCGCACTCCCGCGCGTGCCGCATGACCCGCTTGCGCCACAGCGCGCTGGGCTGCCCGTCCCAGTCCCCCACCACGTGCGCCAGCTCCCCGCACCGGGGCACGGCCGCGAGCACCCGCACGACCACCCGCGACGCGTCCAGCTGCGCCTTCATCCGCTGCACCCGCACCGCCGCGTGCTGCGCGCTGATCCCGACCGCCTCGACCAGCTCGGCGCGGGTGATCCGCCCGACCGCCTCCATCCACCACAGCGACAGCAGCTCCCGCTCCTCCTCGCCGAGCCAGCGGGTCGCGGCCACCACCTCCCGCCGCTGCCCGGTCAGGTGGAGCTTGGTGAGCGCGAGGTCGACGAAGTCCGCGCCGGGGTCGGCCCGGTCGGCCAGCGACCGCTCGTCCACGGGCAGCGGCAGCCGCCGCCGGTGCCGCTCGCGGACCTGGTTCATGGCGATGACCAGCAGCCACGACCGGAACGCGGCCGGGTCGCGCAGCTCGCCGAGCGAGTCGACGGCGCGCAGCATGGTCTCCTGGACGACGTCGTCGGTGTCCGGGTGGCCGCCCAGCGCGTGCCCGACGACGTTGTACACCAGCGGCAGGTAGGCCGCGACCAGCTCGTCGAGGGCGCCGTCCTCGCCGCGCTGCGCCGCGACGACCGTCGCCGCGCCGGGCTCGTGCGGTGTCCGCATCCCAATCCTCCTGGCAGTGGTCGGTTCCGCTCAGGAGACGGCGGGCCGGGGCCACGATAACCAGAACGTCCCCCTAGGTTTGGCCGCCATGGACGCAGAGGAGTTCCGCCGGGCGGGGCACGAGGTCGTCGACTGGATCGCCGACTACCGCTCCCGCCTGGAGTCGTTGCCGGTGCTGGCGCAGGTGGAGCCGGGGTGGGTGCGCGAGCGGCTGCCCGCCGAGCTGCCCGAGGAGCCGGAGCCGTTCGACGCGGTGCTCGCCGACGTCGACCGCGTTGTGGTGCCCGCCACGACGCACTGGCAGCACCCGTCGTTCTTCGCGTACTTCCCGGCGAACGCGTCGCTGCCGTCGGTGCTCGGCGACCTGGTCTCCACGGGGCTCGGCGTGCAGGGGATGCTGTGGGCCACCTCACCCGTGTGCACCGAGCTGGAGCAGGTGCTGATGGACCAGCTCGTGGCGGCGATGGGCCTGCCCGAGTCGTTCCTGGGCGGCGGGGTCATCCAGGACACCGCGTCGTCGGCCGCGCTGGTGGCGCTGGTGGCGGCGCTGCAGCGGGCGTCGGGCGGGAAGTGGCGGGCGGCCGGGGTGGACGGGTCGGAGACGATCTACATGTCCTCGCAGACGCACTCGTCGCTGGCCAAGGCGGCCCGGATCGCGGGCCTCGGCGAGGAGGCGGTGCGCGCGGTTCCCACCGGCGACGACCTGGCGATGTCGGCGGACGCGCTGGAGGCCGCGATCGCGGCGGACGTGGCGGCGGGCAGGCGGCCGGTGCTGGTGTGCGCGACCGTCGGCACCACCGGGACCGGCGCGGTCGACCCGGTGCGGGCGATCGGCGAGGTGTGCGCGCGGCGCGGGGTGTGGCTGCACGTGGACGCGGCGTGGGCGGGCGCGGCGGCGGTGTGCCCGGAGCACCGGGGGATGCTGGACGGCCTGGAACTGGCCGACTCGTACTGCGCGAACGCCCACAAGTGGCTGCTGACGGCGTTCGACGCGTCCCTGTTCTGGACCTCGCGGCCGGACGGGCTGGTGGACGCGCTGACGATCCTGCCGGAGTACCTGCGCAACCCGGCGACCGAGTCGGGCGCGGTCGTGGACTACCGCGACTGGCAGGTGCCGCTGGGCAGGCGGTTCCGGGCGCTGAAGCTGTGGGCTGTGCTGCGGACCCACGGGCTGAGCGGGGTGCGGGCGCACCTGCGCGGGCACGTGGAGCTGGCGCGGAAGCTGGAGGGGTGGGTCGAGGCGGACCCGAGGTGGGAGGTCGTGACGCCCAGGACGCTGTCGCTGCTGGTCATCGCGGTGCGCGGGGACGAGGGGGCGACCAGGCGGGCGGTGGAGGCGGTGAACGCGAGCGGTGAGGCGTACCTGACGCACGCGGTGGTGGGCGGGCGGTACGTGGCGCGGGTGGCGGTGGGGGCGATCGGGACGCGGGAGCGGCACGTGCGGGCGCTGTGGGAGGCGCTGCGCGCGGCGGTGTGAGGCGGCGCGGTGGCCGGACTGCCGCCCCCGGTCACCGCCGCAGCAGCTCCGCCAGGTCGACCACCAGCGGGAACGGGCTCGCCAGCTCCACCTTGCCGCTGCCCGAGGCCACCGGCTCCTCGTCCAGGCGTGCGCTCGGCACGACGACCACGTCGGGCGCGCGCACGGTCACCGGGGGCACCGGGTTGATCAGCACGCCGACCTCGTGGACGGCGTAGAGGTCCTCCGGGAGCGCGTCCCACTCCTCCAAGCTCAGCAGGTGATCGGGGTAAGGCATCGCGGTCATCGCCTTCCACCTCCCCTCATCACCCCAGGAGTGGCCCACAGCACAGCGTGATCACTTGATCACCCGCAGCAACCCCTCCTGCACCACCGTCGCCACCAGCTCCCCGTCCGCGCTGAAGAACCGGCCCGTCGCCAGGCCGCGCGCGCCGGACGCCGAGGGCGAGGCGCAGTCGTACAGGAACCACTCGTCGGCCCGGAAGCGGCGGTGGAACCACATCGCGTGGTCCAGGCTCGCGCCGAGCACGTTGTCCGTGCCCCAGTACACCCCGTGCCTGACCAGGATCGAGTCCAGCAGCGTCATGTCCGACGCGTACGCCAGCACGCACACGTGCAGCAGGTCGTCGTCGGGGAGCTTGCCGTCCGCCCGCATCCACACCTGGCTGCGCGCCTCGGCGGGGCCGCTGTCGCGGGCCTTCCACGGCGGGGTCGTCACGTACCGCAGGTCGATCGGGCGCGGCAGCCGCGCCATCGCGCCCGCCTTGTCGAGGTAGCCCTCGGCGGCGGTGGCGTAGTCGGGCAGGGTGTCCGGCGCGGGGACGTCCGGCATCGGCTCCTGGTGGTCCATGCCGGGCTCCTCGCTCTGGAAGGAGGCCGACAGGGAGAAGATGGCCTTGCCGCGCTGCACCGCCACCACCCGGCGGGTGGTGAACGAGCGGCCGTCGCGGATGCGGTCCACTTCGTACACGATCGGGATGCGCGGGTCGCCCGGCCGGATGAAGTACGAGTGCAGCGAGTGCACCCGGCGCTCCGGCGGGACCGTCCGCCCGGCGGCCACCAGCGCCTGCCCGGCGACCTGGCCGCCGAACACCCGGACCGGCGACTCGGCCGGGGAGACCCCGCGGAAGATGTTCTCCTCGATGCGCTCCAGGTCGAGCAGCGCCACGAGGCGGTCGAGCACGGGCTGCCCGTGCGGCACGCCGTCGGTGTCCAGCGGCCCCTCTGTGGGGAATCCGGCGGCAGCGGCGGCACGGGCAGCCTCGGTCACGTCTATCTCCAGTGGTCAGGCGTGGTCTTCCTCGCCGAGCCGGTGGACCCGGATGAGGTTCGTCGACCCCACGGTACCGGGCGGGGAGCCCGCCACGACCACCATGAGGTCACCGGCCTGGTACCGCCCGATGGACAGCATCGACGCGTCCACCTGGCGGACCATCTCGTCGGTGGACTCCACCCTGGGCACCAGGAACGTCTCGGTCCCCCAGGTCAGCGACAGCTGGGCGCGCACGCTCTGCTCGGGCGTGAACGCGAGCAGCGGCAGGTGCGTGTGCAGGCGGGCGAGCCGCCGCACGGTGTCGCCGGACTGGGTGAAGGCGACCAGCGCCTTCGCGTTGAGGCGCTCGCCGATGTCGCGGGCCGCGTAGGAGATCACGCCGCGCTTGGTGCGCGGGACGTGGGTCAGCGGCGGCACGGTCGTCGACTCGGTCTCGACGTGCTCGATGATCCGGCTCATCGTCTGGACCGTCTCGATGACGTAGCGGCCGACGCTGGTCTCGCCGGACAGCATCAGCGCGTCCGCGCCGTCGAGCACGGCGTTCGCCACGTCGGAGGCCTCCGCGCGGGTCGGCCGGGAGTTGGTGATCATCGAGTCGAGCATCTGGGTCGCCACGATGACCGGCTTGGCGTTCTCGCGGGCGATCTGGATGGCCCGCTTCTGCACCAGCGGCACGTACTCCAGGGGGAGCTCGACGCCCAGGTCGCCGCGGGCGACCATGACGCCGTCGAAGGCCAGGACGATGGCCTCCAGGTTGTCCACCGCCTCCGGCTTCTCGATCTTGGCGATCACCGGGAGGCGGCGGCTGCCCGACCGGTCCATGACCTGGTGGACCAGGTCGATGTCGGCGGGCGAGCGGACGAAGGACAGGGCGATGAAGTCCACGCCCAGGCTGAGGGCGAACTCCAGGTCCTCGATGTCCTTCTCGGACATGGCGGGGACGGAGACGTCCATGCCGGGCAGGGACAAGCCCTTGTTGTTGCTGACGGGGCCGCCCTCGGTGACCTCGCAGACGACGTCCGGACCGTCGACCTCGATCACGACGAGGCCGACCTTGCCGTCGTCCACGAGCAGCCGGTCGCCGACCTTGGCGTCCTTGGCGAGCTCCTTGTAGGTGGTTGAGACCCGGTCGTGGGTGCCCTCGACGTCCTCGACGGTCACCCGCACGACGTCGCCCGTCCGCCACTCGACGGGACCGTGGGCGAAGCGCCCGAGCCTGATCTTGGGGCCCTGGAGGTCGGCGAGAACGCCCACCGCCCGACCCGAGGCCTCCGCCGCGGATCGCACCAGGTCGTAGACCTGCTTGTGATCTGCGTGGCTGCCGTGGCTGAAGTTCATCCTTGCCACGTCCATACCGGCCGCAACCAGCTCGTTGATCTTGTCAGCGGTGGCGGTGGCGGGGCCCAGGGTACAGACGATCTTCGCGCGTCGACTCACGTTCCAAGAGACTAGCCCTGCTGACTGGACCGATCAGGATGTACCCGGCGGTAATCCGCTCGAAACAGGGAAAATCCCCGGTGTGATGGCCAGATTCTTTCCGTTGGTGACCGCGCTGTCGCTCAGCGTCATCATTCTGTTCACCCCGGCGTCGGGCGTGCCCGGTTCGCCGCCCGGAACGGACAAGGTGGTGCACGCCGTCCTGTTCGCGCTGCTGGCGCTCACCGCGCTGCACGCCCGGCTGCCGCGCGGGGCGGCGCTGGCGGGGCTGGTGGCGTACGCCGGGCTGTCCGAGGTGGCGCAGCACCTGCTGACCGGCCTGGGGCGCTCCGGGGACGTGGCGGACGCCGTGACGGACGTCGCGGGAATCGGGCTGGGGTGGCTGCTGCACCGGCGGCTGGGTCACCGGGCAGGGCGGGTTCGAGGGGGTGCGGGCGGGCACTAGCGCGGATTTCCCCCGGCTCGGGAAGACTTCCGGTCCCGGACGTTCCAGGGGTTCGGACGTCCGGGACCGGAGCGGCGCCTTCGGGCGGCGCCTGCGGAGCGGTTTCCCGGATCAGCGCCGGAAGCCGACCTCGGTGACGCCGACGTGGTCGGCGCACCACTCGTTGAACGCCACCAGCTCGCGCCAGGCCCCGAGGACCCGGTCGAAGCACTCGCGCTCGTGCAGCACGTCGTCCGGCCCCCAGACCTTCGCGGCGTAGATCGACCGGTGCTTGAGCAGCTCCAGCCGGGGGTGCTCGGGGTCGGCGCCGCGCGGGGCGCGCTTGAGCCGGTTGCCCCTGATCTCCCAGCCGCCCGCGACGAGCTTGTCCAGGACGGCCCGCAGCTCCTCGCCCCGGCGCTCGTCGGCGGCGGACTCGCGGTAGCGCGCGAGCTGGTCGGACGCCATGGCGAACGACCCGCCGCCGACCATCAGCCCCTCGGGGCTGATCTGCGCGTAGTAGGCCCCGCCGCCCCGCCCGGACTCGACCACGCCGCCGCAGTGCGTCTTGTACGGCGTCTTGTCCTTGCTGAACCGGACGTCCCGGTGCGGCCGGAACACCTTCCCGGCCCCGAACTCCGCCTCCAGGTCGGCCAGCAGGGCGCGCATGGGGTCGCGGACGTCGGAGTGGTAGGTGTGCTTGTTGGCCTCCCAGTAGGCCTTGGAGTTGTCGGCCACGAGCCCGTCGAAGAAGTCGATCGCGTACTCACCGAACCCGCGGAATTCCATGGGCACAGCCTACTTCGCCGGTTCGGGTGGTTAGCGCAAACCCTGGGCGACGGGATGCGCGCCACAGGCCCCCACCGGGCGAGCAGCAGTTCACCCCATCGGGCAAGCGGACCCTCGTGCATTTATTCCACATCAAATGGGTAGGCTTTGTGGTGCGTTTGCGGCAACCCCTGTGCCGAACGCGCGGCCAGTGAAACTTTTCCGCATTTATCGAGAGGACTTCGACGTGAAGACTGCACGTGGCGGCGAGGGCGGCGACGGCGACGGCGACTGAGCCGTCGTCCGCCGTGCCCTCAGGCGATCTCACGCCTTCAGCTGATCTGCAGGAGCATCCCTAGTTCGCGGTGCGCCACCACGTCGACGCCGTCGACGTAGAACCGCGCGCGCCCCCGCTCGTCGGTCGCCCTGCCCCAGTGGACCCCCTCGTCGTGCTCGGAGAACCCGAACGGTTCGAACGCGGCGTCGACCCCCTCGGGCAGGGTGACCTGATATCTCGCGTAGGGAACCGGCCTGCCGAACCGGAACGTGAACTTGTCCGCTTTCCCCTCGCGCATGAACGGCATCGACTTGCCCGGCCAGTCGCACTCGACCACGACGGAGATCTCCTCGCCGACGCGCGGCGGTTCCGCGAAGTGGATGACCAGGCGCAGCCTGCCGTCCCCCAGCCACTGGACGGTGCGCTCCAGGTTCACGCCGGGCAGGTCACCGATCAGGAGCTTGCGCACCCGCAACCGCACCTTGCCCCGGTGCCGGGAGGGTTGCGGCCACCCGGAGCCGAAGGCCAGGCGCATGAACAGCATTCCGCTCTCGGTCACCTCGGCGCGGATGGTGGTGGTGTCGAGCGAATCGCCCCTGCTGTTCCGGATGACCGAGGACTCCTCCCACTTGATGAAGCGGTACGGGAGCCCCTCGTGGTCCAGGATCGCTTTCACGTAGCGCAGGACGAGCCCGCGGTGCGCGTCGGCCTCGCGGCGCAGGGAACCGAGACCGCCGATCAGCAGCAGCACCGAGCACAGCGCCAGCGACACCAGGAGCGCGACCGAGATCACTTGCACCAAGCCATCTCCGAGGACGAACCCGAGAATTGCGGACAGCAGCGCGGCGGCGGCCACCGATCTGATCACCGGGCGCGCGTCCTCACGCGTCAGGCAATCGCCGATCCGGGAGAGGAAGCCTTTGAGCACAAGAACCCCCGACGTTCCGTTCCAGCCCATCGTGAAATCACGGTAACCAGTTCCGGGAGGTCCAAGCGGCCCATTCTTCGAGGGGCGCGGTCCTGCTCACGGCCCCGGTGGCGCGCCTCCGAAAGGAGGCGTCGGGCTACCGTTCGACGCAGGCGGGTTGGGCCGGGTTCAGCAGTTCGGCCATCAGCTCGACGGGCAGCGCCGGGTTCGCGGCGGCGCGGCTGAGGGCGTTCCAGGGCGCGTCGTCGGCCAGCAGGACCGGGAACGCGGACGCGGGCAGGTTCGGGTGGGACGCCGCCTCCTCCGCCGTGCGCTCGTCGGACAGGCAGCGCAGCAGGGTGTCCGGTCCGGCGTTGGGGTGGGCGGCGATCGCGCGGTACGCCTTCCTCGGGGTTTCCGGGTCCCGCGCCATGCGGTCGAGCAGGTCGGGCGGGCAGTTCGGGTTGTGCGCCAGGCGCTGGTGCAGGCGGGGGCCGTGGCGGTCCGCGAGGGCGCGCAGGCGGTCCTCGGGCAGCGCGGGGTTCGCGATCACGGCCTTGACCACGACCACGTCCCCGTCCTCCGCGAACGCCTCCAGGAGGTCGTCGGGGAGGTCCTCGCGCGCGGCCACCAGCGCCCGCAGCCGCCGCACCGGCGAGGCCACCAGGGCGCGCAGCTCGTCGTGGGTGGCCGCGGCGATCCTGGGCAGCGGGTCGTGACCGGTGCGGGTGGTGCCGACCAGCGCCACCAGCACGTCCAGCGGAGCCTCCGGGTTGCGCAGGACCGCCTGGCGCACCTCGGGGTCCGGGTCGGACGCCAGGGCGCGCAGCAGCTCCTGCGGCACGAGCGGGTGCCGCGCGGCGGCCCGGCGGGCCGCGGGCAGCGGGTCGGCGAGCAGCGCGACGACCGCCTCGCGCGGCAGGTTCGGGTGCTCGGCGAGGTCCCGGCGCACCCAGGGCTCCGGGTGGCCCACCAGCGCCAGCAGCACCTCCGGCGGCGTGCTCCCGTTGCAGGACAGCGCTTTCCGCAGGTCCGCCGACGGGTGCGCGAGCAGCTCCGCCGCCAGTTCGGCGGTGAGCGGCTGGCAGGCGGCGGCGTCCCTCGCGACCTCGACGACCGGATCGCGCACCAGTGCCGCGACGACGTCGGCGGGCAGCTCCTCCCCGCGCTCGGCCAACCGGGCGCGCACCTCGGGATCGGGGTGCGCGGCGACGCGGCGCACGAGGTCCGGGTCCGCGCCGGGGCGCGCGGCGACCACCACCGCCAGCCGGTCGTCCTCGGTGGGGACGTCACCGGGCGCGATCGCGCCGGACTCCAGCAGCGCGGCCACGACCGACCCGTCGCCGGAGTCCAGCAGCGCCCGTGCCTGCGCGGGCGAGAGGTCGCCCCGCTGGGCCAGGTCGAGCTTCAGGTCGAGACCGGCGGTGGCGATGAGCTGGTCCAGCAGCGCGGTGGGCAACGCCGGGTTCTCGGCCAGCCCGGACAACCGCACGTCGCGCTCCAGCAACCAGACCCCCACGCCACGCCGAATCCGGGCACCCCGGGGAAGAGGCCGGACGCGACCGTCGGCAGCCCCTGACAAACCCAGGTCGATCATCGGGGAGCGGACAGTGGGAAAGCCACCCCTTTTCACGGGGCGATCCGGGGAGAACCGGGTGATTTCCCAGCCCTGCCGCGAACCCGAGCCGGGGCGGAACCCGCCCGGCGGGAACCGCCCCGGCGCGATCCCCGGAAGGAGAACCGCCCCCCGACACCGTTGTCGGGGGGCGGCGGTCAGTGGAGGGGCGGCGCTGCCCTCCCGCTGCTGTCGCGGCGCACCTCGTCGTGCGCCGCAGCCCCGGGTCCGGTCAGACCACGGCCAGCGGCAGCTGGTTCGGGATCACCGGGGACGGCAGGTCGGACGAGCCGGTCAGGTAGCGGTCGACCGCGTTGGCCACCGAGCGGCCCTCGGCGATCGCCCACACCACCAGGGACGCGCCCCGGTGCGCGTCGCCGCAGACGAACACGCCGGGCGCGCTGGTCTGCCAGTCCGAACCGCACGAGATCGTGCTGCGGGCGCTCAGGGAGATGCCCAGCCCGTCCAGCAGCGGCATCTGCTCGACGCCCTCGAAGCCGATCGCGAGCAGCACCAGGTCGGCGGGCAGCTCCTCGACCTCCTCGGACATCGGCACCACCACGCGCTTGCCGGTGGAGTCCCGCTGCACCTTCACCTTGCGCAGCTTGACCGCCGTGACGCGCCCGTCCTCGCCGGTGAACTCCTCGACGGCCACGGCGAACCGCCGCTCGCCGCCCTCCTCGTGCGCCGCGTAGGTGCGCAGGATCCACGGCCACACCGGCCACGGGGACCGCGCGTCGTCGCGCTGCGACGGGGGCTGCGGGTACTGGTCGAGCTGCGTCACCGACAGCGCGCCCTGCCGCACGGCCGTGCCGTAGCAGTCCGCGCCGGTGTCGCCGCCGCCGATGACCACCACGTGCTTGCCCGCCGCGCTGATCGCGGGGGCCCCGTCGCCCTCGCACGCGCGGTTGGCGGGCACCAGGTGCTCCATCGCCAGGTGGACGCCGTCGAGCGAGCGGCCGGGCGTGGTCGTGTCGTCGCGACCGCGCAGCGCGCCGACCGCGAGCACCACGGCGTCGAACGACGCGCGCAGCTCCTCCACGGTCAGGTCGACGCCGACCTCGCAGCCGGTGACGAACTTCGTGCCCTCCTTGCGCAGCTGCGCGAGGCGCCGGTCGAGGACCTTCTTCTCCATCTTGAACTCGGGGATGCCGTACCGCAGCAGCCCGCCGAGCCGGTCGTCCCGCTCGTACACGGTGACCTCGTGCCCGGCGCGGGTGAGCTGCTGGGCGGCGGCCAGCCCGGCGGGGCCGGAGCCGACCACGGCGACCTTCTTGCCCGAGGACACCTGGGACTGGCTGGCCTTGACCGAGCCGTTCTCCCACGCGGTGTCGGCGATGGCCTGCTCGACCCGCTTGATCGCCACCGCTCCCCCGGCGTCGGGGGTGATGGCGAGCACGCACGCCGCCTCGCAGGGCGCCGGGCACAGCCTGCCGGTGAACTCCGGGAAGTTGTTGGTCGCGTGCAGCCGGTGCGACGCGGACTCCCAGTCGCCCCGGCGGACCAGGTCGTTCCACTCGGGGATCAGGTTGCCGAGCGGGCAGCCCGCGCTGCCGGAGTGGCAGAACGGGACGCCGCAGTCCATGCACCGGGTGGCCTGGACGCGGACCTGCGCCTCGCGGACCTCCGGCCCCTGGTCGAGGTAGACCTCGTCCCAGTCGGCGGCGCGCTCGGCCGCGGGCCGCTTCCTGGCCTCGGCGCGGGTGTGCTTGAGAAAGCCCTGGGGGTCAGCCACGGGAGGCCTCCATGATCGCCTGGTCGACGTCCCGGCCCTCCGCGCGAGCGAGCCTCATCGCTTCGAGCACGCGCTGGTAGTCCCTGGGCATGACCTTCGTGAACACCGCGGACCGCCGGGGCCAGTCGCCGAGCAGCGACGCGGCCACGGCCGATCCGGTGAGCTGGTGGTGCCGCTCGACGACCTCGCGCAGCCAGCGCAGGTCGTCGCCGCTGGGCCGCTGGAGCTCGACCATCTCCTTGTTGACGGCCTTGGGATCGAGGTCGAGCACGAACGCGATGCCGCCGGACATGCCCGCGGCCAGGTTGCGCCCGGTCGGTCCGAGCACGACGGCGCGACCGCCGGTCATGTACTCGAACGCGTGGTCGCCGACGCCCTCGGACACGGCCAGCGCGCCGGAGTTGCGCACGCAGAACCGCTCGCCGACCCGGCCGCGCAGGAACAGCTCGCCCGCGGTGGCGCCGTAGCCGATGACGTTGCCCGCGATGACCTGCCGCTCGGCGGCGAACGGCGCGTCGGGGTGCGGTCGCACCACGATCCGGCCGCCGGACAGGCCCTTGCCGACGTAGTCGTTGGCGTCGCCGATCATCTCCAGCGTGACGCCGCGCGGCAGGAACGCGCCGAGCGACTGGCCGGCGGAGCCGGTGAACTGCACGTGGATGGTGTCGTCGGGCAGCCCGTCGCCGCCGAAGCGGCGGGTGACCTCGGCGCCCAGCAGGGTGCCGACGGTGCGGTTGACGTTGCGCAGCGGCAGTTCCAGGCGCACCGGGTGCGCGTCCTCCAGCGCCGCCTCGGCGAGCTGGATGAGCGTGCGGTCGAGCGCCTGGTCGAGGCCGTGGTCCTGGTCGCGGACCCGGCGCCTGGCCGTGCGGTACGGGGTCTCGGGCACCGCGAACACCGGGGTCAGGTCGAGCCCTTCGGCCTTCCAGTGCTCGATGGCCTCGTCGGTGCGCAGCAGCTCCGCGTGGCCGACGGCCTCGTCGATGGTGCGGAAGCCGAGCGCGGCCAGGTGCTCCCTGACCTCCTGGGCGACGAACTCGAAGAAGTTCACCACGTGGTCGGCCTGCCCGGTGTACCGCTTGCGCAGCTCCGGGTTCTGGGTGGCCACGCCCACCGGGCAGGTGTCCAGGTGGCACACGCGCATCATGACGCAGCCCGCGACGATCAGCGGCGCGGTGGCGAAGCCGAACTCCTCGGCGCCGAGCAGCGCGGCGACGACCACGTCGCGGCCGGTGCGCATGGCCCCGTCGACCTGCACGGTGATGCGGTCGCGCAGGCCGTTGAGCAGCAGCGTCTGCTGGGTCTCGGCCAGGCCGATCTCCCACGGGGTGCCCGCGTGCTTGAGCGAGTTCATCGGGGACGCGCCGGTGCCGCCGTCGTGGCCGGAGACCAGCACGACGTCCGCGTGCGCCTTCGCCACGCCCGCCGCGACCGTGCCGACGCCGAGCGCGGAGACCAGCTTCACGTGGACGCGGGCCCGCTCGTTGGCGTTCTTGAGGTCGTGGATGAGCTGGGCGAGGTCCTCGATGGAGTAGATGTCGTGGTGCGGCGGCGGGGAGATCAGGCCGACGCCGGGCGTGGAGTGCCGGGTGCGGGCGATCCACGGGTACACCTTGTAGCCGGGCAGCTGGCCGCCCTCGCCGGGCTTCGCGCCCTGCGCCATCTTGATCTGGATGTCGCTGGCGTTGACCAGGTACTCGCTGGTGACGCCGAACCGGCCGCTGGCGACCTGCTTGACGGCGGAGCGGCGCTCCGGGTCGTGCAGGCGCTCGGGGTCCTCGCCGCCCTCGCCGCTGTTGGACCGGCCGCCGAGCCGGTTCATCGCGATCGCGAGGGTCTCGTGGGCCTCGGAGGAGATGGAGCCGTAGGACATCGCGCCGGTGTTGAACCGCTTGACGATGGCGCTGACCGGCTCGACCTCGTCGATCGGGATCGGCGTGCGGCCCTCGGTGCGGAAGGAGAACAGGCCGCGCAGGGTGCCGCCCTGGCGGGCGAGCTGCTCGACCTCCTCGGTGTACCGGCGGTACACGTCGGCCTTGCGGGTCTTGGCGGCGTGCTGGAGCAGGAACACCGTCTCGGGGGTGAACAGGTGCAGCTCGCCCTCGCGGCGGTACGAGTACTCGCCGCCGACCTCCAGGCGCCGGTGCACGCGGTCGGTCGGGTTGTCCGGGTGGGCGCGGCGGTGCCGCAGCGCGACCTCCTTGGCGAGCACGTCCAGGCCTGCGCCCCCGAGCTTGGAGACGGTGCCGGTGAAGTACTCGTCGAGCAGGTCGGTGGACAGGCCGACGGCCTCGAAGACCTGGGCGGCGGTGTACGCGCCGACCGTGGAGATGCCCATCTTGGACATGATCTTCAAGGTGCCCTTGACCAGGGCCTTGACGTAGTTGCGGATGGCCTTGCGGGGCTCGATGCCGCTGATCGCGCCCTGCCGGACCAGGTCCTCGATGGTCTCGAAGGCCAGGTACGGGTTCACGGCGGCGGCGCCGTAGCCGAGCAGCGCGGCGATGTGGTGCACCTCGCGGGCGTCGCCGGTCTCGACGACGAGCGCGACGCGCAGCCGCTCCTTGGTGCGCACCAGGTGGTGGTGCACGGCGGAGACCAGCAGCAGCGACGGGATGGGCGCGAGCCGGTGGTCGGAGTCGCGGTCGGACAGCACCAGGGTGCGGGCGCCCGCGGCGATGGCCTCGGACGCCTCGCGGCGCACCCGCTCGACGGCCTCGCGCAGCGCCTCGCCGCCGCCGTCCACGTCGTACAGGCCGCTCAGGACGGTGCAGGCGAAGCCGGGAAGGTCCCCGTCGTCGTTGACGTGGATCAGCTTGGCCAGCTCGTCGTTGTCGATGACGGGGTAGGCCAGCTTGATGTGCCTGCACGAGACCGGGCTCGGGTCGAGCAGGTTCTGCTCGGGGCCCATGACGCGGGAGACGGAGGTGACGATCTCCTCGCGGATGGCGTCCAGCGGCGGGTTGGTGACCTGCGCGAAGTTCTGGACGAAGTAGTCGTAGAGCAGCCGGGGGCGCTGGGAGAGCGCGGCCACCGGGGTGTCGGTGCCCATCGAGGCGAGCGGCTCCATGCCGCCCACGGACATGGGCGCGAGCAGGATGCGCAGCTCTTCCTCGGTGTAGCCGAAGGTGAGCTGGCGGCGCAGCACGGACTCGTGGCTCTGCACGACGTGCTCGCGGTCGGGCAGCTCCTCCAGGCTGAGCAGGCCCGCGTGCAGCCACTCCTCGTAGGGGTGCTCGGCGGCGAGGGCGGACTTGAACTCCTCGTCCTCGACGATGCGGCCCTGCTCGGTGTCGACCAGGAACATCCGGCCGGGCTGCAGGCGGCCCTTGGCGACGACCTGGTCGGCGGGCACGTCGAGCACGCCGGTCTCGCTGGCCAGCACGACGCGGCCGTCGGCGGTCTGCCACCAGCGGGCCGGGCGCAGGCCGTTGCGGTCCAGGACCGCGCCGACGAGCGTGCCGTCGGTGAAGGTGACGCAGGCGGGGCCGTCCCACGGCTCCATGAGGCTGGCGTGGAACTCGTAGAACGCGCGGCGGCCCGCGTCCATGGAGGCGTGGTTCTCCCACGCCTCGGGGATCATCATCAGCACCGCGTGCGGCAGGCTGCGGCCACCGAGGTGGAGCAGTTCGAGGACCTCGTCGAAGGACGCCGAGTCCGAGCCGTCCGGGTGGCAGATCGGGAAGAGCCTGCTCAGGTCGCCGGGCACCAGGTCGGAGGCGAGCAGCGCCTCGCGGGCGCGCATCCGGTTGCGGTTGCCGCGCACGGTGTTGATCTCGCCGTTGTGCGCGACGTACCGGAAGGGGTGCGCCAGCGGCCACGACGGGAAGGTGTTGGTGGAGAACCGGCTGTGCACGAGGGCGATGGCGCTGGCCAGCCGCTCGTCGCGCAGGTCGGGGAAGAACGCGGGGAGCTGGGTGGTGGTCAGCATCCCCTTGTAGACGACGGTGCGCGCGGACAGCGACGGGAAGTAGGCGCCGACCTGCGCGGTGGCGGTCTCGTGCTCGACGCGCTTGCGCAGCGCGAACGCGAGCCGGTCGAGGGTGATGCCGCTCTCGCCGCCCACGCCCTTGACGAACAGCATGGCGAAGTGCGGCATGACCGAGCGGGCGGTGGGGCCGATGTCGGCGCGCTCCGGGTCGACCGGGACCTCGCGCCAGCCGAGGACCTCGAGGCCCTCCTCCTCGGCGATCCGCTCGGCGAGCGCGACGGCCTTGGCGCGGTCACCGGGTTCGGCGGGGAGGAAGGCGGTGCCCGCGGCGTAGGAACCGCGCTCGGGCAGGTCGAAGTCCACGCTCTCGCGCAGGAACTCGTCGGGGAGCTGGAGCAGGATCCCGGCACCGTCGCCGCTGGTCGGCTCCGCTCCGGCTGCGCCCCGGTGCTCCAGGTTGGCCAGCGCGGTCAGCGCGTCGACTACGATCGCGTGCGAACGCCTGCCGAACGTGTCGGCGACCATCGCGACACCACAGGCGTCACGCTCCGCATTGGGGTCGTAGAGACCCTGCGCGGAGGGGATGGCGGAGAAGATCACTGCGTAGACCTCCCTCGTCGTCGTTCGAGAGAACGAGTCCTCGTGCTCAGTCCTGGGAATCTCGGCTTCTGGGCACGGGACGACGATGGCCCGCGTGTTGACGCGACTTTAACAGCCGTGAAACCAAGTCACACCATCCAATGGGTGATCCCGGCTGTTGGCAAGTAACGATTGGGAGGCGGGGGACGATAGAGCCCCTGAGCTGTTACGCCGTGTTAAGCATAACTCCGCGAACGTGCGGGCGCGTCCCCGTTGAGACGCGGGGAACAGCGACAACACTCATCCGGCGGACTGCTCGATCCCCGCTCTTTCGTTACTCTGCGTCGACTTCTTTCGGCCGGAGCGCCCAGCGGCACCCCTGTTGGTGACGTGCTCCGCGTCCTTCTCGCTCAGCGGAGCCGTTCGTTCGACCGCCCTCGGCGACCGTCCCGAGTGGAGCGGGACCGCCTCCGACCGGCGGATCGGGTTGCGGGAGACGCGCGGGCGTGTGCGCCGGATCGGATCTCCCGTTGTGCGGGTCGGGTGGTTTTTCCACCCGCCCAGCGGAATCGCGGGACATTCTGCGTTCAGGTTCAAGATCCCGTCAAGGGGCGGCGGCGCTCGGGGCCGGTCCGTGGCGCTGAGTGATCTTCCGCGTCCCCCGGAGGGGGTGGGTTCCCGGTCCTCCGCGGGCGCGAACACGGCGTGGCCGGACCTGGGGTGACACGGGGTCGTGGCGGGCGCCGGACGGGCGGCGGCACGGGCCGGTTCGACTGTGACGGGCGGGTTGCGACTCGGAGAACCCACCCCATCGTGTCCTCTTCGGACGCCACCGGGCGGCGCGGCCCCGTTCGCCCCCGGAGTGACCCGAGGGCCCCGCCCCCGCGTGCTGCGGAGACGGGGCCCTCGGCGTCGGGGAGGCGGTCAGCGGGCGCCCGCGCCCACCGGCTGCTTGCTGGTCTCGTCGTCGTCGCCGTGCTGCTGGTCCATCAGCCTGTCGACGTCGACCGAGTCCGGGTCGTCCAGGACGCGCTTGAGCTGCTCGCCGTCGAGCTGCTTCTGCCACTTGGCGATCACCAGGGTGCCGATGCCGTTGCCGACGACGTTGGTCAGCGCGCGGGCCTCGGACATGAAGCGGTCGATGCCGACGATCAGGGCGATGCCGACGGCCGGGATGGCGCTGTTGGCCTCGAACGCCTGCAGCGAGGCGGCCAGGGTGACCAGGCCCGCGCCGGTGACGCCCGCCGCGCCCTTGGAGGCCAGCAGCATGAACAGCAGCAGGCCGATCTGGGTGCCGATGCTGACGTCGTGGCCGGTGGCCTGGGCGATGAAGATCGCGCCCATGGTCAGGTAGATGCAGGTGCCGTCGAGGTTGAACGAGTAGCCGGTCGGGATGGTCAGGCCGACGACGGACTTGTCCGCGCCCGCCGCCTCCAGCTTGACCAGCATCCGGGGCAGCACCGACTCGCTGGAGGACGTGCCGAGCACGATCAGCAGCTCGTCCTTGATGTAGCGCAGGAACTTCACGATGTTGACGCCTGCGTACATGCCGACGCCGCCGAGGACGACGAACACGAACAGGATGCAGGTGACGTAGAACGAGCCCATCAGCCAGGCGAGCTTGCCGAGGATCGTGCCGCCGAACTTGCCGATCGTGTAGGCGATGCCGCCGAACGCGCCGATCGGGGCCGCGTACATGACGATCTTGATGACGCCGAACATGACCTTGGCGGTGGTGTCCAGGGCGGTGACGACGCGCTCGCCGCGCTTGCCCATGCCCGCCACGGCGACCGCGACCAGGATCGCGACGACGAGGACCTGGATCAGCTGGCCGTCGGTGAACGCGCCGACGAACGACTTGGGGACCAGGCTCAGGATGAAGCCGGTGACGCCGGTCTCGGCGGTGGCGGCGTCGGCGAGGGTCTTCTCGGCGGCCGAGTCGTTGATCGGGATGGCCGGGCCGTGGTGGCCGGGCTGCACGACGTTGACCACGACCATGCCGATGGCGAGCGCCACCGTGGTCATCGCGGTGAAGTACAGGATGGTGCGCAGCGCCAGGCCGCCCGCCTTGGCCAGGTTGCCCAGGCCCGCGATGCCGACGACGACGGTGCAGAAGATGGTCGGGGCGATGACGACCTTGACCAGCGCGACGAAGAAGTCGGCGAGCCACTTCATGCCGGACGCCTGGGCCGGGAAGGCGTACCCGACTACCACGCCCAGCACGATCGACACCAGCACCCAGAAGTACAGGTGCTTGTAGATCGGCTTGCGCTCACGGGTTTCCGCGGTGACCACGTTGTCCTCCTCAAGGGGCCCGGCGGGTGTTGTCCGGTGATCCTGAGCACAGTGGGAACTCACGGCAAGTCGCTCGACTGAAACTTCAGATCCCTCTGACGTAACACTCTGTTCACGCGGATGCGGGAACGCGCCCCCTAGGACGGTGGCAGCGGGTGACGAACCCGTGTTGACCGGGCACGGAGCGCTGCGGGCAAGCGCTTGGCGGGGGCGCGGGGCGCAGACGTGGTCACGGTGGGCGACTCCCGGTGCGGACGGGTGGTCCGGGGGCGGTCGGCGGGGGCGGGGACGCGGCTCACACCCCGTTCGGGTGGACAGGGGGCGGGTCGGGTGGGAGGGCTCGCGGGCGGGGCGGCGAGCCGGGCGGTGGCACTCGGGAGGCCGGGGATGGCAGGCTGCCGCGGCGGGACGGGCTTGGTTGGGATGGCCGATCGGGACCGGCGGGCGGGGACGGGCGCGGTCGGGGTGCCGGTCGGGATCGGCGGGCAGGGACGGGCGCGGCCGGGATCGGCGGGTCGGTCTCGGCGGGACGGGACGGGCTCGGTCGGCGTGCCGGTCGGATCGGCGGCCGGGGTCGGGTTCGGCTGGGATGTCGCTTGGAGCCGGTAGGCGGGATCGGGTTCGGTCGGGCTCGGCGGGTCGGGGCGGGCTCGGCCGGGATCGGCGGGCGGGGTCGGATTCGGCCAGGGGCTCGACCGAGGCCGGCGGGCGGGGTCGGGCTCGCTCGGGATGGGTTGGCCGTGATCTGTGGTTCGGGAGGGAGCCGGAGTGGGGTCGTTCGCCGGGAAGCGGTCCGGGCGCGTCGCCGGTCGTGGGCTCCCCGCCCGCGGTCCTGCCGGGACCGGCGTCTCGCGACGGGCGCTGCTGCTGTCGGCGCTGCCCGCGCTGACCTCGGTGGCCTGCGGTCCGGCCGATCCGGTGGGTCCGGGGTCGCTGGTGCTGGCGACCGGTCCGGACGGGGCGGTGTTCCGGGAGATCGGGGCGGCGCTGGCGTCCGCGCTCGCCGAGAACCTCCCCGGCACCAGGGTGACCGCGCGCCAGACCGGGGCGTCGGTGGAGAACGTCCGGCTGCTCAAGGAGGGCGCCGTCGACCTCGGGCTGTCCTCGCTGGACGCGATCGTGGACACGCCGCTCAGCGACTCCGACCCGGCGGGCGTCAGCGCGGTGGGCCGGTTGTACGACAGCTTCCTGCAGGTCGTGGTGCCGGGTGACTCGCCGGTGCGCAGGCTCGCCGACCTGTCCGGTCTGCGGGTGTCGCTGGGCCCGGTCGAGTCGGGCAGCGAGTTCACCGGGACCAGGCTGCTCGACCTGCTGGGCATCCGCGCGCAGGGCCTGCGGATGGCGCACGACGAGGCGTCCCGGCGCCTGGCGTCGGGCGCGATCGACGCGGCGGTGCTGCTCACCGGCATCCCCACCCCGGCGGTCAGCACCCTGCTGAGCGGTCGCCCGCCCCGCCTCCTCGACCTGCCCGACGAGGCCGAGGCCCTGGCCCGCGCCTACCCAGGCCCGTACGTTCCCGCGACCATCCCGGCCACCACCTACGGCCCGCTGGGCCCGTGCCGGACCCTGGCCGTGCCGAACCTCCTGCTGGCCCGCACCGCGCTGGCCGAGGACGCCGTCGAGGTCGTCACCAGGACGGTGTTCACCGAGTCCGAGCGCATCGTCGCGGGCCACCCGGAGGCCAGCCGGATCAACGTGCGGACGGGCATCGCGACGGGCCAGGTCCCGCTGCACCGGGGCGCGGCGCGCTGGTTCCGCGAGGTGAAGCGCTGACCGGGGCGCGGGGGCGAGCTGACGGGCGCACTGGCTGACGGGCGCTAGTGGGCGCTGACGGGAGGGTCCCGGGGCCTGTCACGGGACCTGTCACGGGGTGGCTGGCTGACACGGTGGGGTGAACCGCCGCCGAGCACTGCCCGGAGGCCCGGTTCTTGTCGGACCCCGGTGCGATCGTGGTGACGCGGGTGGACGGCTACCGGGTGTCGGTTCTCGCCGAGACGTGCCACGGGTGCTCCGGGCGCGGCGATGGGTGCTGCGCCGGCGGGGTGCGTGGCGTGGTCAGGTTTGCCCATGTTCCCGGCGGCCGGACGCGAGTGAGACTGGTCCGCGGGTTCGGGGCGGCCAGCGGCCAGCGGGTTCGGAGCGGCCTGCGGGCTCGGATCGGGGTGCCAGCTCGAAGCGGCCAGCCAGCCAGCTCGGGTCGGGGTGCGGGCTCAGGTCGGGGTGCAGGTTCTGGTCGGGATGTGGGCTCGGGTCGGGGCGCTGGCTCGGGTCGGGGTGTGGGCTCGGCTCGGGTCGGGGCGCTGGCTCGGGGCCGCGGCTCGGGATGGTGTGCGCGGGGTGGTGTGCTCGGGATGGTGCGCGGGTTGGTGCGTGCGGGGTTCGGGGGTGTTGTGGGGTCAGGGGGTCGGGCGGGTTCTCAGGCGGACCGTCGCGGTCAGGCCGTTCGGGGTGGCTTCGGTCAGGGTCAGGGCGCCGCCCGCCGAGGTGATGAGCTCGGCGCAGATCGCCAGGCCGAGGCCGGTTCCCGCGATGTTCTGGTGGCGGGGCGAGCGCCAGAAGCGGCTGAGGGCGTTCGCGCGCTCCTGGTCGTCCAGGCCCGTGCCGTTGTCGGTCACGTGCAGCTCCACGTCCTCGCCCGCCGTCCCGGCCCAGATCCTGATCTCGGTGGCGCCGGACAGCCGGATCGCGTTGCCCACCAGCTCGTCGAGCACGCTGCCCAGGCCGCCCGGCGGTTCGAGCACGCGCAGACCAGGGGGGACCTCCACCCGCAGCGCCACGCCGCCCGCCAGCGCCCGCCAGCCGGGCGCGTGCGCGGCCAGCAGCGGGTCGACCTCCACCGGTTCCGCCGACGACGCGCTGTCCAGGCGGGTCGCGGCGAGCAGGGCGTCCAGGACGCGGCCCATCTCCTCCGCCTCCTCCACGGCGATCCGCTGCGCCTCGCGGCCCGCGTCGTCGCGGACGTGGTGCTCCAGGTCGTCCACCGCCAGCCGCAGGCTCGCCAGCGGGTTGCGCAGCTGGTGGGAGGCGTCCGAGACGAACGCCCGCTGGCGGCGCAGCGCCCGCCCCACCACGTCCACCATCGTGTTGAACGACGCCGCCAGCCTGCGCAGCTCCGGCGGGCCCCCGACCTCGTCCACGCGCGCGTCCAGCTCGCCGCCCGCGACCGCCGCGGTGGCCTCGTCCAGGCTGCGCACCGGGCGCAGCACCCACCGCGACATCGGCCACGCCACCGCGACCGCGCCCAGCAGCGGCAGCAGGCCGAGCAGCGCCAGCAGCCCCCACTGCCGGGCCACCTCGGCGCGCAGCCGCCCGGTCGGCGAGATCGTCACGACCGCCGCCACGACCTCGCTGTCCCGCCCCACCGGCTCCACCACGACCAGGTCGCGCCGCTCCCACGGCCACACCGACGGGTCGCCCTCGCCCCGGTAACCGCTGAACGCCGCGTGCAGGCCCGCGCGCACGGCCGGGTCGCTGCGGTCGAACGGGGTCCGGGACTCGACCAGCGCGGTGCCGTCCGTGCCGATCAGCGCCGCAGGGATGCCGTAGAGCTGGTCGTAGCGCACCAGCTCCTCGCGCAGCGCGGTCAACCGGTTGGAGGCGAGCGCGTTCTCCGCGAGCGAGGCGAACCGGCTCGCGTCGCCCAACCGGTCCAGGTAGGTGGCCTGGCTCTCGCGCTGCACGACGGAGAACGCCAGCGGCACGCCGAGCGCGCCCACCAGGCCCACGAGCAGCGGCACGATCAGCGCCAGCAGTCTCCGGAACACGCCGACCTCCGCCGGGGGACACGGTCACGGCCCGGTGCGACCTGGGCGCCGGGCGCGCGTTCTTGAAGCTCGGGCGCCGGGAGCGGCGCCCGACGAGAGGGGAGAGCCATGCTACGCAAGACGACGGCCGCGCTCGCCGTCCTGGTCGGACTGGGCCTCGCGCCCGCCGCGACCGCGAACGCGAGCGCGAACGCGGTCAGCGCCGGGACCACCACCGCGAACTGCGCGGTCGACTGGGGGTCGCAGGACCAGCAGTCCGCCGACACCTCGCCCGGTCCGCTGGTCGACCTGCGGGCCGGGCAGCAGGAGTGCTTCGACCGGCTAGTGTTCGACATCCCCGGTGGCGGGGCGGGCGAGGGTCACCTGGTCGGGTACCGGGACGTGATCCACGCGGACGGCAGCGGCGAGGTGATCCCGCTGCGCGGGGGCGCGAAGCTGCTGGTGGTGGCGCACTCGCCCGCGCACGACGACGACGGCGCCCCCACCTACACCTTCGCGGACCGGTCCGAGCTGGTGGACGTCACCGGCTACCGGACGTTCCGGCAGGTCGCCTGGGGCAACTCGTTCGAGGGGCGCTCGACCGTCGGGCTGGGGGTGCGCGCCCGCCTGCCGTTCCGGGTGTTCACCCTGCCGGGGCGGCTCGTGGTGGACGTCGCGCACTCCTGGTGACCCCGCGCTGAGGAACGACCCAGGCCGGACCCCGGTGGAGCAGCTCCACCGGGGTCCGGCCGGGTCACGGGGTGACGACGATGCGGTAGCCGACGCCGCGCACGGTCTCGATGCGGACCTCCGCGCCGAGCTTGCCGCGCAGCGCGGCGATGTGGGTGTCCAGGGTGCGCGACGGCGCCTCCCAGTGCGCCTTCCAGACCTGGTCGACGATCAGGTCCCGGCTCACCACCGACCCCGCCCTGCCGACCAGCAGGGCCAGCAGGTCGAACTCCTTGCGGGTCAGCGCCAGCGGGCGGCCTGCCACGCTCGCCTCGCGGGTGGCCGGGTCCAGGGTGAGCGGGCCCAGCCCCAGCGCCTCGGAGCGGCCGGACCCGGCGCGCGCGTCGCGGGTGCGGCGCAGCACCGCCTCGATCCTGGCCAGCAGCTCCGCCGTGCCGAACGGCTTGACGACGTAGTCGTCGGCGCCCGCGCGCAGGCCCAGCACCCGCTCGCGCTCCTCGCCGCGCGCGGTCACCGCGATCACCGCGGTGCCCCGCCGGTCGCGCAGCTCGCGGAGCACGTCCAGGCCGTCGCCGTCCGGCAGGCCGAGGTCGAGCAGCACGACGTCGACCGGGGCGGCGGCGAGCGCCGCGGCGGCCGACGCCGCCCGGTGGACCTCGTAACCCGCGTGCCGCAGTGCGGTGAGCAGACCACGCGCCACCCGGTCGTCGTCCTCGACGACGAGTATGCGCACGTCGGTCTACTCGTCCGGCTGCTTCTGCTTCGCCGGGTCCTCGGCGACCGGGGTGGCCGGGGTGGGCGTCGAGCCCGTGGCCTTCGAGTCCTGCGCCGTCGAGTCGGCCGAGGCCGGGGTCGTCGGGTCCGTGGCGACCGGGGTGTCGCCCGAGGCCGTCCTCGGGGCGGGCGCGGTGGTCGCCGACACCTTCTCGCCCTCCGCGTCGGAGGCCGCGTCGGCCCCCTCCGGCAGCTCGGGCTCCGGAGCCGGTTCGACGTACGTCTCCCTCGGGCCGCGCTTGGCCGCGAGCACGAAGTACAGCACCGCGCCGAGGAACACCACGACCGACGTGATCACGTTGATCCGCAGCCCGAGGACCATGGTGGCCTCGTCGGTGCGCATCATCTCGATCCAGAAGCGGCCCGCCGTGTAGCCGGCGACGTACAGCGCGAACACCCGGCCGTGGCCCAGCCGCAGCTTGCGGTCGGCGACCACGATGAGCGCGGCGACGCCCAGGTTCCACAGCAGCTCGTACAGGAACGTCGGGTGGACGGTCATCAGCGGCGTGGCCGTGTCGACCGCGACGCCGTTGAGGTCGTTCTTCATGCCGGTGACCGGGTCGACGCGCTCGTAGATCTCCAGGCCCCACGGCACGGTGGTCTCCGCGCCGTACAGCTCCTGGTTGAAGTAGTTGCCGATGCGGCCGATGGCCTGCCCGACCACGATGCCGGGGGCGAGCGCGTCGGCCATCGCGGGCAGCGGGATGCCCCTTCGGCGGCAGGCGATCCAGGCGCCGACGCCGCCGAGGGCGATCGCGCCCCAGATGCCGAGGCCGCCGTTCCAGATCTTCAGGGCGTCGAGCGGGTCCTTGCCCTCGCCGAAGTACTTGTGGTAGTCGGTGGCGACGTGGTAGAGCCTGCCGCCGACCAGGCCGAACGGCACCGCGAACACCGCGACGTCGGTGACCGTCCCCTTCTGCCCGCCTCGGGCCACCCAGCGCCGCTCGCCCCACGAGATCGCGACGATGATGCCGAGGATGATGAAGAGCGCGTACGCCCTCAGGGGGAGGGGGCCGAGATGCCACACGCCCTGGGCAGGACTCGGGATGCTCGCCAGGTAAGTCGTCACCACGCGCACCACCGTAGTCGCTGGGACCACGCCCCCGAACCGGGCGACCCGATCGTTACCGGGGGACATCCCGCTTTCGGGGGCGTCCGAACCCGCTCCGCGCAGACCACCCGCGCAGCAGAACGGGGGCCTCACACGAACGTGTGAAACCCCCGTCGCGCACCACGGGTCGTCAGGCCGGGCCGCCGACCCCGCGCACGCCCTTCGCCAGCTCCTCCGCCAGCGCGGGCACCCCGCCACCGGCCACCGCGGACACGAACGCCGAGCCGACGATCACCCCGTCCGCGAACGAGGCGACCTGCGCGGCCTGCGCGCCGTCCCGCACGCCGAGGCCCACGCACACCGGCATGTCGGTGTGCTCCCTGACCCGCCCGACCAGCGCGGGGGCCGCCGACGACACGGCCGTCCGCGCGCCGGTCACGCCCATGACGGCGGTGGCGTACAGGAAGCCGCTGGAGGCCTTGGCGGTCAGGTCGATCCGCTCCTCGGTGGAGGAGGGCGCGACCAGGAAGATCCGGTCCAGCCCGTGCGCCTCGGAGGCCGCCATCCAGTCCTCGGCCTCGTCGGGCACCAGGTCCGGGGTGATCAGCCCGAGGCCACCGGCGGCGGCGAGGTCGCGGGAGAACGCGTCCACGCCGTAGTGCAGCACCGGGTTCCAGTAGGTCATCACCACGGCCTTGCCGCCGAGCGCGGCGACCGACTCGACCACGCCGAACAGGTCCCGCACCCGGAACCCGCCGTCGAGCGCCTGCTGCGCGGCGGCCTGGATGGTCGGGCCGTCCATCACCGGGTCGGAGTAGGGCATCCCGACCTCGACCACGTCGCACCCGGACTCGACCATGGCCCGCAGGACGTCCTTGGAGCCCTCGACCGTGGGGAACCCGGCGGGCAGGTAGCCGATGAGCGCGGAGCGCCCCTCGTCCCGGCACGTCGAGAAAACGCTGTCCAACGCGCTCACGACGCGTCCTCCTCCTTGACGCCGAGCCCGAACCACGAGACCGCCGTGTCCATGTCCTTGTCGCCGCGACCGGACAGGTTGACCAGGATCAGGCCGTCCGGCCCCAGCTCCCGCCCGAGGTCCAGCGCGCCCGCGAGGGCGTGCGCGGACTCGACGGCGGGGATGATGCCCTCGGTGCGCGACAGCAGCGCGAACGCGTCCATCGCCTGCGCGTCGGTGATCGGCCGGTACTCGGCGCGACCGGTGTCCTTCAGGTGCGCGTGCTCGGGCCCGACGCCGGGGTAGTCCAGGCCCGCCGAGATGGAGTGCGCCTCGGCGATCTGCCCGTCCTCGGTCTGGAGCACGTACGACATGGCCCCGTGCAGCGAGCCCGCCGTCCCCTTGGTGAGGGTGGCGCCGTGCCGCTTGGTCTCGACGCCGTCGCCGCCGGGCTCCAGGCCGACCAGGCGCACCGACGGGTCGTCGATGAAGCCGTGGAAGATGCCGATGGCGTTGGAGCCGCCGCCCACGCAGGCCGCGACCGCGTCGGGCAGCCGCCCGGCCTGGTCGAGCACCTGCTGCCGGGCCTCGATGCCGATCACCCGGTGGAAGTCGCGGACCATCATCGGGAACGGGTGCGCGCCCGCCGCCGTGCCCATCAGGTAGTGGGTGTGGTCGACGCTGGCGACCCAGTCGCGCAGGCCCTCGTTGATCGCGTCCTTGAGGGTGCGCGAGCCGGTGCCGACCGGGATGACCTCGGCACCGAGCAGCCGCATCCGGGCGACGTTGAGCGCCTGGCGCTCGGTGTCGACCTCGCCCATGTAGATCACGCAGTCCAGGCCCATGAGCGCGCACGCCGTGGCGGTGGCGACGCCGTGCTGGCCCGCGCCCGTCTCGGCGATGACGCGCTTCTTGCCCATGCGCTTGGTGAGCAGCACCTGGCCCAGCACGTTGTTGATCTTGTGCGAGCCGGTGTGGTTGAGGTCCTCGCGCTTGAGGAACACCCGCGCGCCGCCCGCGTGCTCGGCGAACCGCCTGGCCTCGGTCAGCAGCGACGGGCGGCCCGCGTACTCCTTGAGCAGCCGGGCGAACTCACCCAGGAACTCCGGGTCGACCCGCGCCTTCTCGTACTCCGCGGCCAACTCGTCCTGAGCCGCGATCAGCGCCTCCGGCATGAACCGGCCGCCCCACCGCCCGAAGTGACCCCGGACGTCGGGGTCGTGCGGGGTGTGGGCGAACTGGTCGCGCGTCATGCGCTCTCTCCCATCAACGACTGGGCCGGGGGCACGCCGGGTGCGATCCAGCGGTCACCAGCTTGTTCACCGCGACCTTGGGGTCGCCGCTCGTCACCAGGCTCTCGCCGACGAGCACCGCGTCGGCGCCCGCCCCGGCGTAGGCCATCAGGTCGCCGGGACCGGTGACCCCGGACTCGGCGATCTTGATCGTCTCGAAGGGCAGGCCGGGCGCGATCCGGCCGAACACCTCCTTGTCGACCTCCAGGGTGTGCAGGTTGCGGGCGTTCACGCCGATGACGCTCGCCCCCGCCTCCAGCGCCCGGTCGGCCTCCTCGGCCGTGTGCACCTCGACCAGCGCCGTCATCCCGAGGGACTCGACCCGGTCGAGCAGCGACACCAGCGCGTTCTGCTCCAGCGCCGCCACGATCAGCAGCACCAGGTCGGCGCCGTGCAGGCGCGCCTCGTGCACCTGGTACGGGCTGACGATGAAGTCCTTGCGCAGCAGCGGCACCCGCACCGCCGCGCGCACCGCGTCGAAGTCCGCCAGCGACCCGCCGAAGCGGCGCTGCTCGGTCAGCACGCTGATCACCCGCGCGCCACCCGCCTCGTAGGCGGCGGCCAGCTCGGCAGGCTCGGGGATGTCCGCGAGCGCGCCCTTGGACGGGCTCTTGCGCTTCACCTCGGCGATGACCCCGACCCCGGGGTTGCGCAGCACCGCCATCACGTCCTGGGGGGGCGCGGCTTTCGCCGCCCGCTCCCTGAGCACCTCGAAGGGCAGCGCCGCCTCGCGCGTGGCGAGGTCCTCCCGAACGCCTTCGATGATCGACTCGAGAACGGTCATGCGCACACCCCGTTCACCTCGGCCGGCCGTCCCAGTTCGGTCGTGAACTCCCGCACGTCATGCTCCCCTTCCCGCCGCAAGGATGCTAACCCCGGACGTCGGCGGCACCGGCCACCGGGTCTGCGCGTTCGCGCTGCTGGGCACGGTCGCGCGGACCTCACGTGCGCAAACCCCCGGCGAGGGGTTTGCCCGGTTCGGACGAGCGGTCCCCCCGTGGAAGATCAGTCCCGCTCAGTGGGATCGTCGCCGCGCTCCAGGGCGTTCCACAGCTCGCGCTCGGGATCGGCGGACGGCTTGCGCGCGGCGGGCGTCTCGTAGCGATCACCCATCCGGGGCATCCGCCCGCCCTTGACCAGCAGCAGGACGCCCGAGGCGACCACGGTCAGCGCGCCGAGCAGGCCGACGACCGGGCCGGACGCGGGCAGGTCGCCGACGCCGACCGCGACGGCCAGCAGGCCGACCACCGCGAGCACCGCGCCGAGCGCGCGCCGCACCACGCCGCCGAGCGCCAGCACCGCCGCGACGCCCGCGCCCGAGAGCAGGGCGAGCGGGACCGGCCACCGCGGTCCGGCGGCGCCCCAGTCGAGCGCGGAGGAGCCCCAGAGGACGAGCGCGGCGAGCAGGAGCAGGCCGAGGACGAGCCGCTGCTCGCGCCTGCCGGGACGTGGTGGAGGGGGCGGGGGGTCGGCGGCGCCCGTGGCACCGGCCTGCTCACCGGAACCGGCGGCTGCGGCCCGCGCGTCGACGCCGGCGGGCTCACCGGCGCTGTCGGCCGAGGACCCGGCCCGAGCAGCGGCCGGAAGCGCGGTCGGCGCGGCGGTCGGGCCAGCAGGGGAACCACCGGCCGGATCGGCGACCGGGTCGGTGACCGAAGCAGTAGCCAGCCCGGCGACCGGATCGGCGACCGAAGCGACAGGCCGCGCGTCGGCCGGATCGACTGCCGGATCGGCAGCCATCCCGGCGACCGGGTCGGCAACCGAAGCGGCGGGCCGCGCGTCGGCCGGGTCGGCGGCCGGAAGGGGAGCCGGATCGGGGGTCGGGCACACGGTCGGGATGCCTGCGGGCAGCACCCGCTCCCCCGCCGCGTCCGCCCTCGCCACGCCGTCCCGCCCGACTTCGCCCCGCCCAACGCCCTCCCGCGCTGCGGCCTCCCGCCCAGCAACCTCCCGCGCTGCGCCATCCCGCTCTGCACCAGCCCGCCCAGCGGCCTCCCGCCCAACGCCGTCCCGCGCTGTGCCGCCGCCCTCAGACACGGGTCGGTTCCACGGCCGGGGCCATGGTCTGGGCCGTCGCGATCGCGGCCAGGACCGCGCCCGCCTTGTTCAGGCACTCGTTGTCCTCGGCCACCGGGTCCGAGTCGGCCACGATGCCGCCGCCCGCCTGCACGTACGCCACCCCGTCGCGGATCAGCGCGGTGCGGATCGCGATCGCGGTGTCCGCGTCGCCCGCGAAGTCCAGGTAGCCCACGACGCCGCCGTACAGGCCGCGCCGGGTCGGCTCCAGCTCCTCGATCAGCTCCATCGCGCGCGGCTTCGGCGCGCCGGACAGGGTGCCCGCCGGGAAGCACGCCGCGACCGCGTCGAACGCGGTGCGCCCCTCGGCCAGCTCGCCGCTGACCGTGGACACGATGTGCATCACGTGGCTGTACCGCTCGACCTTGAAGAAGTCCACCACGGTCACCGAGCCCGGCTTGCACACCCGGCCCAGGTCGTTGCGGCCCAGGTCCACGAGCATGAGGTGCTCGGCGCGCTCCTTGTCGTCGGAGAGCAGGTCCTTCTCCAGCAGCGAGTCCTCCTCCGGGTCCGCGCCGCGCCACCGGGTGCCCGCGATCGGGTGAGTGGTGGCCTTGCCGTCCCGGACCGTGACCAGCGACTCGGGGCTGCACCCGACGATGTCGAAGTCGTCCAGCCGCAGCAGGTACATGTACGGGCTGGGGTTGGAGGTGCGCAGCACCCGGTAGACGTCCAGCGGGTGGGCGGTGGTCTCCATCTCGAACCGCTGCGACAGCACCACCTGGAAGGCCTCGCCCTCCCGGATCGCCGCCTTGGCCCGCTCCACCACGGCCTGGTGCTCCGCGGAGGAGCGCCGCCGGGTGAACTCCGGCTTGGGCCGGGAGAACACGGCGGTCGTGGCGGGCGCCGGGTTGTGCAGGTCCTCGGTCATCACGTCGAGCCTGCGCACGGCGTCGTCGTAGGCCGCGTCGACCCGCTCCGGGGTGTCGTCCCAGTTGATCGCGTTGGCGATCAGCGTGACGGTGCCCTCGTGGTGGTCGAGCGCGGCGAGGTCGGTGGCGAGCAGCATGACCAGTTCGGGCACCTTCAGGTCGTCCTCGGCCAGCGAGGGCAGCCGCTCGAGGCGGCGCACCGCGTCGTAGCCGATGTAGCCGACCATGCCGCCGGTCAGCGGGGGCAGGCCGGGCAGCGGGTCGGTGCGCAGCACCTCGATGGTCTCGCGCAGCGCCGCCAGCGGGTCGCCGCCCTCGGGCAGCCCGACCGGGTGCTGCCCGGTCCAGTGCGCCTCGCCGCCGGTCGCGGTGAGCGCGCCCGCGCACCGGGCCCCCACGAACGACCAGCGCGCCCACGAGCGGCCGTTCTCCGCCGACTCGAACAGGAACGTGCCCGGCCGGTCGGCGGCCAGCTTCCGGTACAGCCCGACGGGGGTCTCCGCGTCCGCGAGGATCCGGCGCACGACAGGGACGACCCTGCGCTGCGCGGCGAGTTCGCGGAACTCCTCGCGGGTGGGACTGACCTCGCCGAGCCCGACGCCCGCACCGATGACGCTCACCATGCCGCCATTGTCCCCGGTCCGGCTCGCGGGGCGGGCAACCGGGGTGCGACCATTTCACCCGACGTTGAAACACGTCCGGGCCGGGCGGGTCGGGCGGAGCTGGTGAGGCGGTCGCGCGGTGGTTGCGGTGGACGGCGGTGAGCCGAGGCGCCGGGGACGGCGCGCGGGTGGCGAGGACACCAGGGGCGCGCTGCTCCAGGCGGCGCGCGAGGTGTTCGTCGAGCGCGGCTACGAGGGCGCGACGGTGCGGGCCATCGCGGCGCGCGCGGGCGTGGACGCCGCGATGGTCAACCACTGGTTCGGCGGCAAGCAGGCGCTGTTCGCGAAGGCCGTGCTGCAACTGCCCGCCGACCCGGCGGAGATCGTCCGCCGGGTCGCCCAGGGCCCGCCCGAGCTGCTGGGCGAGCGCCTGGTGCGCACGTTCCTCGGGGTGTGGGACGCCACCGGCGGCGGCGCGTTCTCCGCGCTGGTGCGCAGCGTCGCCGGGCACGAGCAGGTCACCGGCGCCCTGCACGACCTGTTCATCAAGACCGTGCTGGGCCAGGTGGTGCGGGCGTTCGAGGTGGACCGGCCCGAGCTGCGCGCCACGCTGTGCGCCTCGCAGATGGTCGGCCTCGGCATGGCGCGGTACGTGCTGGAGTTCGAGCCGCTGGCGTCGGCCGACCCCGAGGCGCTGGTCTCGGCGGTCGGGCCGACGCTCCAGCGCTACCTCTCGGGGGAGATCGGCGCGGGGGAGATCGGCGCGGGCGGCATCAGCGAGGTCGCGTCGAAGCAGGTGTGATCGCCGGTGTGGCAGGCCGCGCCGGTCTGGTCCACGGTCAGCAGCACGGTGTCCCCGTCGCAGTCCAGCCGCACGTCGTGCACGCGCTGGGTGTGCCCGGAGGTCTCGCCCTTGACCCACAGCTCGTTCCGGCTGCGGGAGAAGTAGGTGGCGGTGCCGGTGGTGAGGGTGCGGTGCAGCGCCTCGTCGTCCATCCAGGCGACCATCAGCACCTCCCCGGTGCCGCGCTGCTGGGCGACGGCGCACACCAGCCCGTCCGCGTTGCGCTTGAGCTTGGCGGCGATGGCGGGGTCGAGCATCAGCTGGCTCCGGAGAAGTGGTCGCGCGCGGGGCGCGTGTTGAGCAGGACGGCGACGAACACGTGCGCGGCGGCGATCACCGCGCTGGCCAGGCGCACCCAGACCGGGGTGGGGCCGAGCACGACGAGCAGGTGGACCAGGCCGAACAGCAGGAAGACGGCCATGCCGCCGAGCCTGGCCGGGCGGACCCCCTTCCAGAGACCGGCGACGACGCCCAGCTCGATGACGGCCACCGCGATGGGCAGCACGAGCGAGGCGCCTGCGGGGTCGACCAGCAGCTGGAGGGCGGCGACCAGGACGAACGCGACCGCGCTGCCGCCGCCGAGCAGGATCGCGAGGCGGACCTCGGTGGTGGCGGGCATCAGCGGACCTCCACCCCGGCGTCGCGCAGCGAGCCCTTGACCTGGGCGATGCTCAGCTCGCGGAAGTGGAAGACGCTGGCCGCGAGCACCGCGTCCGCGCCCTCGGCGACGGCGGGCGGGAAGTGCCCCGGCTCGCCCGCTCCCCCGCTGGCGATCAGCGGCACGTCCACGACGGCGCGCACCCGGCGGATCAGCTCCAGGTCGAACCCGGCCTTGGTGCCGTCGGCGTCCATGGAGTTGAGCAGGATCTCGCCGACGCCCAGCTCCTGGCCGCGCTCGGCCCACTCGACGGCGTCGATGCCGGTGCCCCGGCGACCGCCGTGCGTGGTGACCTCGAAGCCGCTGGCCGTGGGGGCCTCGCCCGCGGGGACGCGGCGGGCGTCGACCGACAGCACGACGCACTGGGCGCCGAAGCGGCGGGACAGCTCGCCGAGCAGCTCGGGGCGGGCGATGGCGGCGGTGTTCACGCTGACCTTGTCCGCGCCGGCGCGCAGCAGCCTGTCGACGTCCTCGGGGGCGCGCACGCCGCCGCCGACGGTGAGCGGGATGAAGACCTGCTCGGCCGTGCGGCGGACCACGTCGTAGGTGGTCTCGCGGTCGCCGGAGGAGGCGGTGACGTCGAGGAACGTCAGCTCGTCGGCGCCCTCGGCGTCGTAGAGCTTGGCGAGCTCGACGGGGTCGCCCGCGTCGACGAGGTTGGTGAAGTTGACGCCCTTGACGACCCTGCCCCGGTCCACGTCGAGGCAGGGGATCACGCGCACCGCTACTGACATGCGGTCGAGCCTACGGGGCCGGGTGGGCGGGTCCGGCGGGCGGCACGCGGGGCGCGCGCCCGCCGGGGTCAGCGGCTGGCGAAGCGGCGCAGGCCGTCCGCGATGCCCGCAGTGGTCAGCTGCCCGGTGACGACGGCGTGCACGAACTCCTCCGCGACGTCCACGTCCAGGTCCTCGGCCAGCGGGTGGCCGTTGACGCCGAGGAACACCCAGGTGGCGTTCCAGGACAGCCGCTTGTTGCCGTCGACCAGGGGGTGGTTGCGGCCCAGCGACTCCATGAGCGCGCCCGCCTTGGCCCAGACGTCCGGGTAGGCGTGCTCGCCGAGCACGGTCGTGGCGGGGCGGGCGGCGGCGGACTCCAGCAGCTCGGTCGAGCGCACCGGCGCGCCGCCGCCGACCAGGGCCTCGGCGATCTCCAGGAGCTCGCCGGGGGTCAGGGCCTCGAAGTCCTCGCTCATCTCGCCAGCCTCCGGTTCAGCTCCTCGCTGATCCGCAGCACGCGTTCCAGTTCCTGTCGCTTCCGCTCGTCCACGCGGCCCATCCTGCCCGCGGGCCCCCGTGATCCCCGTACGGTTTTTCGCATGGACCTAGCCGAGGGCAAGTACCTCCTCCTGACCACCTTCCGCAAGAACGGCGACGGGGTCCCCACACCGGTCTGGTTCGCGGGCGAGGGGAGCACCGCGTTCGTGTGGACCGTCGCCGAGTCCGGGAAGGTCAAGCGCATCCGCCGCAGCGGGGACGTGCTGGTGGGGCCGTGCGACGTGCGCGGCAACCCGCTGGGCGAGTCCGTCCCGGCCAGGGCGGAGCTGGTGGACGGCGCCGAGACGGACCGGATCCGGGAGCGGATCATCCGCAAGTACGGCGTCATCGGGCGGTTGACGATCCTGGGGAGCAAACTCCGCCGGGGCAAGAAGGGCACGGTAGGCATCAAGATCACGCTGTCAACCTGAGGTTGACGACGCGCCATGCGTCAACCTAGAGTTGACGCATGGCGCTCGTGCAGCTCACCGACCTCATCGTCGACGTCGCGACCAGGCACGTCTCACCGCTGGAGCGGCTCACGGCCGCGGTCGACCTCAGCTCGCGACTGGACGAGCTGGGCGACCACCTGATCGGGCACTTCGTGGACGAGGCCCGGCGCTCGGGGGCGTCGTGGACCGAGATCGGCGAGAGCATCGGGGTGTCCAAGCAGGCCGCGCAGAAGCGCTTCGTGCCCAAGGAATCACCCGATCTGGGCAAGCCCTCGTTCGACCGGTACACCGACCGGGCGCGCAGGGTGGTCGCGCTGGCCAAGCACCACGCCAGGCACAGCGAGCGCATCGGCACCGAGCACCTGCTGATGGGCCTGCTCGACGAGCACGGCGGGCTCGGGGCCAGGACCGTGGCCAAGCTGGAGGCCTCCGAGGGCACGACCCGGCTGGCCCTGCTGGTGGAGCTGGAGAAGGAGTCCGGCAAGCGGCCCGACCCGCAGCCGTTCTCCGCGAACTCCCGCAAGGCGCTCGAACTGGCCGTGCGGGAGGCGCTGCGGCTGGCTCACACGTTCGTGGGCACCGAGCACCTGCTGCTGGGGCTGCTGGCCGAGGGCGACGGCGCCGCGGCGCGCGTCCTCGACTCGACCGGGGTCGAGCGGGACGCGGCCGAGCGCCACGTCGTGGCCGAGATCACCGCCGCGATCAGCCGCGGACCGCGCTCAACGCCTCGGGCAGGGTGAACGCGCCCGCGTAGAGGGCCTTGCCGACGATCGCGCCCTCGACGCCGTCGCGGGTCAGCTCGGCCAGCGCCACCAGGTCGGCGACGCTGGACACGCCGCCGGACGCGATGACGGGGGCGTCGGTGCGGGCGCAGACCTCGCGCAGCAGGTCGGTGTTCGGGCCGGTCAGGGTGCCGTCCTTGGAGACGTCGGTGACCACGTAGCGGGTGCAGCCGTCGCGGTCCAGGCGCTCCAGGACCTCCCAGAGGTCGCCGCCGTCGGTCGTCCAGCCCCTGGTGGCCACGCGGTGGCCGTGCTCGGTGATCCGCACGTCCAGGCCGATCGCGACCTGCTCGCCGTGGGTGGCCAGCACCTTGGCGCACCACTCCGGGTTCTCCAGCGCGGCGGTGCCGAGGTTGACGCGGGCGCAGCCGGTGGCGAGCGCGGCGGCGAGCGAGTCGTCGTCGCGGATGCCGCCGGACAGCTCGACCCTCACGTCCAGCTCGCCGACGACCCGCGCGATCAGCTCGCGGTTGCCCCCGCGCCCGAACGCGGCGTCCAGGTCGACCAGGTGCACCCACTCGGCCCCGTCGCGCTGCCAGGCGAGCGCGGCGTCGAGCGGGGTGCCGTAGGCGGTCTCGGTACCGGCCTCGCCCTGGACGAGGCGGACGGCCTGGCCGTCGACGACGTCGACGGCGGGGAGCAGCGTGAAGGTCACGCCGTTCAGCCTAGTGGGCGGTCCCGCGCCCCGGAGCCCGCCCTGCGGCTCAGAACGACTTGAGCCAGTTCTCCAGCAGGCGCGCGCCCGCGTCCCCGGACTTCTCCGGGTGGAACTGGGTGGCCCACAGGGGGCCGTTCTCGACGGCGGCGACGAACCGGTCGCCCCCGTGCTCGGCCCAGGTCACCAGCGGCGGGCGCAGGTGCTCGGCGGGCTGGAGCTCCCAGGTGCGGACGCCGTAGGAGTGCACGAAGTAGAAGCGGGTGTCCTCGGCCTGCCCGGCGAAGAGCTGGGAGCCCTCGGGGGTCTGCACCGTGTTCCAGCCCATGTGCGGGACGATCGGGGCCCGGAGGCGCTCGACGGTGCCGGGCCACTCGCCGCAGCCCTCGGTCTCCACGTCGTGCTCGATGCCCCGCTCGAACAGGATCTGCATCCCGACGCAGATGCCCAGCACCGGCCTGCCGCCCGCGAGGCGCTGGCCGATGAGCCTGCCGCCGCGCACGGCGTTCAGGCCCGCGACGCACGCCGCGTAGGCGCCCACGCCGGGGACCACCAGCCCGTCCGCGTCCAGCACCGCCTTGGGGTCGGCGGTCACCTCCACGTCGGCGCCGACGCGCTGGAGAGCGCGCTCGGCGGAGCGGAGGTTGCCTGATCCGTAGTCCAGTACGACGACGCGTGCCACGGTGACCAGGCTAGGCCAACGGGGAGCCGCCCTGGGTCACCGGGACCACCGGGAGGACCGTGTTGATCGCCAGGCCCGCCCGGTCCGGCAGCGCGGACACCCAGGTGTCGGCCCGGCCCTCGTCGACGAGCCTGCGCACCTCGTGGGCGTCGTCGGGCAGGTCGAGGTCGGCGGCGGCCTTGCGCAGGCCCCACCAGCGGGTGAGCGGGACGAGCTTGCGGGCGGCCCCGGTGTGGCCCGCGGCGCGGCCGTCGTCCCACAGCTCGCCCGCCGGGCTCCAGCGCAGGACCACGGCCTTGTCGCCGACCTCGCGGCACCGCTCGGCGAGCCTGGTCGCGGCGGTGTAGCCGGTCTCGCGGCGGGGCAGCAGGACGGTGCCGGAGGTCAGCGGGACGAGTGCGGCGGGACCGGCCTCGGCGCGGTGCAGGGCCAGTTGCAGCTCCGCGGTCGGCGCGGACGTCCAGATCAGCGTTCTCGGCGCGCTCACGGTGGAGATCATGCCTCAGCCGGTGGGGCGGGCCCGTGGACGCCTCGCCTTTTGCGCGACTCCGCCCCCTCAGCGCCCCCCGAACAGTCGCCGAGCCGCCTCCCGGACGCCCACCGGGTCCAGCTCGTGGGCGCTGTCGTGGTCGTCGGTGGTGCCGTAGGCGCGCAGCTCCTCGTCCCGCCGCACGCCCAGCGAGCGCAGCCGGTGCGGCTCGTCCGCGAGCGCCTGGGACACCCGGTGCGCTGAGGTGCCCTCCAGGTACGGCTCGACCAGCAGCACGTCCGGGCGGGCGTGGGCGACGGCGCGGCGCAGTCCGGCGGCGTCGAACGGGCGGACCGTGGTGGCGTAGAGCACGGTGACGTCCAGCTCGGCCACGGCCGCGAGGACGTTGTCGAGCACCGGCCCGACCGCGATCACCACGCCCGCGCCGCCGCGCCGCACCTCGGTGAACCCCTCGACCACCGGGAGCGGGGCGGCGTTGGTCCGCAGGGACAGCCGCAGGTAGGTGCGGTCGTCGCGGGCCAGCGCGGCGGTGAGCAGCGGTTCGACCTCGTCGGGGTGGCCGGGGACGTGCACGGTCCAGCCGGGCAGGGTGTCGATCAGGGCCACGTCGGCGGGCGACTGGTGGGTGCGGCCGAGTCCGGGGTCGTCGTAGGAGCCGCCGATGCCGACCAGGACCGCGCCGAGGTCCTGGTGGCCGAGGTCGAGCTTGAGCTGCTCGTACGGGCGCTCGACCAGGAACGGGGCGTAGGAGTGGATGACCGGGCGCAGGCCGGTGAGGGCCAGGCCCGCGCCGACGCCGACCATGGCCTGCTCGCGGATGCCGACGTTGACCACCCGCTCGTGCTCGGGCAGCACGTCGCGGGAGATCTCGGCGATGACGGCGGCGATCCTCGGGTCGTCGGCGAGGCCGGTGCGCAGGACGCGGGCGAAGACCTCGCGCATGGTGGTGGCGCTCATCGCTTGGCCTCCACCTTCGCGACGACGGCCAGCGGCCTGCCGGGGTGCGGGGCGGTGTACGCGGCGTGCAGCGCGTCGTGGTCGCGGCCGTCCACCTCGGCGGTCGCCCAGCCCTCGACCTCGAAGCGGCGGGCGACGCCGCCGGGCCAGCCGAGCGAGCCGGAGGAGTTGTCGACGACGGTGGTCACGAGCGAGTCGAGACCGCGTCGTCCGGCCACCGCGATCGCCTCGTGGTTGCTGCCCTCGTCCAGCTCGGCGTCGCCGACGAGGACGTGCACGGCGGGGTCGGTCCTGCCGCGCAGGCGCAGGCCGATGGCGGCGCCGACGGCGATGGGCAGGCCGTGGCCGAGGGAGCCGCTGCCGATCTCGACGCCGGGCACGAGCACGCCGTCGGGGTGCAGGCCCAGGCGCGAGCCCCAGCCCGCCCAGCCGTCGAGCTCGGCCGGGTCGAGGAAGCCCTTGGCGGCCAGGACCGCGTAGTAGGCCATCGGACCGTGCCCCTTGGACAGCAGGAACCGGTCCCGGTCGGGGTCGTCGGGGTGGCGCGGGTCGACCCGCAGCACCCGGTCGTAGAGGACCCAGAGGACGTCGAGGGTGGACTCGGCAGCCCACCCGTGCTTCTCGTCGCCGGTCATCCGCGTGATGAGCGCGGGGAGGGCGGCGTACTCGGTCGCCGTGGTCATGGCTACAGCCAACAACCTCGACCATGGTGGAGGTCAACAGTAAGGTTGAGCTGGTGAGCAAGTTGCCGGAGATGTTGACCATCGGCCAGGTCGCCGAGCGCAGCGGGGTGCCCCACACGGCGCTGCGGTTCTACGAGGAGCGCGGGCTGATCGCCTCGGAGCGCACGGCGGGCAACCAGCGCCGCTACCCCAGGCACGTGCTGCGCAGGCTCGCGTTCATCCGCACCGCGCAGCGGGTCGGGCTGAGCCTGGAGGAGGTGCGGGCGGCGCTGGCGACGCTGCCGGAGGGGCGCACGCCGACGAAAACCGACTGGAGCAGGCTGTCCGGGCAGTGGCACTCTGAGCTCGACGCCCGGATCGACGCGCTGATCAGGCTGCGCGACCGGTTGACCTCGTGCGTGGGCTGCGGCTGCCTGTCCCTGCGGAGCTGCCTGCTGCAGAACTTCGACGACCAGCAGGCCGCGGACGGTCCGGGCGCGCCCAAGCTGAAGCCCGCCTCCGAGGGCGGGACCTGAACCCGAGGAAGAGCATGACCGAAGACGAAGTGATCACGCTGTCCAAGCGGATGTCGCGCTGCCTGCGGCACGACCCCGGCCGGTACGGGCTGGCGCTGGACGCGGCGGGGTGGGTGGACCTGGGGGAGCTGGTGCGGGCGCTGCGCACCGACCGGGCGTCCGTGCTGGAGGTGGTGGAGCGCAACAACAAGCGGCGCTTCGCGGTGCGGGGCGACCGGATCAGGGCCAACCAGGGGCACAGCGTCGAGGTGGACCTGGGCCTCGCGCGCGCGGAGCCGCCCCTGGCGCTGTTCCACGGCACGAACGCGCGCGCGCTGCCGGACGTCCTGGTGGAGGGGCTGCGGCCGATGAGCAGGCACGCGGTGCACCTGTCCACCGACCTGGCGACCGCGACGACCGTGGGCGCGCGCCGGGGCAGGCCGGTGGTGCTGGAGGTGGACGCGGCGCGGATGCACGCCGACGGGCACGCGTTCAGCGTCAGCGAGAACGGGGTGTGGCTGGTCGCCGCCGTGCCGCCGGGCTACCTGCGGCAGCGCTGATCCGGGGGCGGCCACCCGCCCCCGGACCACCCGCTCACAGCGCCCAGGCCACCGCGCCGCCGACGGCGAGCGCCGCCAGCACGCCCAGCACGACCGCGAGCCCCCGGTTCGTCTTCCAGGTGCTGTACACGCCGCCCAGCAGGAACCCGGCCACCGCGATGGTCCCGTAGACCACGTACTCCTTCTGCACCTACAGCACGCCCTTCGTGGACGGGACGACGCCCGCCACGCGCGGGTCCGGCTCGACCGCCGCGCGCAGCGCCCGGCCGATCGCCTTGTACTGCGCCTCCGCGATGTGGTGCGGGTCGCGGCCGTACTCCACGCGCACGTGCAGCGCGATGCCCGCGTGGAACGCCAGCGAGTCGAACACGTGCCGGTTCAGCACGAACGGGTAGTTCCCGCCGATGGTGAACGCGTTGAACTCGGCCGGTTCCCCGGTGTGCACGCAGTACGGGCGCCCGGACACGTCGACCGCCGCGTGCGCGAGGGTCTCGTCCATGGGGATCCAGCAGTCGCCGAAGCGGCGGATGCCCTTCTTGTCGCCCAGCGCCTGCCGCAGCGCCTGGCCGAGCACGATCGCGGTGTCCTCGACGGTGTGGTGCGCGTCGATGTCCGTGTCGCCGGTGGCCCTGACCACCAGGTCCAGCGATCCGTGCGTGCCGAGGGCGTTGAGCATGTGGTTGTAGAACGGCACGCCCGTGTCGATCTCCACCTGCCCGGAGCCGTCGAGGTCGACCTCGACCAGCACCGAGGACTCCCTGGTGGCGCGCTCCACCCTGCCGACCCGGCTCACCGGCTGACCTCCTTGCTCGCTGACAGGAAACCGTTGTTCTCGTCCGGCGTGCCGATGGTCACCCGGAGCCTGCCGGGGATGCCGACGTCGCGGATGAGCACGCCCCGGTCCAGGTACTCCTGCCAGGTGGCGCGCGCGTCGGCGAACTCGCCGAACAGGACGAAGTTGGCGTTGCTGGGCGTCACGTCGAAGCCCAGGCCGGACAGCTCGGACACCACCCGGTCGCGCTCGGCGGCCAGCAGCGCGACCGAGCCGAGGGTGGCGTCGGCGTGCCGGAGGGCGGCGCGCGCGGCGGCCTGGGTGAGCGCGGACAGGTGGTAGGGCAGGCGCACGAGCAGCAGCGCGTCGATCACGGCGGGGGCGGCGGCCAGGTAGCCGAGCCGCCCGCCGGCGAACGCGAACGCCTTGCTCATGGTGCGGCTGACGAGGAGCTTGTGCGGGAACTCCGCCAGCAGCGCGACGGCGCTGGGGCGGTCGGAGAACTCGGCGTAGGCCTCGTCCACCAGGACCACGCCGGGCGCGGCCTCCAGGAGCCCGCGCAGGTCCCCGGTGGGCACGGACTGCCCGGTGGGGTTGTTGGGGCTGGTCACGAACACCACGTCCGGGCGGCGCTCGGCCACGACCTCGGCGGCCCGGTCGGTGTCGAGGGAGAAGTCGGCGCGCCGGGGCGCGGGGAACCACTCCGTCCTGGTGCCCGCCGCGATGATCGGGTGCATCGAGTAGGACGGCTCGAAGCCGAGCGCGGTGCGGCCGGGCCCGCCGAACGCCTGGAGCACCTGCTGCAGGATCTCGTTGGACCCGTTGGCGGCCCACAGGTTCCGCTCGGTCAGCGGCACGCCGGTCGCGCCCGCCAGGTACGCGGCCAGGTCGGCGCGCAGCGCGAGCGCGTCCCGGTCCGGGTAGCGGTGCAGCTCGGCGGCGGCCCGCCGCACCTCGGCGGCGACCTCGTCGACCAGCTCGGGGGTCGGCGGGTACGGGTTCTCGTTGGTGTTGAGCCGGATCGGCACGTCCAGCTGCGGCGCGCCGTACGGCGACCTGCCGCGCAGGTCCTCGCGCAGCGGCAGGTCGGCGAGGCCGACCCGGTCGCCGGGCACGGCGGCGCTCTCGCGCTCCAGGTCGGAGCTGTCCAGCGCGGGGCTCATCGGGCGAACCTCGCCGTCACGGCCTGGCCGTGCGCGGGCAGGTCTTCGGCCTCGGCGAGCGCCACGACCTTGGCCGCGACCTCGCGCAGGGCGTCCTCGCTGTAGTCCACGACGTGGATGCCGCGCAGGAACGTCTGCACGGACAGCCCCGACGAGTGCCGGGCGCAGCCGCCGGTGGGCAGCACGTGGTTGGAGCCCGCGCAGTAGTCGCCCAGCGACACCGGCGAGTGCGGCCCGACGAACACCGCACCGGCGGCGCGCACCCGCGCGGCCACGGCGGCGGCGTCGGCGGTCTGGATCTCCAGGTGCTCGGCGGCGTAGGCGTCCACGACGCGCAGGCCGTCGTCCACGGTGGACACCAGCACGACGCCGGACTGCTCGCCGGTGAGCGCGGTGCGCACCCGCTCGTGGTGCTTGGTCTCCGGCGCCAGCCGGGCCAGCGCGGCGTCGACGGCGTCGGCGAGCGGCTCGGAGGTGGTGACCAGGACGGCGGCGGCCAGCGGGTCGTGCTCGGCCTGGCTGATCAGGTCGGCGGCCACGTGCACCGGGTCGGCGGTCTCGTCGGCGAGGACCGCGATCTCGGTGGGACCGGCCTCGGCGTCGATGCCGATCAGGCCGCGCAGCAGGCGCTTCGCGGCGGTGAGGTAGATGTTGCCGGGCCCGGTGACCAGGTCGACGGCCTCCAGCTCCTCCCCGGTGGTGTCGACGCCGCCGTGCGCGAGCAGCGCGACGGCGAGCGCGCCGCCGACCGCCCACACCTCGGTGACGCCGAGCAGCGCGGCGGCGGCCAGCACGGTGGGGTGCGGCAGCCCGCCGAAGTCGGCCTGCGGCGGCGAGCACACCACGAGCGACTCGACGCCCGCGGTCTGGGCGGGGACGACGTTCATGACCACGCTGGACGGGTACACGGCGAGGCCGCCGGGCGCGTACAGGCCGACCCGGCGGACCGGGACCCAGCGCTCGGTGACCGTGCCGCCGGGCACGACCTTCGTGGTGGTGTCGGTGCGGCGCTGGTCGGCGTGGACGGCGCGGGCGCGGGCGATGGACTCCTCCAGCGCGGCCCGGACCTCGGGGTCCAGCCCGGCGAGCGCGGCGTCCAGCTCGGCCTGCGGCACGCGCACCCGCTCGGGGCGGACGCCGTCGAAGCGCTCGGTGTGCTCCAGCACGGCCTCGACGCCCCGGTCCCGCACGTCCTGCACCAGCGGCCGGACCTGATGCAGCACCGCGTCCACGTCGACCTCGGCGCGCGGCAGCGCGGCGCGCAGTTCGGCGGCGGACGGGACCCGGCCTCGCAGGTCGACGCGGTTGAGCATGTCACCAGGGTAGGGCGTCCACCATCCGGGCGAGTGGCAGGCCCGTGGTGCGTCAACTGTCAGCTCTCACACCATGCGGTGAAGCCGTCCAATGGACCTTTCCGAAGGGTGACGGGAGCGCCACGCTGCGTGGTGCGCGTGACAACGAGGTCGGGCGCACTCCGTCGCACAACCCTGCCTGATGATGGAGGAAGCAGATGTCCTTCAAGCGACGCGGTCTCACGGCCGTGGCGCTCGGAGCCTGCCTGGTCCTGGTGCCCCTGCACACCGGGTCCGCGCAGCCGAGCGCGCAGCAGAGCCCCCAGCGGGAGCTGTTCGAGATCACCGCGACCGACGCGCACCAGCGCACCCGGATCGCGAGCACCGGCGTGGACGTGCTGGGCGTGGACGGCGACCGCATGACGGTCATCGCCGAGCGCCACCAGCGCGGCACGCTCACCGCGACCGGCCTGCCGGTCAAGTCGCTGGGCGACGCGGAGGCCGACCTGGCCGCGCTGGGCCGGGTCGACTTCGCCGACCCGAAGCCCGACGAGGTCGGGACCAGGGACTTCCCGTCCGGCTACACCGGGTACCACAACTACTCGGAGGTGGTCGCCGAGCTGAACCAGACCGTCGCCGACCACCCGAACCTGGTCTCGCTGCGCAGCATCGGCAAGACCTACGAGGGCCGCGACCAGTGGATGCTCAAGATCAGCGACAACCCGGCGGTCGACGAGGCCGAGCCGGAGGTGCTGTTCACCTGCAACCAGCACGCCCGTGAGCACCTGACGGTGGAGATGTGCCTGCGCATCATCCAGCGCTACACGGACGGGTACGCCACGAACTCCACGATCAAGTCCCTGGTGGACTCGCGGGAGATCTGGATCGTGCCGAGCGTCAACCCGGACGGCGCGGAGTACGACGTCGCGGCGGGCACGCTGCGGGCGTGGCGCAAGAACCGCCAGCCGAACTCGACGTCCACCGGCACCGACACCAACCGGAACTGGGGCTACAAGTGGGGCTGCTGCGGCGGCTCCAGCGGTTCCGGGTCGTCGGAGACCTACCGGGGCACGGCGGCGTTCTCCGCGCCGGAGACCCGCAACATCCGGGACTTCGTGGGCAGCCGCGTGGTCGGCGGGGTGCAGCAGATCAAGGCCAACATCGACTGGCACACCTACTCGGAGCTGATCCTGTGGCCGTACGGCTACACGACGGCGGACACCGACACCGGGTTGAACGCCACGCAGGCCAGGGTGTTCTCGACGCTGGGCAGGCAGATGGCCGCGCTCAACGGCTACACCCCGCAGCAGGCCAGCGACCTGTACATCACGGACGGCGCGGTCGACGACTGGATGTGGGGCACGCACAAGATCTGGAGCTACACGTTCGAGATGTACCCGTCCTCGGGCGGCGGGACGAGCGGGTTCTACCCGCGCGACACGGTCATCGCGGCGCAGACCTCGCGCAACGACTCGGCCGTCGAGCTGTTCCTGAGCTACGCGGACTGCCCGCCCCGGATCATCAGCAGCACCTGCTGACCCGGTAGCGGCACGACGCGGCCCGGTCGCGCGGGGGCCCCGAACCTCCCCGCGCGACCGGGCCACCGCTCCTGCCGGTCTTCCCCGGTCGTGCCCGCTCAGAGCCCGGCGACCACGTCCACGGCCCGGTCGACCTGGGCGGGTTCGAGGAAGTAGTGCGGCGAGGCCCGGACGACCTCGGTGACGCCGCGCCGGGTCATGTCCAGCCGGGTGGAGGTCAGCCCGCTGGTGGTGACGGTGACGTCCGCCTCGGCCAGCCGGGCCTTCACGTCCGAGGGCTCGCGGCCGTCGACGGTGAACGTGACGATGCCGGAGCGCCGCTCCCCCAGGTCGCGCACGGTCACCCCGCCGATCCCGGACAGCCCGGCGCGCAGCCGCTCGGCGCGCGCCGACACCTCGGCGGCGATGGCGTCGATCCCCAGGTCCAGGGCGTAGCGGGCGGCGGCGACGAGGCCGAGGCGGTCGGCGATGCCGAACTCCCACAGCTCGTGCGCGCGGGCGCCCGCGCGCACCGAGAACTCGGCCGGTCCGGTCCACTCGCCGCCGTGCAGGTCGACCAGCCGGGGCCGCACCCGCCCGGCCACCGCCCTGCGGACGACCAGCACGCCGGTGCCCCTGGGCCCGCGCAGCCACTTGCGGCCGGTGGCGGAGATCAGGTCGACGCCCAGCTCGTCGGCGCGCACCGGCAGCTGGCCGATGCTCTGGCAGGCGTCCAGCAGCACCAGCGCGCCCACCCCGTGCGCGGCGTCGGCGACCTCGCGGACCGGGTTGACCAGGCCGCCGTTGGTGGGGGCGTGCACGAGGGAGACCAGCTTGACCCGCTCGTCCAGCAGCTCCCGCAGCGCGGCCACGTCGACCTGGCCGACCCCGTCGGACGGGACGGTCTCCACGCTCGCGCCGACCTCGCGGGCGCGCTGCAGGATCGGGATGGCGTTGCCCGCGTACTCGACCTCGGTGACCAGCACCCGGTCGCCCGCGGCCAGCGGGACGGCGTCGAACGCGGACAGCCACGACCGGGTGGCGCTGTCGGTGAAGGCGATCTCGTCGGGCTCGGCCCCGAGCAGCTCGGCGAGCACGCCGTACCCGGCGTCGAGGTCGTCGGCGCGCTCGGCGGCGGCCCGGTAGCCGCCGACCTCGGCCTCGCGGCGCAGGTGGCCGACGACCTCGTCAACGACCCGGTCGGGTGGGAGGGAGGAGCCTGCCGAGTCGAGGAAGACGCCTCGGGAGGCCGCGGGGGTGTCGGCTCGGACGGTGGTCAGGTCGATCACTTGGAACCCCACTTCTCGATGTTCCACCACGGCCCCCAGGACAGCGGACCGGCGCCCGCCGTGTCCACCACCTGCTGGTAGCCGTTCCAGTTGTCGCGCACCACGTAGGTGTGCTGGACCAGGGCGAGCACCACCATCGCCGGGTCCTCCGCGTAGGCGCGCTGGAACTGCCGGTAGGCGGTGGCCCGCTGGGCGGGGTCGAGCTGGGCGCGGCCGGTGTCGAGCGCGGCGTCCACGACCGGGTCGGAGTAGCCCCACGGGTTGCCGGTGCGCAGCGCGGCGGTGAGGGCGAGGTCGGGGTCGAACGGGGAGCCGCCCGCCCACAGCAGCGCGTCCTGGCCGAGGCGGGGCCGGATCGAGTCCCAGGCCAGGCCGGCGAGCTGCACGTCGACGCCGACCGCGCGGGCGTCGGCGGCGAAGCCGGTGGCCAGGTCGTTGCGGACGACGTCGCCGATCGGGTACATGAGGGTGAACCGGGCGGGCGCGCCGTCGCGGGCGCGCATCCCGTCCGCGCCCTTGGCCCAGCCCGCCTGGTCGAGCAGCTGCTCGGCGCGGGCCTTGTCGTGGCGGATGGACGCGGTGGTGTCGACGTACTCGGGCGTGGTCTCCGGCACGGGGGTGCTGGCGGCGGTGCCCTTGCCGCCGAGGAGGCTCTGCACGAGGGCCTCCCGGTTGACGGCGGCGTTGAGGGCGGCGCGGATCGCCGGGTCGCCGGTGACCGGGTTGCCGGTGGGCAGGGTGACCGCGCGCAGGTCGGCGGAGCGGTGGGTGATCAGCCGCATCCCGCTGGCGGAACCGGCGAGCGCGGCGAGGCGGGGCGGCAGCTCGGCGCCGTCGAACTCGCCCGCCTGCATCCGCTGGGCGCGGGTGTTGTCGTCGGGCGCGAAGACGACGGTCAGCTCGCGCACGCCGGGCGCGCCGCCGCGGAACTCGGGGTTGGCGGTGAGCTGGAGGCGGTCGCCGCGCTTGTGCTCGACCACCTGGTAGGGGCCGGTGCCGACGGGCTCGACCTGGTCCAGGGGCACGCCGAGGGCCTCGCTGGGCAGGATGCCGAGGACGAGCTTGTGCGGGAACGCGGCCCAGGGCCTCTCCAGCGCGAACCGGACGGTGCGGTTGTCCAGCTGCTCGACGCCCTGCAGGCCCGCGAAGTCGGCGCGGACGGTGGAGCCGGTGGCCGGGTCGAGCAGGGCGCGGTAGGTGGCGACGACGTCCTCGGGGCCGAAGGTGGAGCCGTCGCTGAACTTGACGCCCTCGCGCAGGGTCGCGGTCCAGGACAGGCCGTCGGCGGAGGGGGTCGGCAGCTGCTCGGCGAGCGCCGGGGCGAGGGTGAGGTCGGCGGAGTGGGCGACGAGCCCGTCGTAGATCTTGGCGGCGCCGTTCGCGCCGTAGCCGAGCAGCGGGTTCAGCGAGGTGGGCTCGACGGCCTGGGCGAGCACCATGGAGCTGTTGTCGTCGCTGCCGCCCGCGTTCGGCGTGGGCGACCCGGTGCACCCCGCGACGCCGACGAGGAGGGCCAGGGCGGACGGGATGAGGAGGGCGCGCACGGGGCCCGACACTACCTAGAGTGGGGTCATGCGTGTCGCGCTGTGCCAGTTCAACTCGACCGACGACCCCGCCGCCAACCTGGGGCTGGTCAGGGCGCGGGTGGCGGAGGCCGCCGCGCGGGGCGCGCGGGTGGTCGTGCTGCCCGAGGCGGTGATGTGCCGGTTCGGCGTGCCGCTGGGTCCGGTGGCGGAGCCGCTGGACGGGCCGTGGGCGTCGGCGGTGCGGGGGATCGCGGACGAGCACGGGGTGGTCGTGGTGGCGGGGATGTTCACCCCGTCCCCCGACGGACGGGTGATCAACACCCTCCTGGTGACCGGCGGTGGTCACCACGTCGGGTACGACAAGATCCACCTGTTCGACGCGTTCGGCTTCACCGAGTCGCGGACCGTGGCCCCCGGCGGCGAGCCGCTGGTGGTGGTGGTCGACGGGGTCGGGCTGGGCTTGGCGACCTGCTACGACGTGCGGTTCCCCGAGCTGTTCCGGGCGCTGGCGGACCGGGGCGCGGCGGCCGTGGTGGTGGCCGCGTCGTGGGGGGCGGGCGAGGGCAAGGTCGACCAGTGGCGGCTGCTGGCGCGGGCGCGGGCCCTGGACAGCACGACGTGGGTGCTGGCGTGCGACCAGTCCGAACCGGAGGGGCGAGCGGGTTCGGCGCCGACCGGGGTGGGGCGCAGCCTGGTGGTGGGGCCGATGGGCGAGGTCGTGGCCGAGCTGGGGCCGGGGCCGGGGGTGCTGGTGGTGGACGTGGACGTGGCGGCGGTGGAGAAGGCCCGCGAGGTCCTGCCGGTCCTGGCGAACCGGCGGCTGTAGCCGGTCGGCGGCCGGAGCGGGTCGGCAGCTCGGCGGCCGGAGCGGGTCGGCGGCAATGGCCGGTCGGCAGGTCGGCGGCTGTAGCCGGTCGGCGGCGGTGGCCGGTCGGCGGCGGTGGCCGGTCGGCAGCTCGGCGGCCGGAGCGGGTCGGCAGCTCGGCGGCGGCAGCCGGTCGGCAGCCGGAACGGGTCGGCCGGTCGGCGGTTGCAGCCGGTCGGCGGCTCGGCGGCCGGAGCGGATCGCCTGCCCGGCGGTCCTAGCCGGTCGCGCCGCCACTTCCGGGTGGTGCCGGTGCGCAGCGGTGTGAACTCTCCACCACTTCCGGGTGCACCGCCCGCCGCCGGCGGGTGCGGGGCGCGGGCAGCGGGTAGCTCGGACCTGGCGGGGGTGCCCCGCGAGGGGAGCTGCGTGATGATCAACCCGGTCGACGTGGACCGACTCCACGACTGCGAGGTGCTGGACGAGCGCGGCAAGCGCATCGGTTCGGTGAAGCGGGTGTGGCTGGACGACGAGGACGGGCGGCTGGTGTGGGCGTCGGTGCACACCGGGCTGCTCGGGCTGCGGGAGCGGTTCGTGCCGATCCAGCAGGCGGCGATCGACGAGCAGACGATCGTGGTGCCGTTCGCCAAGCAGTGGGTCCGCGACTCACCGCACCTGGAGGTCGCGGGCGAGGTGCTGACCGACGCCCAGCAGGCCGAGCTGTACAGCTACTACGGCGTCACCCCGCGAACCGGTGACCACGACCGGCTGACCGGCAGCGGCTTCAGCGGCGGCCGGGCGATCAGCGACCGCATCGCGTCCGAGCGCTGGCCCACGGCCGACGAGGACGAGCCGGGAAGCGCGCGGTAGCCCGACGCCGTCCGGTGGCGAGGGCCACCGGACGGCGGGGCGGGTGCGACGGCGCGACGGGCGCGGGTCCGGGCGCGGGCCGCCGGGGTGGTCGGCGCGAACCGAGCCGGGTGGACGCGCCCCGGCCCGAGCCGGGCCACCCCGCTCACCACTCAACGCACACCCATCCAGCTCAACGCGCGCCACCCCGCTCAGCGCAGGTCCATCCCCAGGTCCAGCGCGGGCGAGGAGTGGGTCAGGCCGCCGACCGCCAGGTAGTCCACGCCGGTCTCGGCGTAGGCGCGGGCGACGTCCAGGGTGAGCCCGCCGGACGCCTCCAGCAGCACCTCGTGCCCCGCCGCACGGCGCCCCGCAGCCCGGCGCACCGCCTCGGCGCACTCGGCGACGGTGAAGTTGTCCAGCAGCACCAGCCCGACGCCCTCGTCGAGCGCCTCGTCGAGCTGCTCCAGCGAGTCCACCTCGACCTCGCACGGCAGCTCGGGCGCGTGCGCGCGCACGGCGGCGATCGCCGCCCGCACCGACCCCGCGGCCTGCACGTGGTTGTCCTTGACCAGCACCGCGTCGCCGAGCCCGAGCCGGTGGTTCACCCCGCCGCCGCAGCGCACCGCGTACTTCTCCAGCAGCCGCAGCCCCGGCAGCGTCTTGCGCGAGTCCCGCACGGCCGCCTTCGTGCCCGCGACCTCGTCGACCCAGGCGGCGGTCGCGGTGGCGACGCCGGACAGGTGGCACAGCAGGTTGAGCGCGGTCCGCTCGGCCGTGAGCAGCCCGCGCACCGGCCCGCGCAGCACCAGAGCGGGCTCGCCGGGCACCGCCTTCGCGCCGTCCTCGGCCCGCGCCAGCACCTCCACGCCGTCCCCGAGCACCGCCCGGAACACCTCCAGCGCCACCGGCACCCCGGCGAGCACCCCGGCCTTGCGCGGGGTCAGCTCGGCGACCGCCACGGCGTCGGCGGGCACCGTGGCCTCCGTCGTGGCGTCGGGCCCGTAGCGCAGGTCCTCCGCGAGCGCGGTCGTGATGACCGCGCGGGCGTCGTCCAGGTCCAGTCCGGTGCTCACGCCGCTCCCCTCGCCGGTGCGGGTCCGCCCCGCACGCCCGCGGCGCCCGCGCGGGCGCCGCTCCCGTCCAGCGCGGCCCTCACGCCGCGTCCCGCGCCAGCGCCGGGTCCGCCAGCACCGGCTGCCCGCTCGGCGTCAGCCGCACCACCTGGCTGCGCGACCACCGGGCGTCGTCCCGCCCGGCGTGGTCGGTGCGCACGTGGCACCCGCGCGTCTCGGTCCGCTCCGCCGCCGCCGCGATGAGCGCCCGCGCGGCCAGCGTCAGCGCCGCGTCCTCGACCAGCTCGCGGCTGTCCAGGACCCGGTCGGTGGTGGACAGGTCCAGCACCGAGCCGACCACGGCCAGCCCCTCGGCGTCCCGCCCGATCGCGGCGTAGCGGCTCATCACCCGCTGCAGCGAGTCCCGGTCCGCCACGGGGGCGGTGGGCAGCTCGGCGTGGCCGGTGGCCCTGGCGAGCAGGCCCAGCGCGAGGTCGGCGGCGACCGCCTCGGCGGCCCGCGCGCCCACGACCAGGCCCTCCAGGAGGCTGTTCGAGGCCAGCCGGTTCGCCCCGTGCAGCCCGGTCCTGGCCACCTCGCCCGCCGCGTACAGGCCGGTCACGGCGGTGCGCCCGTCCACGTCGGCCACCACGCCCCCGCACGCGAAGTGCGCGGCGGGCGCGACCGGGATGGGCTGGCTCGCCGGGTCGATCCCGGCCGCCAGGCACGCGGCCAGCACGGTCGGGAAGCGCCGGGCGAAGTCCCCGATGCCGGTCGCGTCGAGGAACACGTGGTCGTCGACGCCGCCGGGCGCGGTGGCCGCGTGCCGGGTGATGGCCGCGGCGACCACGTCGCGCGGGGCCAGGTCCTCCAGCGGGTGCACGCCGCGCATCACGCGCCGCCCGAGCGCGTCGAGCAGCACCGCGCCCTCGCCGCGCACGGCCTCGGTGACCAGCGGGCACCGGCCGCGCGCGCCGCGCCCGGTGTAGAGCACGGTCGGGTGGAACTGGACGAACTCGACGTCGGCGGCGTGCGCGCCCGCGCGCATCGCCAGCGCCAGCCCGTCGCCGGTGGCGACCTCCGGGTTGGAGGTGGCCTGGTAGAGCTGGCCGAGGCCGCCGGAGGCGAGCAGCACGGCGGGGGCCGTGACGACACCGGGCACGCCCGCCGAGTCCAGCACGAGCAGCCCGCACACCGCGCCGAGCGGGGTGCGCACGGCGTCGACGGCGACGTGGTCCTCCAGCACCGGCACCCGGTCGTCCCCGGCGGCGGCGAGCAGCGCCCGCTCCACCTCGGCGCCGGTGGCGTCGCCGCCCGCGTGGACGACGCGGAACGCGCTGTGCCCGCCCTCGCGGGTGCGGGCGAGCTTGCCGCCGGGGGCGGGGTCGAACACGGCGCCGCGCTCGCGCAGCCGGGTGACCGCCGCCGGTCCGCCCGAGACGATCGCGGCGACCGCGGCCTCGTCGCACAGGCCAGCGCCCGCGACGAGGGTGTCGGCGACGTGCGCGTCGACGGTGTCGCCCTCGTCGTGCTCGCCGGGCAGGACGACGGCCACGCCGCCCTGCGCCCACCGGGTGTTGCCGTCGCCGCCCGCCGCCTTGGTCACGACCAGGACGCGCAGCCCCAGCTCACGGGCCCGGAGCGCGGCGGTGAGGCCCGCGACGCCGGTGCCCACGACGACCAGGTCGGCGCGGGCCTCCCAGCGCGCCGCGCTCACTCGCCGCCGCCGGGCTGACCGATCTCGATCATGCGCTGCACGGCGCCCTGGGCGCGGCGGGCGGTCTCCGCGTCGACGTGCACCTCGTCGAGGTTCTCGCGCAGGCAGCGCAGCAGCGCGGTCGGGGTGATCATCTTCATGTAGGTGCAGGACGCGCGGTCGTTGACCGGGCGGAAGTCGATCTCCGGGGCGGCCTTGCGCAGCTGGTGCAGCATCCCGACCTCGGTGGCGACCAGCACGGACTTCGCGCTGGTCCCGCGCGCGGCGGTGATCATGTCGCCGGTGGACAGGATCTTGACCTGCTCGGCCGGGACGGCGCCCTCGCCCGCGAGGTAGAGCGCCGAGGTGGCGCAGCCGCACTCGGGGTGGATGAACAGGTCGGCGTCCGGGTTCTCGGCGGCGCGCGCGGCCAGCTCCGGGCCGTTGATGCCCGCGTGGACGTGGCACTCGCCCGCCCAGATGCGCAGGTTCTCGCGGCCGGTCTCGCGCTTGACGTGCGCGCCGAGGAACTGGTCGGGCAGGAACAGCACCTCGCGGTCGGCCGGGATCGAGGCGACCACGTCCACCGCGTTGGACGAGGTGCAGCAGATGTCGGTCTCCGCCTTCACGTCGGCGGTGGTGTTGACGTAGGACACCACGACCGCGCCCGGGTGCTGCGACTTCCACTCGCGCAGCTGGTCGGCGGTGATGGAGTCGGCCAGCGAGCAGCCCGCGCGCTCGTCCGGGATCAGCACGGTCTTGTGCGGGGCGAGGATCTTCGCGGTCTCGGCCATGAAGTGCACGCCGCAGAAGATGATCGTGGACGCCTCGCTGGCGGCGGCGATGCGGCTGAGCGCCAGGGAGTCGCCGGTGTGGTGGGCGATGTCCTGGATCTCGGGCAGCTGGTAGTTGTGCGCCAGGATGACCGCGTCGCGCTCGCGGGCCAGCCGCAGCACCTCCTCGCGCCAGTCGGCGTCGGGCGCGATCCCGTCGTACGCGCCGTCCGAGGCGCGCTCCAGATAAGCGGTGGCAGCCATGAGTGGTCCTTCCCCGAGCCCCGTCGCCAGGTTTTCGCCCAGGGGACGAAAACAAGGTCGATAGTATCATCGGGTGGGACTCGCGGAACATGAGGTGCTGGCCGCCGTCCTCCAGGTGAGAGCCGGGTCACTCCAGGTCATGCTGTGGGAGCGGGGTCGGGAGCCGCAGGCGGGGCGCTGGTCGCTGCCAGGGGGGAAGCTCGGTCCCACCGAGGACGTGGAGGAGTCGATCCGGCGGCAGCTCGCCGAGAAGGTCGACGCGCGGCAGCTCGCGCACGTGGAGCAGCTGGCGGTGTTCAGCGCGCCGGGGCGCACGCCGGGGCAGCGGGTGGTCGCCACCGCGTTCCTCGGCCTGGTGCCGTGCGACGTGGACCCTGCGGTGCCGTCCGACACCGGCTGGCACCCGGTGGACGCGCTCCCGGCCACGGCGTTCGACCACGAGGCGATAGTGCGGCGGGCCAGGCAGAGGCTCGCCTCCAAGCTGTCCTACACCAACCTCGGGTTCGCGCTGGCCCCGCCGGAGTTCACCATCTCGGCGCTGCGCGAGCTGTACTCGGCGGCGCTGGGCTACCCGGTGGCCGCGACGAACCTGCAGCGGGTGCTGTCCCGGCGCGGACTGCTGGAGCCGACCGGGGCCACCTCGCCGCCGGGACCGGCGGGCGGCAGGCCCGCGGCGCTTTTCCGTTTCGCGTCAAGGGGAATGCGGGTCACCGACCCGTTCGCCGTGCTGCGACCACCCTCAGGTCGTAGCGTGGGACCGTGACGTCGACGCTCCCGTTGTTCCCGCTCGGAACCGTGCTGCTGCCCGGGGCGTCCCTGCCACTGCACATCTTCGAGCCGCGCTACCGGCAGTTGACCGTGGACCTGGTGACCGGCGCCGTGCCGGACCGCAGCTTCGGGGTCGTCTCCATCAAGCAGGGCTGGGAGGTCGGCGCGGAGAACGTGCAGGCGCTGCAGGCGATCGGCTGCTCGGCGGTGCTCCAGGACACGCACCGCTTCCCGGACGGCAGGTTCGACCTGGCGACGGTGGGCGGCAGCAGGTTCCGCCTGCTGGAGGTGGAGGAGAACGCGGCGCCCTACCTGGTGGGCAAGGTGGAGTGGCTGCCGGACACCCCGTCGCCGCCGGAACTTGCGTCCGTGCTGCCGCTGCTGGCCGCGAGCGCCAGGGCCGCGCACGCCCGGTACCGGGAGGCGGCGCGGTTCGAGCGGGAGTGGTTCCCCGAGCACTCGCCGGAGATGTTCGACGACCTGGCCTACCGGTTGGCCAGCGACTGCCTGATGACGATGGAGGACCGGCAGCGGCTGCTGGAGGAGACCGTGGAGGCGCGGCGGCTGAGGTTGGTGCGCAAGGTCCTGCACCGCGAGGCCGGGCTGCTGGCGGCGCTGCGCGCGGTGCCCGCGCCCCTGTCGGAGTTCGGCCACCCGCCGAACCGGAACTGACCGGCGGGGCGCGGGTTCCCCGGTGGGGCGCTTTCCGGCGCCGCGAGCGCGGCGCCGGAACTCCTTGTGGCACAAGGGCGAGCGCCCGCGAACACCGTCATCCGGCCGCAGGCGGCGGCGCGTCGAGGACACCGCGCGCGGCGGTGCGGACGTGCGGGCTGGGGTCGTCGAGCGCGGGCCGCGCGAGCTCCGGCCTGCCGCGCAGGCGCAGCGACGTGACGGCGACGGCCCGCACCGCCGGATCGGCGTGCGAGAGGGCGGCCACGAGGCGCTCGCGCGCGGTCTCGGGATCGCCGATCCGGCCCAGCAGCAGGGTTTCCGCGCAGTCGTCGCCGGGGACCCGCCACTCCCCGCACCGCTCCAGCGCCCGCAGCGCGAGCAGTCGCGAGCGCCGGTCGCCGGTCGCGAGCACCCGGCGCAGCGCGGGCGCGGAGCCCTTGTCCGCCAAGCGGAGCAACCCGGTGAGCGCGGCCCGCGCGTGCTCGCCGGAGGCGAGCTCCCCCAGTCGCGGCAACGACTCCACGCCGCCGACCTCGGCGAGCAACCACGCGGCGGCGGTCCGGACCTCCGGCGCCGGGTCGTCCAGGCAGGCCAGCGCGACGGCCTCGCCTCGGGCGTCCCCGGTGCGCCGCAAGGCGTTCAGGACCGCGTGCCGCCGGTCGGACGCGGACGGCCCCGCCGCCTTCCCGAGCGCGACGAGCAGCGCGGGCACGACCACCTCCGGCACGACCGCACCGAGGTCCCGGTCGCGCGCCAGCGCGCTCAGCGCCTCGGCCGACCGCAGCGCGCCGACCTCGTCCGGGCCGACGACCCACTCGGCCAGCAGCGGCACGGCCTCGACCACCCGCCAGCGGCCCAGGACCACCGCGAGCGCGGAGCGGTGCGGCGTCGGACCGCGCGCGGCCTCCAGCAGCGGCGGCACGAGGTCGGGGCGCGGGACTCGCAGGCAGCGAGCCGCGACGAGTTCGGCGAACGCCGTCGCGTTGCCCCGCTCGGAGTGCGAGGCGCCCTCCGCGCGGTCCGGTTCCCGGCCGAGGGCCGCGACCAGGACGGGCGCGGCCTCCGGCAGGTCGCCGACCAGGGCGAGCGCGTCCCTGCGCGCCCAGTACCGGCGCGGGTCCTGGCACTCCAGCTCCGCGAGCAGTTCGGCGCGCCCGTCAGCCCCGTCCCCCACCGTCCCCACCCGCCCAGCCAAGCACAGCGCCCCCCGAACCCGCCCCACCCCGAATCCCCATTCCCCACCGAAGCATCCTGGTGGGATTGTTCAACAATCCCCTACCGTGTGGCGCACAGCACACCCCTCCCCCAGCGAGGTGAGAATGAGCGCCACCGCACCGGACAGCGCCACGTCCAGCGACGGGAACGGCCGGTTCGCCTGGTACCGCACCCTCGGGCAGCGCGGACGGCGCGCCTTCGTCGGCGCGTTCGGCGGCTACGGCCTCGACTCCTACGACTTCCAGGTCCTGCCGCTGGGCCTGGTCGCCATCACCGCCTACTTCGGGATCACCAAGGGCGAGGCGGGCCTGCTCACCACGGTCACCCTCGTGGTCAGCGCGCTCGGCGGCGCCATCGCGGGCGTGCTCGCCGACCGCCTCGGCCGCACCCGCGCCCTGATGATCACCGTCGTCACCTACGCCGTGTTCACCGTCCTGTGCGGGTTCGCCACCAGCTACGAGGTGCTCCTGGTGTTCCGCGCCCTGCAGGGCCTGGGCTTCGGCGGCGAGTGGGCGGTCGGCGCGATCCTGGTCGCCGAGTACTGCGCGCCCCGCTACCGGGGCCGCACCGTCGCGTTCGTCCAGAGCTCGTGGGCGGTCGGCTGGGCGCTGTCGGTGCTGGTCTACGCGCTGGTGTTCGAGCTGGTGCACCCCGACCTGGCCTGGCGGGTGCTGTTCTTCACCGGCGCGCTGCCCGCCCTGCTGATCATCTACGTCCGCCGCCGCGTCCAGGACGCCCCCGAGGCCACCGCCCGCCGCACCGCGAGCGCCGAGCGCGGCTCGTTCGGCGCGATCTTCACCGGCCCGCTGGCCCGCACCACCGCGTTCGCGTCCCTGCTGGCCACGGGCGTGCAGGGCGGCTACTACACGCTCGCGACCTGGCTGCCGACGTACCTGAAGTCCGAGCGCGGCCTGACCGTCATCGGCACCGGCGGCTACCTGGCGTTCCTGATCTCGGGCGCGTTCACCGGCTACGTGTGCGGCGGCCACCTGACCGACGAGCTGGGCCGCAAGCGCACGTTCGCGCTGTTCTCGGTGCTGTCGGCGGCGCTGATCCTGCTCTACACCCGCATCCCGGAGGGCGCGAACACCACGATCCTGTTCCTCGGCTTCCCGCTGGGCTTCTGCACGTCGGCGATCTTCAGCGGGTTCGGCTCGTTCCTGTCGGAGCTGTACCCGGCGCACCTGCGCGGCACCGGCCAGGGCTTCACCTACAACTCCGGGCGGGCCGTGGGCGCGCTGTTCCCGGCGGCGGTCGGGTTCGCGGCCGAGAGCGCGGGCGTGGGCGGCGCGATGGCGTTCGGGGCGGCGGCCTACGGCATCGCCGTGCTGGCGCTGCTGGGCCTGCCGGAGACGCTCGGCCGGGAGCTGGGGTGAGCGCTGCCGCTCACGCGCGGGCCACCGCGACCGGCGCCTGCGCGGTCCGAAGTCGCTCAGGCGAGCCTGCGCCCCAGGTCGTCCATGCCGTTCCAGGCCGCGAGGCAGCCGTACGCGAGCGCGGTGCCGAGCGGCCAGGCCACGATGCCCCACGCGCTGTCCAGGGAGGGCGCCAGCCGGATCACCTCGCCGACCGCGGGCGCGGACGCCAGCTCGTGGCGCCAGGTCGAGAACGGCGCGCTGACCCGGAACGCCAGGAACGCCGCCAGCACCGACCCGACCGTCGCGGCCAGCATGACCACGGGGCCGCGCAGCTCGCGCATCATCCACGACGCGGCGCCGGTGAGCACCCCGGCGGCCAGGCCGAGCAGCACGAACACCATCAGCGAGTCGAGCCGGTGGTAGCTCTCGCCGGGCACCGGGACGAACCCGCCCGACTGCACCACGACGTTCTGGGCGGGCGCGAGCCACGCCCACAGCAGGCCGATCGGCAGGCCGAGGAGGGAGGTCGTGGAGAACACCTTGATCGCGGCCGGGATGTCCCGCTGCACCACCACCTTGGGCCGCTCGCGGTGGAAGGAGTACGGCGGGTGGGTCGGGGCGTCGGAGGTGTCCGCCCAGAACTCGGCGGGCGGCTGGCGGTCGTACCCGTCGAGGGTGTCGGGCCGGGCGACCCGCTCGGTCGGCGGCTCGACGTCGACCGCGGCGGCGGGGGCGGCGACGTGCGCGGCCACGACGACGGCCTCGGGCGTGGGCTCGGGCCCGTCGACGGGCGCGAGGGCCGCCTGGGTGCTCTCGTCGGCCTTCGACACCGGGGGCTTGGCGGCGTCGGCGGGCTGGGGTTGGGCGGGCTCGGGGGTGGCGGGCTTGGGGGTGGCGGGCTCGGGGGTGGCGGGCTCGGGGGTGGCGGGCTCGGCCGCCTCAGCTTCGGCGGGCTCGGGAGCGGCGGGCTCGGCCTGCGCGACCGCGCCCCCGTCACCCTCGCCCTTCACGGGCTCGCCCGACGCGCCCGACCCGTTCGCGGACCCGCCCCCACCCGTTCCGGCCTCGGCCACGACCGGCTTCGGGAGCACGGCGGTCTTCTCCTCCGCCCCGCCCAGCGCGGCCTTGCTGATCCTCGTGGTCGCCTCGTCCCGGTCGGCCCCCTCGCCGCGCCGGGGCCACCCGGCCTCGGCGAGCTTGGCCTGGGCGGCGGTCGTCGAGCCGTCCGACTCGTCCTGCCCGTCAACCGGTTGCTCAGCCACCCGAGACCTCCCTGCGCGACCACCGTCGGCAGCGAGGTTACCGCGCGCCCCGCGACCACCCGACGGTCGTGGGGCGTCCGCCGTCGCCGCCGGTCAGGCCGATCGCGACTCGCCGTGCCTGCCGCACGAGGCCGTCCACCCGCCGGGCGTCACCTGCACGACCATCCGCCGCGCGCACGCCCCGCAGAACCGGGGCGGGTCGACCACCCCGAGCCGCCGCGCGCACGCCCCGTGGTCGGCCCCGTCCCGCGCCCGGCCGCAGTGCCCGCAGTACACCTCGCCCGCGCTCACAGGACCTCGTTCAACGCCTTGATCGGCATGGCCAGCTCCGCCAGCATGTCCAGGTCCTCCTGGGCGGGCCGCCCGAGGTTGGTCAGGTAGTTCCCGACGATGATCGCGTTGATCCCGCCGAGCATCCCGCGCTTGGCCCCGAGGTCGCCGAACGTCAGCTCCCGCCCGCCCGCGAACCGCAGGACCGCGCGCGGCAGCGCCAGCCGGAACGCCCCGACCACCCGCAGCGCCTCCGCGCCCTCCACCACCGGGTAGTCCTCGTACGGGGTGCCGGGGTTGGGGATGAGGAAGTTGAGCGGCACCTCGTCGGGTTCGAGGGCGGCGAGCTGGGCGGCGAACTCGGCCCGCTGCGCCAGGCTCTCCCCCATGCCGATGATCCCGCCGCAGCACACCTCCATGCCCGCCGCGCGGACCATGCGCAGCGTGTCCCACCGCTCCTCCCACGAGTGCGTGGTGACCACGTTCGGGAAGTGCGAGCGGGCGGTCTCCAGGTTGTGGTTGTAGCGGTGCACGCCCATGGCGACCAGCTCGTCCACCTGCTCCTGGGTGAGCATCCCGAGCGAGCAGGCGATCTGGATGGGGTTGCCGTCGGCGCGGATGGCCTCGATCCCGGCGCGGACCTGCGCCAGCAGCCGCGCGTCCGGCCCGCGCACGGCCGCGACGACGCAGAACTCGGTGGCCCCGGTCTCGGCGGTCTGCCTGGCCGCGCGGACCAGTCCGGGCACGTCCAGCCAGGCCGAGCGCACCGGCGAGGGGAACCGGCCGGACTGGGAGCAGAAGTGGCAGTCCTCGGGGCAGCCGCCGGTCTTGAGGGACACGATGCCCTCCACCTCGACCTCGGGCCCGCACCAGCGCACCCGCACCCGGTGCGCGAGCGCGAGGAGTTCGGGGATCCGCTCGTCGGGCAGGGCCAGCACCCGCCGGACCTGCTCCTCGGTGAGCCCGACACCGCCTTCCAGCACGCGCTCCCCGGCCTCGGCGAGCACGTCGCCCGGCTGCTCGGCGCCGCTGGGCGCGGCCTGCTCGGGTGCTGCGGACACGACTTCTCCTCACGGTCGGCGGGTGCCGTCGACGACCGAGTGTGCCCGAGCGGGGCCGTCAGGTGACAGAGCGCGACGGGCGTGTCAGCAGGTGTGCGGCGCGGAGAACTTGTCCGGGTCGAACGTGCCGCCGAACCACGGCGACAGCCCGGCGCGCGCGACCTCCAGGAACTCCGCCCCGCTCAGCGCGCCCGCCCCGTCCGGCAGCACGCCCAGCAGCGGCGCGCCCGCGACCTCGGGCAGGTCGGCGAGGTTGCAGCGGGCGGCCAGGTCCGGGTGCTCGGGCCAGCGGCCGATGACCACGCCGATCGACTCCAGACCGCGCCGCACCAGCACCTCGGCGGTGAGGGCGGTGGTGTTGAGGGTGCCGAGGGCGGCGTGGGCGACGACGAGCACGGGGGCGTGCAGCGCCCAGGCCGCGTCGGCGAGGGTGGCGCCCCGGTCGTCGAGCGGCACGAGCAGGCCGCCCGCGCCCTCCAGGAGGACCAGGTCGTGGGTGTCGTCCAGCTCGGTGGCCGCGCCCGCGATCTCGGCCGGGTGCGCGGTGGGCAGCCCGGAGCGGCGGGCCGCCGCCGCGGGGGACAGCGGGTCGGGGTAGCGGCGCAGCTCACGGGTGGTGACGGGGCCCGCCATCCGCTGGACCTCCGCCAGGTCCCCCGGCTCGCCGGGGAGGACACCGGTCTGCACCGGCTTGAGGACGGCCACCCGGCGGCCTTCGGCTGCCGCGATCGCCGCCAGCGCGGCCACGACCACGGTCTTGCCGACGTCGGTGCCCGTGCCGGTGATCACGAGGACGCTCACGGCCCACCACACTACGACGACACGCAGCGTTGCCGTGAGTGGCGCTCTACAGTCACCGGCATGGGTGAAATCGTGGTTTACAGCGCCGACTGGTGCGGGGACTGCCGCCGGGCCAAGGCGTGGTTCAGGGAGAACGGGGTGCCGTTCACCGAGGTGGACGTCGAGCACGACGAGGTGGCGCGCGAGCGGGCCGTGGAGATCGCGGGCGGGCGCAAGAACATCCCGGTGGTCGTGCTCGCGGACGGGACCGTCCTGGTGGAGCCCACGAACACCCAGTTGGCCTCGGCCGTAGCGGTCGAGGGCTGACGGCCCGTGGGGAAGGGGGCGCGCCGCAGGCGGCGGCAGCGGCAGGGGCAGCGCGCCCGCGACGAGGCGCGGCTCGCGCGCCGGACCGCCGGGCCGGTGGTCCGGGAGCGGTCGTGGTTCGAGCGGCTGAGCACCGGCAAGCAGGTGTGGCTGGTGCTGGCCGCGATCCCGCTGGGCGTGCTGGGCCACTACGTCCTGTGGTCGCACGTGGTCCCGCTGGTGGGTGAGGTCGTGGCCCCGATCCCGGTGGTGTCCACGGTGGTGGGTTGGCTGTTCGCGGGCGCCGCGTTCGCCGTGGGCGGGATCGCGATCCTGGTCGGGCGGTCCGGCGGGCCGGAGCGGGCGCGGCCGTGGCGGCGGGCCACCTGGGCGTGGGGGTCCGTCGCGGTGCTGATGGCCCCGGTCAGCGAGTGGTCGGACGTGCCGCTGCCGGTGGACTACTTCGGCGGGGTGTTCGCGGGCGCGTGGGGCGTGCTGGTGGCGCCGCTGGCGCTGGTCGTGGTCGCGCTGCTGTGGGCGGTCGTGGCGCGGTTCTCGGCGCGGGCCAGGGCGTACGGCGAGGGCGAGGGCGGGAACCGGCTGCCCGCGTGGCTGCTGATCGGGTACTCGGTGCTGCTGCTGGTGTGGGGGTCAACGCTGCTGCGCCAGTGAGGACGCCTCGGCCGCGGCGACCACGGCGGCGGCGATGTCGGCGACGTCCCGGTCGGTGCACACGAACGGCGGCATGGTGTAGACGAGGTCGCGGAACGGCCGCAGCCACACCCCGCGCTCGGTGGCGGCGGCGGTGGCGGCGGCCACGTCCACCTGGTGGTCCAGCTGCACCACGCCGATCGCGCCGAGCACCCGGACCTCCCCCGGCGCGCCCGTCAGGCCCTTCCGCAGGCCGGACTCGATGCCCGCCACCTCCGCGCGCCAGTCGCGGGAGAGGAGCAGGTCGGTCGAGGCGAGGGCGACGGCGGAGGCGAGCGGGTTGCCCGTGAACGTGGGCCCGTGGGCGAGAACCGGGACGTCGCCGCGCGCGATGCCCTCGGCCACGCGCGGGGTGCACAGCGTCGCGGCCTGGGAGAGGTAGCCGCCGGTCAGGGCCTTGCCGACGCACATCACGTCCGGGCTGACGCCCGCGTGGTCGGCGGCGAACAGCTCGCCGGTGCGGCCGAACCCGGTGGCGATCTCGTCGAAGACGAGGAGGACGTCGTTCGCCAGGGTGAGCTCGCGGAGCACGTGCAGGTAGCGGGGGTCGTGGAACCTCATGCCGCCTGCGCCCTGGACTACGGGTTCGACGATGACGGCGGCCAGCTCGTCGGCGTGCCGCTCGACGAGGTCGGCCAGTTCGGCGACGTAGGCGGTGTCCATGGCGGTGGGTGGGGCGGAGGCGAAGAGCTGCTCGGGGAGCACCCCGCGCCAGAGGGAGTGCATCCCGCCGTCCGGGTCGCAGACGGACATGGGGTGGAAGGTGTCGCCGTGGTAGCCGCCTCGCCAGGTGAGCAGGCGGCGTTTTTCCGGCTTGCCCTGGGAGCGCCAGTGCTGGAGGCACATCTTGATGGCGACCTCGACGGCTACCGAGCCTGAGTCGGAGAGGAAGACGTGCTCCAGTCCGGGCGGGGTGATCTCGACCAGCTTGGCGCAGAGGGCGACGGCGGGTTCGTGGGTGAGGCCGCCGAACATGACGTGGCTCATCCGGCCGACCTGGTCCCAGATCGCGGTGTCCAGGACGGGGTGGCGGTAGCCGTGGATTGCGGCCCACCAGGAGGACATGCCGTCCACCAGCTCGCGGCCGTCGTCCAGGCGGAGGCGGACGCCCTCGGCGGAGGTGACGACGAGCGGCTCCCGGTCGCCCGGCATGGGCGCGTAGGGGTGCCAGACGTGCTGCCGGTCCAGGCGGAGGAGATCAGCTCGGTCCACGGCGGGTGAGGGTAGTGGAGGGTGGGTGAAGAGCTTCAAGATCAAAAGCTGAAGGGCTCGCCTCGCCAGCGGGGCAGACCTCCAAAAAAGAGGGGGACGGGCTCTGCCGGCCGGTGACGCTTCCGCTGGTGGTCCCGTTTACCACTGCGGTGGTCCGGGTCCCTCTTCTCCGTGTGGCCTCCTTTCAGGCAAGCACAGGCGTCAAGACGCCGTTTGACTCGGGCGGTCTGCCGCAGCGGTGCGGCGGCGTCTTGACACCTGCGCTTGGGCTTCGCCAGGCCAAACGGAGAAGAGGGACGCGGGAATGGGGCTGCGTGGGCTCGCTGCGCTCGCCCCGCAGCCCGCGAAGCGGTGAACCCGGCGGTGCGGTGAACCCGGCGGTGCGGTGAGCTCGCTGGTGCGTGGGGCGCTCGTGCGGGGACATGGGCGCCCGGCGGTTTTTCGCCGGGCGCCCGCCGTCAGCCCAGGCAGCCCGGTCCGAGCAGCGCCTTCAGGTCGCCCTTGAGCGACGGGGTCGGGTTGACCCGCAGCGCGTCGTCCAGCTTCAGCAGCGTCTGCCGACTGCTGTTGATCACCAGGTTGAGGTGCACCTCGGTCGTCCCCGGATGTGCCGACAGCACCTCCTTGAGCGAGGTCACCAGCTTCGGGTCGCAGCGCGACGCGTTCAGCTTCAACCTCAGCGCCTGGTTGCCCAGCTCCGCCAGGTCCGGCACCACCAGGTCGTTGGCGATCAGCGAGATGCGGTCGTCCCGCTTCGCGACGCGCGCCTTCACCAGCACGATCGCGTCCTCGACCACGGACATGCCGTGCACCACGTAGCTCTTGGGGAAGAACAGCACCTCGATGCCACCGGCGAGGTCCTCCAGCATCGCCGACGCCCACGGCTCGCCGTTCTTGTTGACCCGCCTGGTCACCGACGCGAGGATGCCGCCGAGCGTGACCTGCGTGCCGTCCGCGACGTCGCCCTCCAGGATGCGCGCGATGGAGGCGTCCGAGTAGGACTCCAGCACCTGCTCGACCCCGTTGAGCGGGTGCCCGGACACGTACAGGCCCAGCATCTCCCGCTCCAGGGTCAGCTGGTGCTTGGACTCCCAGTGCTCCTCGGGGATGCGCACGTCGAAGACGCTGCCGTTGCCGTCGTCCCCGCCGTCGCCGAACAGGTCGAACTGGCCGCGCGCCTCCTCCTTCTTGGTCAGCATGATCGCGTCCACCGCCTCGACGTGCACCATGTGCAGGCCCTTGCGGGGGTGGTTCAGCGAGTCGAAGGCGCCCGCCTTGATCAGCGATTCCACGACCTTCTTGTTGCAGACCGTGGCGTCGACCTTGCGCAGGAAGTCGGAGAAGTCGGTGAAGCGGCCCTTCTCCTTGCGCGCCTTGATGATCGCGTCGACCACGTTCGCGCCGACGTTGCGGATCGCGCCCAGGCCGAACCGGACGTCCTCGCCGACCGCGACGAACTCGCGCTCGGACTCGTTGACGTCCGGCGGGAGCACCGTGATGCCCATCCGGCGGCACTCGGCCAGGTAGATGGCCGACTTGTCCTTGTTGTCGGAGTTCGTGGTGAGCAGCGCGGCCATGAACTCGGCCGGGTAGTTCGCCTTCAGGTACGCGGTCCAGTACGAGACCAGGCCGTACGCGGCCGAGTGCGCCTTGTTGAAGGCGTAGTCGGCGAACGGGACGAGGATCTCCCACAGGGTCTTGATCGCGTCGGCCGGGTAGCCGTTGGCCAGCATCCCCGCCTCGAAGCCCGCGAACTCCTTGTCCAGGATCTCCTTCTTCTTCTTGCCCATCGCGCGGCGCAGCAGGTCCGCCTGGCCGAGCGTGTAGCCCGCCAGCTTCTGCGCGATCGCCATGACCTGCTCCTGGTACACGATCAGGCCGTAGGTCGTGCCGAGGATGTCCTCCAGCGCCTCCGCCAGCGACGGGTGGATCGGCGTGATCTCCTGGAGCTTGTTCTTGCGCAGCGCGTAGTTCGTGTGCGAGTTCGCGCCCATCGGGCCGGGGCGGTAGAGCGCGCCCACGGCCGAGATGTCCTCGAAGTTGTCGGGGCGCATCAGCCGCAGCAGGTCCCGCATGGGCCCGCCGTCCAGCTGGAACACGCCCAGGGTCTCGCCCTTCGACAGGAGCTGGTAGGTCTTCTTGTCGGTCAGCTCCAGCTTGTCGAGGTCGACCGGCTCCTTGCCGTTGATCGCCATGTTCTTGAGCGCGTCGTCGATCGTGGTGAGGTTCGACAGGCCCAGGAAGTCCATCTTCAGCAGGCCGAGCGTCTCGCAGGTCGGGTAGTCGAACTGCGTGATGATCGAGCCGTCCTGCGGGCGCTTCCACACCGGGATGTGGTCCATCAGCGGTTCGGCGGACATGATGACCGCGCAGGCGTGCACGCCCGCGTTGCGGATCAGGCCCTCCAGGCCGCGGCCGGTGTCGATGATCTCCTTGACCTGCGGGTCCGTGTCGTACAGGCCGCGCACCTCGGACGCCTCGGCGTACCGCTTGTGCTGCGGGTCGAAGATGCCCGACAGCGGGATGTCCTTGCCCATCACGGCGGGCGGCATGGCCTTGGAGATCCGGTCGGCGACGGCGTAGCCGGGCTGGCCGTAGAGCACGCGCGCGGAGTCCTTGATGGCCGCCTTCGCCTTGATGGTGCCGAAGGTGATGACCTGGGCGACCTTGTCGTCGCCCCACTTGTCGGTCACGTACCGGATGACGTCGCCGCGCCTGCGCTCGTCGAAGTCGATGTCGATGTCGGGCGGGCTGACGCGGTCCGGGTTCAGGAACCGCTCGAAGATCAGGCCGTGCGCCAGCGGGTCCAGGTCGGTGATGCCCATGGCGTACGCGATGAGCGCGCCCGCGGCGGAGCCACGGCCGGGGCCGACCCGGATGCCGTTCTCCTTGGCCCAGTTGATGAAGTCCGCGACGACCAGGAAGTACGAGGGGAAGCCCATCTGCAGGATGACGCCGATCTCGAACTCCACCTGCTTGGTGTGGACCTCGTCGACACCGCCGGGGAACCTGCGGCGCATCCCCTCCCACACCTGCTCGCGGAAGTAGTCCGCCTCGGTCATGCCCTCGGGGACGGGGTAGCGCGGCATCAGGTTCTGGAAGGCGAACATGTCGGTCGTGTCGACCTTCTCGGCCACCAGCAGCGTGTTGCGGCAGCCCTCCTGCCACGCGTCCGAGGAGTCGATCGCGTACATCTCCTGCGGGGACTTCAGGTAGTAGCCGGTGCCGTCGAACTTGAACCGGCTCGGGTCCTGCAGGGTCTTGCCGGTCTGCACGCACAGCAGGGCCTCGTGGGCCTCGCGGTCCTCGGCGTACGTGTAGTGCGAGTCGTTGGTGACCACGAACGGGATGTCGAGCTTGCGGGCGATGTCGACCAGCCCGTCGCGGACCCGCCGCTCCAGCTCGATGCCGTGGTCCATCAGCTCGACGAAGAAGTTGTCGGCGCCGTAGATCTCGCGCCACTTGCCCGCGGCCTCGTAGGCCTCCTTCTCGTGGCCCAGGCGCAGCCGGGTCTGCACCTCGCCGGAGGGGCAGCCGGTGGTGGCCATGAGGCCCTTGGAGTGCTCGGCGAGCAGCTCGGCGTCCATCCGCGGCCACTTGCCCAGCTGGCCCTCGGTGGAGGCGCGGCTGGAGCACTTCATCAGGTTGTGCAGGCCCTCGACGGTGCGCGCCCAGATCGTCTGGTGCGTGTAGGCGCCGCTGGCGGACACGTCGTCGGCCTTCTGGCCGGGGTCGCCCCAGGTGACGCGCTTCTTGTTGAACCGGGACTCGGGCGCCATGTACGCCTCGATGCCGATGACCGGCTTGACGCCCGCGGCGGTGGCCTGGCGGAAGAAGTCGTAGGCCCCGTACATGTTGCCGTGGTCGGTGATCGCCGCGGCCGTCATGCCCAGCCGCTCGCACTCGGCGAACATGTCCTTGAGCTTCGCCGCCCCGTCGAGCATCGAGTACTCGGTGTGCACGTGGAGGTGCGCGAACGAGTCGGACACCAAACCCCCTATGAAGATCGGCAGCGGGCCCGGACGACGCGCGGGCGAGACCTCAGCGACTCTATACGCCGGGCGGGTGGCGGGCCGCCCACCCGCGCCGAACCCGCGAGCGTCACACCGGGCCACCGGCGCAGGTCGCGCCCCGGTCACAGCGGCGGGCCACTCACGCGGTCGCGCCGCCGGGCGGGTAGCGTTCGGGGGTGTGGTCGCCCCTGATCCAGTAGATGTCCGTCTCCTTGCCGTGATCGCGGAGATGGGCCGCGCCGCCGTGCACGAGGTGGCCGCGCGGCTGGGCATGGACCCCAGGGAAGCGGCCATGCGGTTGATCACCCTGTCCGGCAGCGGGCTGCCGCTGCTGGTGGGCGTGGAGTGCGACCCGAACGGCATCCGCAAGGCGCTGACCAACAGCATGGCGTGGGGCAGCTACGCGGGCCCGGCGCAGCAGCCGGGCGCGCACTCCGGTCCGTACGCGCAGCCGGGCTCCGGTCCGCTGCCGCTGCCCGGCTCGGTCCAGGGCACCCCGTCCGGCTCCTACCCCGGTCACCCGGTGGTCGGGCCGCCGAGCCAGCCGTTCCCCGCGCAGCCCGCGCCGTCGGGACCGCTCCCGGTGCAGGAGGCGAGCCCGTGGGGCCCGCCGCAGACGGCCGGGTGGGCGCGCGGCGACCAGCCGCAGCAGGCCGCGCCGAGGACCCGCACCGGCAAGATCGGCAGCGTGCTGGAGACCGAGGGCCTCGAGGGCGCCCGGTTCACGATCCAGCTGGTCGAGGTCGTGGACCCGGCCGACTTCCTGTTCACCGCCGCGGGCTACAAGCTGGCCGACGGCGAGCGGGCCGTCGTGGTGCACACCGAGCTGGCGAACACCGGGAACGTGCCGTTCAACGCGCTGCCCGACATGTACCTGGTGCTGACCACCAGCACCGGCGAGACCGTGGCCAAGGCCCCGGTGTCGCTGTCCTCCCGGCCGCCGCACAAGATCGGCGTGCAGCCGGGCGAGACGGCGGGCGGCCACACCGTGTACGTGCTGCCGGAGAGCACGGTGGTCACGTCGGTGCGCTGGAGCGTGCGGCCCGAGGCCGACCTGAACACGCTCGTCTGGACCGTCGAGGACTGAGCGCGGGCCCCGCGCGGAGGACGTGAGACCGCTCACCCGAGCGGTCGACGAGTTCCACCCGATCGGACAAAGCCTGCGGCGATAGCCTCGGTTCGGGCCCGTCCCCACCGTTTCACCTGCTGGTTCCCGCGCTCGACCCGCCCGACCGCCGCGCGGCCGGGCGCACCGGCACGTCTCGACCTGGTGAACTCCCGGAATTCGTGGTCCGTTCCGGGAAGCAGACCGGCTCCCCCGGCGTTGTCCACCGTCGGCGGCGAACCCGCCTGGCGCAGCGCCGTGGGGTCGAAGCCACCTCCTTGGACACCGTCGTCCCGCAGAGCCGCAAAGACGATCGACGACCTATCCGGGGGTTATTGCTGTGCAAGGACGTGGGAAGCTCGTCGCCCTGCTGGGCGTGCTGTGCTGCCTCGGCCCGCTGTCCATCGACGCCTACCTGCCCGCCTTCCCCGACATGGCGAAGGAGTTCGGGGCGGGCGAGTCGCAGATCCAGCTGTCGCTGACGACGTTCATCATCGGCCTGTCCGTCGGCCAGCTGCTGATCGGCCCGCTGTCCGACTCGATCGGCAGGCGCAAGCCGCTGCTGTTCGGGATCGGCTCGTACGTGGTGCTGTCGCTGGTGTGCGCGATGGCGCCGAGCGCGGTCGCGCTGGCCGCGTTCCGGCTGCTCCAGGGCCTCGGCGTCGCCGCGGGCTTCGTGGTGGCCATGGCCGTGGCCCGCGACCGGTTCTCCGGGCTGGCGATGGCGAAGTTCATGTCGCTGATCATGCTGGTCAACGGCCTCGGCCCGATGCTCGCGCCGGTGCTGGGCGGGCAGGTGCTGCGCTACGCGTCGTGGCGCGCGACGTTCGTCGTGCTCGCGGTCATCGCGGTGGTGCTGCTGGTGCTGATGGCCGTCGGCCTGAAGGAGACCCTGCCGCCGGAGAAGCGCCGCCCGCTGGACCTGGGCGGCACGCTGCGCGTGTTCGGCGGCCTGCTGACCGACCGGGTGTTCGTCGGCTACGTGCTGGCGTCGGCGTTCGCGCTGGGCGCGATCTTCGGCTACGTGTCCGGCTCGTCGTTCGTGCTGCAGGGCGTGTTCGGCCTGTCCCCGCAGGAGTTCAGCCTGGTGTTCGCGCTGAACTCGGGCGGCATCTTCATCGCGGGCGTGATCAACACGGCCCTGACCGGCCGGATCATGCCCAGGGGCCTGCTGCGGATCGGCCTGAGCACGGCGGTGGCGGCCGGGATCGCCCTGGTCGTCGCGGGCCTGGTGGGCGGTGGCCTGGTGACGTTCCTGGTGCCGCTGTTCCTGGTCACGTGCAGCATCGGCCTGCTGATGCCGAACGCGGCGACCCTGGCGATGGCCAGGCACCCGGAGGCGGCGGGCAGCTCGTCGGCGCTGCTGGGCGTGTCGCAGTTCCTGATGGGCGGGCTGATGGCGCCGGTCGTGGGCGCGGGCGGTTCGACCAGCGTGCTGCCGCTGGCGCTGGTCATGGCGGCCTGCACGGCGCTGGCGCTGACCTCGTTCCTGGTGCTGACCAGGGGCGACAAGGGCATCACGAAGGACGAGCCCGAGGTCGCCGAGGCCGAGCAGAGCCCGGCCGCTTCGGCGGTCTAGCACTGCGGAACGCGAAGGGGGGCGCCCACCGGTCTCGGTGGGCGCCCCCTTCGCGTCGCAGGCCGGCTCGCGCCGGTCAGCTCATGCAACTCGCGCCAGTCAGCTCACGCAGCTTGCGCCGGTCAGCTCGCGCAGCTCAGCTCTCGGAGCGCAGCAGCTTGAGCGCGTGGGCGAGGTCGTCCGGGTACTCGCTGGTGAACTCGACCCACTCCCCGTCGGCGGGGTGGTGGAAGCCCAGCGTGCGGGCGTGCAGCCACTGCCGGGACATGCCCAGCCGCTTGGCGAGCACCGGGTCGGCGGTGTAGGTCAGGTCGCCCACGCACGGGTGCTTGAGCGCGGAGAAGTGCACCCGGATCTGGTGGGTGCGCCCGGTCTCCAGGTGCACGTCCAGCAGCGACGCGGCGCGGAACGCCTCCACGACCTCGTAGTGCGTGATGCTGGGCTTGCCGCCTGCCATGACCGCGAACTTGTAGTCGTGCTTGGGGTGCCGGTCGATGGGCGCGTCGATGGTGCCCTTGGTCGGGTCCGGGTGGCCCTGCACCAGCGCGTGGTACAGCTTCTCGACCGTGCGCTCCTTGAACGCCTGCTTGAGCACCGAGTAGGCGTGCTCGCTCTTGGCCACGACCATGACGCCGGTGGTGCCGACGTCGAGCCGGTGCACCACGCCCTGCCGCTCGGCCGCGCCGGAGGTGGACACGCGCACGCCCGCGGCGGCCAGGCCGCCGACCACGGTCGGGCCGGTCCAGCCGGGCGAGGGGTGCACGGCCACGCCGACGGGCTTGTCCACGACGATCACGTCGTCGTCCTCGTGCAGGATGATCATGCCCTCGACCGGCACGGCCTGCACCTGCACGGGCCGCTCGGGCTCGGGCAGGGTCAGCTCCAGCCAGGAGCCCGCCACCAGGCGGTCCGACTTGCCCGCGACGCGGCCGTCGAGCACGACGTCGCCGCTCTCGGCCAGCGCGGCGATGACCGTTCGGGAGAGCCCGAGGAGCTTGGCGAGACCCGCGTCGACGCGCATCCCGTCGAGGCCGTCGGGGACGGGGAGGGTCCGGTAGTCGCCGCTCACGCCTGTTCCTGCTTCCCGCCGTCGGCGGTCTCGCCTGCGGTCTGGTTCTCGGTGGTCTTGGGGGTGGTGCCCGCCGCGGTGGCGGTCTTGCCGGAGGGCTTCTTCTCGAAGCGGGTGCCGTCGTAGTCGCGCTGGAGCAGCGACATCAGCACGATCACGCCGCCGCCGACGCAGATGGCCGAGTCGGCCAGGTTGAACACGGGGAAGAAGCCGCCCCACGGGTCCAGCACGGACAGGAAGTCCACGACGTGGCCGCGCAGCGGGCCGGGCGAGCGGAAGATCCGGTCGGCCAGGTTGCCGAGCGCGCCGCCCAGCACCAGGCCGAGGCCGATGGCCCAGCCGACCGAGCGGAGCTTGCGGGCGATCCACAGGATGAACCCGACGACGCCGAACGCGATGATCGCCAGGACGATCGTCCAGCCCTCGGCCATGCCGAACGCGGCTCCGGGGTTGCGGATCAGCGGCAGGTAGAGCAGCCCGCCGAACAGCTCGACCGGCTGCCTGCCCTCCAGCTCGGCGACCGCGATCACCTTGGTGGCGATGTCCAGTGCCAGCACGACGGCGGCGATCACGCCGAGCAGCACGACCCGCCGCTGGGGCTGGGGCTCCGGCGCGGGCGAGGCGACCTCGTCGGGGGCGTCGGGTTCGGTGTTGGGGTCCGTGCTCACCCGGCCATTGTCCAGCATCGCGCGGCGAGGGGGCCGGTCAGGCCGGTGCGGAGGCCGGTCAGGCCAGGAAGGGCGGCAGGGCGCGGTCGTCCTCGGCGGGCTCCCAGCGGCCGTCGCGCTGGGTGTAGGCGACCTTGGGGCCCTCGGTGACGAGGGAGCGCAGCGCGGCGACGAGGCGGTCCACGTGCGCCTCGGTGGAGCCCAGGCCCAGGGAGGCGCGCAGGGCGCGCTCGCCGCCGGTGAGGCGGTGCACGGCGACGTGGGCGCAGAACGCGCCGTCGCGCACGCCGATGCCGTGCTCGGCGGACAGGGCGGCGGCGAGGTAGCCGGAGTCCTGGCCCGCGACGGTGAAGCTGACCACGCCGACCCGGTCCTGCCCGGAGCCGAACAGGGACAGCTCGCGCACGCCCGGCACGGTCGCCAGGCCCGCGCGCAGCCGCTCCAGCAGGGCCCGCTCGTGCGCGACGGCCCGCTTCCAGCTGCGGCCGAGGACGTCGCAGGCGACGGCGAGCGCGTGCACGCCGACCACGTTGGGCGACCCGGCCTCGTGCCGCTCGGGCACGCGGGACCAGGCGACGCCGAGGTGGTCGCCGTGGTCGGTGACCAGCGAGGTCGCGCCACCGCCGACCAGGTAGGGCTCGGCGGCCTGGAGCCAGTCGGCGCGGCCGACCAGCACGCCCGCGCCGAAGGGGGCGTAGAGCTTGTGGCCGGAGAAGGCGACGTAGTCGACGCCCAACTCCTTGATGTCGAGCGGGCGGTGCGGGGCTAGCTGGGCGGCGTCGAGGACGGTGCGCGCACCCCGGCGGCGGGCGATCGCGGCCAGCTCGGCGACCGGCCACACCTCGCCGGTGACGTTGGACGCGCCGGTCAGCACCACCAGGCGCGGCCCGACCGGGCACTCGGCGAGCGCGGCGTCGAGCACGCGGGCGGCCTCGGCGGGCGTGCCGGGGGTGCGCAGGCGGCGCACGTTCGGCCCGCGCCACGGCAGCAGGGCCGCGTGGTGCTCGGTGTCGAACAGGAGCACGGAGGTGCCCCTGGGGACGGCGCGGGCGAGGGCGTTGAGCGAGTCGGTGGTGTTGCGGGTGAACACGACGGTGTCGCTGGAGCGGGCGCCGGTGAAGCGGCGGACCGAGTCGCGGGCCTGCTCGTAGACGCGGGTGGACACCTTGGACGCGAACCCGGCGCCCCGGTGCACGGAGGCGTACCAGGGCAGCAGCTCGTCGACGGCGTCGCGCACCTGCTCCAGGCAGGGGGTGGAGGCGGCGTTGTCGAGGTTGGCGTACTCGACCCGCTCCCCGGTGACCAGCGGCACCCGCAGCGCCGCGCCGACGACGGCGGGGAGGGAGGCGGGAGCGTTCACGGCGGGGGCGACGGGCGCGGCGTCGGCGGTCTCGACGACGGTGCGGGCGGCGGTGCGGGAAACGGCGAGCGTCATGATCGTCCTCCGAGCGACTCGGGGTCGCCCGTGGTGAGGGAAGACCCGCGCTTGCCCGACGCCCTGCGCGCCGGACCTGGTCGTCACCGGGGGCACCCCACCGCGGAGGAGGGTTGTCGTCCAGCAAGCCCGGGCTTGACGCTGGAACTCATGACCTGCCGAGAAAGCTAGCCGACCCTCCCGACGACCGTCGAGCACTTCCCACATGCCGAGAGCAACCAAAACGCACCCGCCCCAACCCCCGACCCCCAACCCACACCCGCGCTACCCGCCACCCGCCGCCTAACTCCCGCGCCCGCCCAGCTCAGGTCAGCGCAAGCCCATCCCCCGCCGCGCCCCCATTGGCCACCCCGGCCAGCGCGCCACCGCCCACCCGGCCCGCCACCCCCGGCCCGTCAGCCACCGGCCCGTCAGCCACTCCGGCCAACGGGCCGCCAACGGGGCCCCACCCCGCCCGGCTCCCGCTCCCCGCCCCCACTGAGGTCGGCGCGCCGACCCACTGAAGTCGGCGCGCTGCCCACACTGGGGTCGGCGCTGCCCCCGCTCAGGTCGGCGCGTTGCCCTTCCACCGCGCGTACCGCCCGCCCTTGTCGACCTCCCGGATCCGGGTCTCCGCCGCGTCCCGCGCCGCTTCCGTGCTGACCACCAGCAGCTGGTCCCCCTCCTGCAGCCGCGTGGTCGCCTGCGGCGTGAAGCCCTCCTCGGCCCGCACCACCAGGCTCACCATCGCCCCCGGCGGCAGCCTCAGCTCGGACAGGTACACGCCGTGCAGCTTCGACCCCACCTGGATGCGCACCTGGAGCAGTTCGGCCCCCAGCTCGTCCAGCGCCGACGAGTCGACCTGCACCTCCTCGGCCTCCCCGGTCTTCACCAGCCCGAGCTTGCGCGCCATCCACGGCAGCGTGCTGCCCTGCACGATCGTCAGTATCACGACCAGCACGAACACCACGTCCACCAGGACCTGCGCGCCCTCGACGCCCTGGACGAGCGGCAGCAGCGCGAACACGATCGGCACCGCCCCGCGCAGCCCCGACCAGGACACGAACACCTGCTCGCGCCACGGCACCCGGAACGGCAGCGCGGCTGCGGCCACCGACAGCGGTCGCGCGAGCAGCACCAGGACGGCGCCCGCGACCAGCGCGGGCACCACGGCGTCGACCAGGCGCGCGGGCGACGCGTACAGCCCGAGCAGCACGAACAGCCCGATCTGCGCGACCCACCCGAGCCCCTCGGCGAACGAGAGCGTGTCGGACCGGTGCGGCAGCCGCGAGTTCCCGAGCACCACCGCGCCCGTGTACACCGCCAGGAACCCGGACGCGTGCGCGAAGTCGCCCACCGTGTAGGCGAGCAGGCACACCGCGACGGTCGCCAGCGGGTACAGGCCGGTGGCGGGCAGCGCGGCCCTGCGCAGCCCGAGCGCGCCGAGCCAGCCGAGCCCGATCCCGATGGCCGCGCCCGCGAGCAGCTCGTAGACCATCAGCAGCGGCGCGGTCCAGGTGATCGCGTCGGTGGACGCCAGCAGCACCACGGCGATGTACACCGGCGCGTCGTTGATGCCGGACTCCAGCTCCAGCGCGCCGATCAACCGCTTGCCGACCCCGACCCCGCGCAGCACGCTGAACACCGCCGCCGCGTCGGTCGACGACAGCACCGCGCCCCACAGCAGGGCGGTGCGCCAGTCGAGCCCGAGCAGGTGGTGCAGCGCGACCCCGGTGACCCCGATCGAGATGCCCACGGACACCGTCGACAGCCCGATCCCCAGTCCCAGCGCGGGTTTCACCGCGTTCCACCGGGTGGTCAGACCGCCTTCCACGAGGATCAGGACCAGGGCGATGGTGCCCAGCGAGCGGGTCAGGTCGGCGTCGGAGAACTGGATGCCGAGCACCGACTCGCCCAGCAGCACCCCGATTCCCAGGTACAGCAGCAGTGAGGGCAGTCCCAGCCTGGTGGAGACCCTGACCGCGACCACCGCGGCCATGAGAACCGCTGAACCGATACCGAGGATGACGCTGACGTCGCCCACTCAACCTCCCGGTTGTCCTTCACGACGGGGTTCCATTCTCCCCCCACGCCGCTGACGTGGGTCATCGCGCCCGCGAACCCCGGCACCGGAACCCCGGCACCGGAACCCCGAAGGCCACCCGGCAAGCGCATTCCCCGCACGGCCGGACGACCGCGCGGACGACCGCGCGGAAGACCACCCGGAGCACCCCCGGAGCGCTGCGCTGAGCGCGCTCTGGGCACAGCACCGGGAGCACCGCTCGGGCACCCACCACCGGGCACCCACCACCTGGCGCTCGCAGGGAGCGCCGCTCAGGCACACCAGCAGGCACCCTGCCGAGGCCACCGCTCGGGCACACCACCAGACACCCTGCCGAGAGCACCACCAGGCACACCACCAGGCACCCTGCCAAGAGCACCGCTCGGGCACGTCGCCAGGCACCCTGCCGAGAGCACCACCGGGCACCGTTCAGAAACCCCGCCAGGAGCACCACCGGATACCCGCCGGGGCACTTTTCAGACGCCCCACTGAGCACCCCGCCAGACACCCGCCAGGCACCCCGCCGGGAGCACCGTCCCCAGAGGACCGACGCCCGCTCCGAACGCGACCGGGAGCGCCCCGCACGTTCGACGTCCGCACGAAGAGCGCCCGACCCGCGTCACGCGCGGGAGCTCAAGCGCAAGACCCACGACCCGAGGGAGGAACCCCGCCGGACGACCGCGCGGAGGGCACCACGAGGAGACCACCGCCTCCGGCAGCCCCTGACAAACCCACGATCAGCTTTCCACCCGCAGCGCGATGCCGTCCAGCACCCGCGCGAGACCAAAATCGAACCACTCGTTCAGGTCACGCTCACCGGGCGCCGCCCCGGCGGCCAGCTCGCGCACCCACGGGTAGTCCACGGCCTCCGCCCACTTCCCCCTGGCGCCCCACCACTGCGGCCCGCTGACCCCGGTGTCGCGGGCCTGCTCGCTCTCGCTGACCAGCAGCAGCGCCATCCCCTGCACGTACCCGCTGACCAGCAGGAACACCGACAGCCCGGTCGCGGGGTCAACCCCGTGCCCGGCGAGCGCCCCGAGGTAGCGGTCGACCACCGCGATCAGCTGCGGCCCGAGCGGCGGCCTGCTGGTGCCCAACGCCCCCAGCGCCCACGGGTGCTCCCGGTACAACGACCACTCCCCACGGGCCTCCCGCTCCAGCACCTCCCGCCACCCGAGCCCCTCGCCCGAACCGCCAGCGCCACCACCGGCCCGGCCCCGCGAGGGCCCGTGCGCCTCGACGAGCACCGCGTCGACCATGGCCGAGATCAGGTCCGCCCGCCCCGAGACGTGCCGGTACAGCGACATGGTCGCCACCCCGGCACGCGCGGCGAGCGCCCGCATCGACACCGCGCCCAGCCCCTCGGCGTCGGCCAGCTCGATCGCCGCCCGCACGACACCCGCCCGGTCCCACGACGGCCCACCACCCCGCCGCCGCGCACCCGGTCCACCACTCGCACCACGCCCCCGCGCGCCGGCATCCGCCGCACCCCGCGCCGCACCGGTCGACCCCACCCCGACGCCCGCGCCACCCCGAGCAGCCCCCACGTCCCAGGCGTCACCCCCGAGCCCCGCCCCGCGCCGAGCCGCACCACGCCCGCGCGGGTCGTCCCCGGCGTCCCGCCGCGCCCGGTACGCCCGCGCCTGGCAGGCCCGCCCGCAGTACCGCCGAGGCCGCCCCCGAGCCGCCCGCTCCACCGGAGCCCCGCACTGCGCGCACCCCACCGCGCCCCCTTTTCGTCACACGAACACTGCGTGACGCAAACGTTGAAGCACCAGCGCAGCCGAGGAAATCATCGAACTACAGCGTACGAGAGAAGGAGCGGAAGATGCAGGTGCGCAAGGCAGCACACGACGAGTTCGACGCCGTGGTGGACCTGGTCCAGCGCGCGGCGGCCGACGAGGTCGTCACGGCGTGGGTGCTGGACTCGGCGGAGGTCAGGAACGCGGACCAACCCCTCACGGACAAGATCATCCGCACGCTGGTGGAGGAGCAGCTCGGCAGGTGCGACGCGCTCGTCGCCGAGGACGAGCGCGGTCTCGCGGGGTACGCGCTGTGGGCCGAGACCAGCGGTGAGACCCCGAAGCCGGACGGGATGCCGCCGAGGGCCGAGGCGCTGTTCACCCTGATGGCGGCCGTGCACCCGACCTACCCGCACCTCTACCTGGCCACCACCGCGGTCCTGCCCGAGCGCAGGGGCCAGGGCGTCGGCGGCCTCCTGCTGGCCCACCGGCTCGCCGACACCGGCGGCCTGCCCTGCTACCTGGAGGCGAGCACCACCCGCTCGGCGGCCCTGTACGCCCGGCACGGCTTCACCCGCGCCAGCGACCCGATCGCACTGCCCGAGAACGGCCCGACCATGTTCCCGATGCTGCGACCGGCAGCGGGCTGAACCACCCCGCCCGAACCGCAGAACCCGAGCCGCAAAGCCCGAGCGACCGGGCCCGAACCGCCCGACCTACCCCCCGAGCAGCTCCGCCAGCACCCCGTCCGCCCCGTCGGGCGCGGGGTCGATGACCACGACCTTATCGCGCCCCCGCTCCCCCGACACGATCTCCACGTCCTGCCTGCGCACCCCGAACGCCTTGGCCAGCGCCCTGCGCACCGCCTCGTTGGCCTTCCCCTCGACCGCGGGCGCGGCCACCGACACCACGAGGGCGCGCTCGTCCCAGCGCCCGCCCACGGCGTCGCGCTTCGACCCCGGCTTCACCCGCACCGCGAACTTCAGCATCACACCCCCCACCGACAAGAACGCCCCCGGAAGCAGACCGGTCCCGGCACACCACCCGAACGAGCGAGTGGTGTGCCGGGACCGCGTCACCGGAGCGCTCAGCCCGCCTTGACGACCAGCACCCGCACCTTGACCCCGTCGCCGACCGCGCCCTCGGACCCGCCGTCGACGGCCCCGTAGGACACCTCCACCGCCAGCGTCTCCTCGCGCACGAACGCCTCGAACCCCCGAGCCGCGTCGGCCGCGGCGCCCTCGGGCGCGTCCACGGTCAGCGCGATCCGGTCCGACACGTCCAGCCCGGCGTCCTTGCGCGCCTGCTGCACGACCCGCACCAGGTCCCGCGCCACGCCCTCGGCCGCCAGCTCCTCGGTGACCTCGGTGTCCAGCACGACCAGCCCCGCCCCACCGGGCAGCGCCGCCGTGGCCGCCGGGTCGGTGGCCACGAGCCGCTGCTCGTACTCCTGCGGGAACAGCTCGATCCCGGCCGCGACGACGCGCCCGTCGACCTCGCTCCAGTCCCCGGCCTTCACCGCCTTGATCACCTTCTGCACGTTCGGCCCGAGCCGCGGCCCGGCCACCCGCGCGTTCACCGCAAGCTGGAAGTGCCCGTGCGCGTCCACGTCGTCGGTCAGCTCGACCGCCTTGACGTTGACCTCGTCGCTCAGGATCTCCCGGAACCCCTCCAGCGACCCCGCCGACGCCGACGCGATCACCAGCCTGGCCAGCGGCAGCCGCACCCGCAGCTTGTTGGCCTTGCGCAGCGACAGCGCCGTCGACGCCACCTGCCGCACCGTGTCCATCGCCGCCACCAGCTCCGGGTCGGCGGGCAGGTCGGCCGCCGCCGGGTAGTCGGTCAGGTGCACCGAGCGCCCGCCGGTCAGCCCGCGCCACACCACCTCGGTGGTCATCGGCAGCAGCGGCGCGGCCACCCGCGACACCACCTCCAGCACGGTGTGCAGCGTGTCCACCGCGTCCTTCTCGCCCGCCCAGAACCGGTCGCGCGAGCGCCGCACGTACCAGTTGGTCAGCACCTCCAGGAAGTCCCGGACCGACGCGCACGCGCCGGAGATGTCGTACTCGTCGAGCTGCCCGGTCACCCGCGCCACGAGGTCGTGCGTCTTGGCCAGCGCGTACCGGTCGAGCACGTGCGGCGAGTCGGTCCGCCAGCGCCCCTCGACGCCCTCGGCGTTGGCGTACAGCGCCAGGAAGTACCAGGAGTTCCACAGCGGCAGCACGGCCTGCCGCACCCCGTCGCGGATGCCCCGCTCGGTGACGACGAGGTCACCGCCGCGCAGGATCGGCGAGGACATCAGGAACCAGCGCATCGCGTCCGAGCCGTCCCGCTCGAACACCTCGTTCACGTCCGGGTAGTTCTTGCGCGACTTGGACATCTTCTGCCCGTCGTCGCCGAGCACGATGCCGTGCGCCACGCAGTTGCGGAACGCGGGCCGGTCGAACAGCGCCGTGGCCAGCACGTGCAGCGTGTAGAACCAGCCTCGGGTCTGCCCGTTGTACTCGACGATGAAGTCGCCGGGGTAGTGGTTCTCGAACCAGTCGGCGTTCTCGAACGGGTAGTGCACCTGGGCGAACGACATCGACCCGGACTCGAACCAGCAGTCCAGCACCTCGGGCACCCGGCGCATGGTGGATTTGCCCGAGGGGTCGTCCGGGTTGGGCCGGGTCAGCTCGTCGATCGCGGGCCGGTGCAGGTCGGTCGGGCGCACGCCGAAGTCGCGCTCCAGCTCGTCCAGCGAGCCGTACACGTCCACGCGCGGGAACTCGGGGTCGTCCGAGACCCACACCGGGATCGGGGAGCCCCAGAACCGGTTGCGGGAGATGTTCCAGTCGCGCGCGTTCGACAGCCACTTGCCGAACTGGCCGTCCTTGATGTGCTCGGGCGCCCAGTTGATCTGCTGGTTCAGCTCGACCATGCGGTCGCGGAACTGCGTCACCGCGACGAACCACGACGACACCGCGCGCTGGATCAGGGGGTTGTCGCAGCGCCAGCAGTGCGGGTACGGGTGGTCGTAGGTCTCGTGGCGCAGCAGCAGCCCCGCGTCCTTCAGGTCGCGGATGATGACCTTGTTGGCCTCGAACACGTGCTGCCCGGCGTACGGCGGCACCTCGGCGGTGAAGCAGCCGTGCGGGTCGACGGGGACGACGACCTCGATGCCCGCGGCGTCCGTGACGACCTTGTCGTCCTCGCCGAACGCGGGGGCGATGTGGACGATGCCGGTGCCGTCCTCGGTGGTGACGTAGTCGGCGGGCAGCACCTGGTGCGCGTTGTCGCGGCCGAGGAAGAAGTCCAACGGCGGGGTGTAGCGCCGCCCGATGAGGTCGGAGCCCTTGCAGCGGGCCACGACCGGCGGCTCCTCGCCCAGCTCGCGGGCGTAGGCGGCGACGCGGGCCTCGGCGAGGAGGTACTTCTCGCCGTTCGCCTCGACCGTCACGTAGTCCACGTCCGGGTGCACGGCGGCGGCCAGGTTCGACGGCAGCGTCCACGGCGTGGTCGTCCACACCAGGGCCAGCTCGCCGGTCTCCAGGCGCAGGCCGACGGTCACCGCCGGGTCCTGCCGGTCCCGGTAGGTGTCGTCCATCTTGGTCTCGGTGTTGGACAGCGGCGTCTCGCAGCGCCAGCAGTACCAGAGCACCCGGAAGCCCTCGTAGACCAGGCCCTTGTCCCACAGGGTCTTGAAGGCCCACATGACGCTTTCCATGTAGTCCAGGTCGAGGGTCTTGTAGTCGTTGTCGAAGTCGACCCAGCGGGCCTGCTTCGTCACGTAGTCGCGCCACTGGTCGGTGTAGCGCAGCACGGACGTGCGGCAGGCGTCGTTGAACTTGTCGATGCCGAAGGCCTCGATGTCGCTCTTGGACGAGAAGCCGAGCTGCTTCTCCGCCTCGACCTCGGCGGGCAGGCCGTGCGTGTCCCAGCCGAAGCGGCGCTCCACGTGCTGGCCACGCATGGTGCGGTAGCGCGGCACCAGGTCCTTGACGTACCCGGTCAGCAGGTGGCCGTAGTGCGGGAGGCCGTTGGCGAACGGCGGGCCGTCGTAGAACACGAACTCGTTGGAGCCGTTCTCACCGGCGGGCCTGGCGTCGACGGAGGCCTGGAAGGTCTTGTCGTCCTCCCAGAAGCCGAGCACGTCGCGCTCCAGCGCGGGGAAGGACGGCTGGGAGGGAACGGCGTCCGCTCCCGCCTTGGGGTAGGGCATGGTCAAACTCCTCGCGTGCGTCCCGGCGCACGGGGACGACGCGCCCACCCCGTAGGCGCACCGCGGTACCACCCCGCTTGCCAGGGCACGGGGCTCTGGCCTCTCTTCGACGGCTGTGACGGGCCGTTCCCGTCCGGTTCTACTGGGGCCCTGGGGCCTGTTCTTCCGGAGGCTCCCCCGGTGATGGCCGGATCAACGCCTGTGCCGCCAAGGGTAGCCGAGGGCGCAAACCGGTTGCGCCGAGCGTCGCGCGGGAGGGCCGCTCAGCCGCGCGCGGCGGGCCCGTCCCCGCTCCCGGCGGTGGCACCGGCCTGGGCGGCTCCGGGGGCGTCCTGGGCGATCTGAGGGGCCCGCTCGGGCTCGTCGGCGGCCCGCTCGGCCCGCGCTCCGGCCGGGTCGGGCGCACCGGTCGTCGCGGGCTTGTCGGCGCCCGCCCGCTCGGCCCGCTTCGCGGCGGCCCGCTTGGTCGCGGCCAGCGCCGAGTCCGGCCTGCACACCCCGCACGGGGTGAAGCCCAGCTCGCGCGCCTCGGCCAGCGGCAGCCCCAGCGCGGCCCGGTCGCCCACCCAGGAGCAGCCCGCCAGGTGGTACCGGGGGCGCTCGTCGAGCACCCGCACCTCGTCCGCGGCCTCCGCCACGGCCAGCAGGTCGGCCGCGTCGGTGTCCTCCTCGGCGGGCTCGTCCTCCGGGGCGACGCCCGCGGGAACGCCGACGGGCGGGACGGGAGCCTGATCGGCCCCGCCCCGCCCGTCACCGGAACGATCTTGAGTACTACCCTGTGCCACGACCGCGGCGGCACCGGCCCCCGACCGGCGGTGCAGCCACCAGTCCACCACCAGCCCCACCGCTGCGGCTGCGCTCGCCGCCACCGACAGCCACGCCCACAGGGTGGACGCGCTGGTCAGCGCGGGCACGAGCAAGCCGAGCGCGGCCAGGACCAGGAGCAGGACTGCGTACAGCACGCTCGCAGCGTAGATCAGCGCTGGAGCGCGGGCTCAGCCCGGCCGGGCTCAGCCCGGCCGGGCTCAGCCCGCCTCGGCACGAGCCCCGAAGGAGTAGCCCTGCTGCCCGGCCCTGCCGTCGGACGGCGCCGCGGGGCCCCGGTCCTGCAGGTCGCGCAGCGACGACTCCAGCATGGTCTTGAGCCTGGTGCGGTACTCGCGCTCGAACGTCTGCAGCTTGTCGATCTGCTTCTCGAGCGTGTTCTTCTCCTGGGTGATGTTGCCCATCACCTCGGCGTGCTTGCGCTGCGCGTCGCGGTCGAGCGCGCTGGCCTTGTCGCGGGCCTGCCGCTCGAGCGTCTCGGCGCGGGTCCGCGCGTCGTTCAGCATGGTCTCGGCACGCGTGCGCGCCTCGTTCACCATGGTGTCGGACTTGGACCGCGCCTCCGAGAGCAGCTGCTCGGACTTCGTCCTGGCCTCCGACAGCATCCCGTCGGCCTCGGCCTTGGCCTCGCCGGTCAGGCGGTCTGCCATCTCCTGGGCGAGCCCGAGGACCTTGGCGGCCTGGACGTGGTGGTCACCCCCACCACCGGGGGACGTCTGCTCCAGCGCCGAGGGGGGCGGCACGGGCGCGAGCCTGCGGGGCTCCTCGACGACGCGGCTGGGACCACCGACACCGGCGGCGATCTTGGCTCGTGCGTCCTCCAGGTCGGCGCGCGCGGTCTCGACCTGCTGGTCGAGCTGCTCGACCTGCTGGCGCAGGTCGTTGTTCTCCTCGATCAGGCGGGCGAGCTCACCCTCAACCAGGTCGAGGAACGCGTCCACCTCGTCCTCGTTGTAGCCCCGCTTGCCAATCGGCGGCTTGCTGAACGCGACGTTGTGCACGTCCGCGGGGGTCAACGGCATCAGATCACCTCACGCACTCCTGGGCTGTGGACATCCCTGGTCCCCTCACCTGGGATCGGCTACTCGCATCAGAATGATAACGACCAGCAACAGCACAATAATGGACAAGTCCAGACTGATGTTCCCGATCCGCACGGTGGGGATGACCCGCCGCAGCGCGCGGATCGGGGGATCGGTCACGGTGTAGACGGTCTCCAGAGCCACTGCCGTGCCGCCCGCGGGCCGCCAGTCCCTGGCGAACGAGCGGACGCCTTCCACGACCATGCGCGCGATGAGCAGCAGCCAGAACGAGAACAGCAGGTAGTAGACCACGAGCAAGAGGGCATCCACACCTCCAACTGTGCCACCACTCAGCCGTGGTTGAGGAATCCGCCCTCGGCGAGCCGCCTCCGGTCTTCGGCGGTCACGTCGATGTTCGGGGGTGAGAGCAGGAACACCTTGTTGGTCACCTTGTCGATGGACCCCCGGAGGGCGAACGCCAGTCCGGCGGCGAAGTCGACCAGCCGCTTGGCGTCGGCGTCGTCCATGTCGGTGAGGTTCATGATGACGGGCGTGCCGTCCCGGTAGTGCTCCCCGATGGCCCGCGCCTCGTTGTAGCTGCGCGGGTTGAGGGTGGTGATCCGGCCCAGGGCGGCAGCCGCCGGGGCGGGCTGCTGCGGCTGCGGGGCGGGCAGGGCGCGGGGCCGGGGCGCGGGCTCGCGCTGCGCGTCGATGGCCAGCGCGCCGTGCACCGGGGTCTCGCTCCACGAGCGGCGGGACCGGGCGCGGGCGTCCGACTCGTACTCCTCGGCGTCCTCCGGGTCGGGGCGGTACTCGGACCTGCTCGAACGGCGCCGTCCGCGCTGCTCGGGGTAGGTCTCGTACTCCGCGGTCTCGGGGTACTCGGAGCGGTACTCCGAGTAGCGCCCGCCGCGCTCGTCCTCGTAGGCGTCAGGGTCGTCGGCGTACTCGGCGGGAACCATCCCGAAGTACGCCTTCAGCTTGTGGAACCCGCTCATGCCAAGCCCTTCCTCCGCCGTTCCCCAACCGCAAGGACGTCGCGGTGGCCCCAGAGGTTCCGGACAGTTACGGCGAGGTTAGTCCCCGGCTGCCCAGCAACGCTGTTCCGACACGCACGCACGTCGAACCCCATGCGATCGCATCTTCCAGGTCGCCGCTCATCCCCGCCGAGATCACGGTGGCATCGGGATGATCGTCACGCAAGCGGGTTACCGCTCCCTTCAAGAGCGCAAACGCCTCTCCGGGATACCGGCCCAGTGGTGCGACAGCCATCACACCCCTCAGCCTAAGTTCACTCGAACGGCCGATGCGCGCGGCGAGGTCCGGAAGATCAGGGACCGGACATCCTCCTCGCGCAGTGTCACCGTCAATGCTCACCTGGATGAGCACATCCCGGTGAACGCCGTTCTTGGCCGCCGCCGCGACGAGCGCGTCGACCAACCGGGTCGAGTCTACGCTGTCGATCCGGTCGGCCCAGGTCAGGACCGACCTGGCCTTGTTCCGCTGGAGTCGGCCCACCATCCGCCAGTTCGCGTCGAGATCACCCAGGTCGGCGACCTTCGCCCGTGCCTCCTGGTCCTTGTTCTCGGCGAAGTCGCGCAGCCCGAGGCCGTGCAGGAGCCGGACGTCGGAGGCCGGGAAGGTCTTGGTGACCGCGAGCAGGGTCACCTCGGCGGGGTCCCGGCGCGCCGCCTCGCAGGCCTTGTCGATGCGGGCGCGGACCTCGGCGAGGTTGAGCCGGAGCTCCTCCTCGCGGCTCACGGCTCGATCCAGGCGACGGAGGCGAGGCGGCCGGTGCCGGGGGTGCGGCGGTGGCTGAACAGGGCGCGCTCCTCGACGGTGCAGCGCGGGTCGACGCCGATCCTGCCCACGCCCGCGGCGGCGAGCTGGTTCCAGATGCCCGCGCGCAGGTCGAGCGAGGGCTTGCCCGCGCGGGACTTGGCCGCGCTGCCGGGCAGGTGCTTGTCGACGTCGGCGCGCATGTCGGCGGGCACCTCGTAGCAGTCCCCGCACACCGCCGGGCCGAGCAGGACCTCGGTGTTCTCCGGCGTCGCCCCCGCGTCGGCCATGGCCTTGAGCACGGCGGGCACGATGCCGACCCGAGCCCCGACCCGCCCGGCGTGGGCGACGGCGGCGACCCCGGCGACCGGGTCGCCGAGCAGGACCGGCACGCAGTCGGCGGTGAGCACGGCCAGCGCCAGGCCGGGCCGGGTGGTGACGACCGCGTCGGTGGCCTCCAGCGGACCGCCCTGCGGCCCGTCGACCACGGCGACGGTGCGCCCGTGCACCTGCTCCATCCAGACCAGGTCGGTGACGGGGACGCCGATCCCCTCGGCGAGCCGGGCCCGGTTGGCCTCGACCGCCTCCGGGTCGTCCCCGACGTGGTCACCGAGGTTGAACGAGTCGTAGGGCGCCTTGGAGACGCCGCCTTCGCGGGTGGTCACGACACGTCTGATGCGCACTCCCCCAGCTTGTCACGCCCAGGGCCGAACCCCGAACCCGCGCCGGGTCACCCGGTGCGGCGACGCCGCCCCGAGCACGACGGAGCCCCCGGTGGGACCACCGGGGGCTCCGTCGTGCACGTTCCCGAAGGGCCGCGCTCAGCGGCCGTCCGCGTTCAGCGCCGCATGAACGGCGGCACGTCGACCTCGTCGTCCGGGTCGTCCGTGACCGGCACGGCGCGGTTGCCGAGACCGCCCAGCGGGCGGGGCAGCGGCTGCGGCGGCTGGTAGGTGCTCGCGGGCGGCTGCGGCTGGACCGGGAGGGTCGGCAGCGGCGGGGTCGGGGGCGGCGAGGGCTCGACCGCCACCGGCGGCGCGGGCTGCGGCTCCACCGCCTTCGGCGGGCTGGACAGCGCCTGCGGTTCGAGCTTCTTGTGCGTCGGCCCGTTCCCGTCGAACCCGGCCGCGATCACCGTCACCCGCACCTCGTCGCCGAGCGAGTCGTCGATGACCGTGCCGAAGATGATGTTCGCGTCGGGGTGCGCGGCCTCCTGGACCAGCGAGGCGCTCTCGTTGATCTCGAACAGCCCGAGGTCCGACCCGCCCGCGATCGACAGCAGCACGCCGTGGGCGCCCTCCATGGACGCCTCCAGCAGCGGGCTGTTGATCGCCTTCTGGGCCGCTTGCACCGCTCTGCCCTCGCCTCGGGCCGAGCCGATGCCCATCAGCGCGCTGCCCGCCCCGGACATGACGGACTTGACGTCCGCGAAGTCCAGGTTGATCAGACCGGGCGTGGTGATGAGGTCGGTGATGCCCTGGACACCGGACAGCAGCACCTCGTCCGCGGAGCGGAACGCGTCCATCAGCGAGACGCCGATGTCGCCGAGCTGGAGCAGCCGGTCGTTCGGGATGACGATGAGCGTGTCGCACTCGTTGCGCAGGGCCTGGATGCCCTCCTCGGCCTGCTTGGCCCGGCGCTTGCCCTCGAACGAGAACGGCCGGGTCACCACGCCGATGGTCAGCGCGCCGAGCTTGCGGGCGATCGAGGCCACGACGGGCGCGCCACCGGTGCCCGTGCCACCGCCCTCACCGGCGGTGACGAACACCATGTCGGCGCCCTTGAGGACCTCTTCGATCTCCTCGCGGTGGTCTTCCGCGGCCTTGTGGCCGACCTCGGGGTTGGCGCCCGCGCCGAGTCCCCTGGTCAGCTCCCGGCCGATGTCGAGCTTGACGTCGGCGTCGGACATCAGCAGCGCCTGCGCGTCGGTGTTGACCGCGATGAACTCGACGCCCTTGAGCCCGACCTCGATCATGCGGTTGACGGCGTTGACACCACCGCCGCCGATGCCGACGACCTTGATCACCGCGAGGTAGTTGTGCGGGGGCGTCATCGGTCCGCCTTCCTGATCGTGTCCGTGCTCATGTGCTGGATGCGGATGACCACCGGGTCACCGCACCCGGATTGAAACCCTCGACGCTGGGTCAAGAGCTGTGTCAACCCCGTATGTTCCTGCTGGACGGTATGCACCGGGGGTGCGTCGGTCCAGCAGCCACGCCGTAGTTGCCACGGGCGTCCGCCGTCCGGTCACCCCGTGGGGCAGCGCCGCGCTGGGCCAAGGGTAGTCCGACCGCGCGGGCGGTTTCGCCCAGCCCGCTCGGCGCGGCGGGCGTGACGGCCGCCACCGACCGTCCTCATCGGACGTGGTCGGGGGCGCGCAGCCGTGATCGCGGGTGGTGGGAAGTGTCCCGACCCGCGCAGACCGGCGACGACGCGATCGGGGCCCGCGCCAAACCGTGACGCGAATCACCACGCGCGAGTGCCTGAACGGGCACGCCGGGAGCGCGCGGCGCGCGCCGGTGGGAGCCGTCGCGCGCCGCCCCCGACCTCAGGACACCGTCGGCAGCTCGGGGCTGGTCACGTCGTACACCTTGCCCTCGCGGGTCAGCAGCACGTCCAGGACGGCGGCCTTGCGCGGGGTGTCCTGCGCCGAGCCCCAGCGGACCTCGCGGCCCGCCGACATCTCCAGCACCAGGTCGGTCCCGCCGCTGGAGCCCACCGACAGCACCTCGCGGCGCAGGTCGTCCGGCAGCTGCACGAGCACCGACACGGCGCTCGCGAGCGCCTCCTCGCCGGTCCCCCTGAGCACCGGCAGCCCGGCGGGCGCGGCGGACGTGGTCGCGTAGTCCTTCCCGGTCCGGTCGACCAGGTGCGCGCCGTCGTCGGCCTGCACCACGGCGACCGGGGTGCGCTCGGTGACCTTGAGCAGCACCGTGCCGGGCAGGGACCGCGAGACCTCCACGTCCGCCACCCTCGGCAGCTCGCGCACCTTCGCCGCCACCGCGTCGGTGTCCAGGCTCAGGATCGGCTCGCCGGTGCCCACCTCGGCCGCCACCCGCACCTGCTCGGCGGTCAGCTCGACGTTGCCCTCCACGGCCACCTCGCCCACGCCCACCAGCGAGGTGAACCAGAGCGCGTAGCCGAGCACCACGACGGTGACGACGCTCATGACGGCGACCGCCCGCCTGCGCAGCACCGTCGCGCGGTCGGGACCGCGCGACGGCTTGCGCCGCTGCTGCGCGCGCGGGCGGCGCGCCGTCGTGGCGCTCATCCTCGGTGCGCCAGCGCGTCCACGATCACCGGGCCGAGCATGGTGACGTCGCCCGCGCCCATGGTGACCACGAGGTCGCCCTCGCGGACCAGGCCCGCGACGAGCTCGGGCACCCGGTCGAACGACGGCACGTGCCGCACCCTGCCCGCCTCCAGCGGGACGGCCTCGGCGACCAGCTCGCCGGTCACGCCGGGCTCCGGGTCCTCGCGCGCGCCGTACACGTCGAGCACGACGACCTCGTCGGCGAGCGCGAGCGCCTGCCCGAACTGGGCGGCGAACGCCTTGGTGCGCGAGTACAGGTGCGGCTGGAACACGACGACCAGCCTGCCGTCGCCCGCGACCGGGCGCGCGGCCTTGAGCTGCGCGGCGACCTCGGTGGGGTGGTGGGCGTAGTCGTCGTAGACCCGCACGCCCGCCGCGACGCCCTTGAACTCGAAGCGCCTGCGGACCCCGCCGAACGCGGCCAGGCCCTCCAGGACGCCCCAGCGGTCGGCGCCGAGCTCGACGGCGGCCAGCAGCGCGGCGACCGCGTTGCCCGCCATGTGCTCGCCGGGCACGGCGACCCGCACGTCCAGCCGCTCGCCGTCCAGCTCCACGACGGCCAGGCCGCCCGCGCCGTCGGGCCGGTGCTCGACCAGCACGGCGGCGCCCTCGCCGGTCGCGGTCCGGCCGTAGCGGCGGACCCGGATGCCGCGCTTCTCGGCGCGGTCGGCCAGCGCGGCGGAGCCCTCGTCGTCGGCGCAGGCGATCAGCACGCCGCCCGGCTCGATGCGCTCCAGGAACTCGTCGAACACGGCCACGTAGGCCTCGACGGTGCCGTGGTGGTCGAGGTGGTCGGCCTCCACGTTGGTCACGACCGCCACCGACGGCGCGAAGAACAGGAAGGAGCCGTCGCTCTCGTCGGCCTCGGCCACGAACACGCCGCCCGCGCCCTGGTGGGCGTTGGCGCCGGACTCGTTGAGGTCGCCGCCGATCGCGAACGACGGGTCCATGCGGCAGTGCTGGAGCGCCACGGTGAGCATGGACGTGGTGGAGGTCTTGCCGTGGGTGCCCGCGACGCAGGCGACCCGGTGGTCGAGCATCAGGGCGGCCAGCGCCTCGGCGCGGCGCAGCACGGCGACGCCGCGCTCGCGGGCGGCGACCAGCTCGGGGTTGTCCTCGCGGATCGCGGTGGACACCACGACGGCGGTGGGGCCGCCGTCGAGCTGGTCGAGGTTGGCGCCGTCGTGGCCGACGGCGACGTGGGCGCCCTGGGCGCGCAGCGCGAGGACCGTCCGCGAGTCCTTCGCGTCCGATCCGGACACCTCGGCGCCCCTGGCGAGGAGGATGCGGGCGATGCCGCTCATCCCGGCGCCGCCGATGCCCACCAGGTGCACCCGGTCGAGGACCCCGCTCACTTGTTGACCACCTCCAGCACCATGCGCGCGAGCACGACGTCGGCCTCGCGGTGGCCGGTGGACAGCGTCGCGGCCGACATGGCGGCGAGGCGCTGGCGGTCGGCGACCAGCGGGACGACGTTGGCGGCCACCCACTCGGGGGTGAGCTGCTCGTCCGGGATCAGGACGCCGCCGCCCGCGGCGACCACGGGGTTGGCGTTGAGGGCCTGCTCGCCGTTGCCGTGGGGCAGCGGGACGAAGATGGCCGGGAGGCCGACCGCGGAGACCTCGGCGACGGTCATCGCGCCGGAGCGGCACAGGACGGCGTCGGCGGCGGCGTAGGCCAGGTCCATGCGCTCCAGGTAGGGAACGGGGACGTAGGCCGGGGTGTTCGGGACCTGCTGGACGGCCACGGTGTTCTTGGGGCCGTGGGCGTGCAGCACGCCGATGCCCGCCGCGGCGAACGCGGGGGCGGCGGCGGAGACCGCGGTGTTGATCGAGCGGGCGCCCTGCGAGCCGCCGAACACCAGCAGCACGGGAGCGGTCGGGTGCAGCCCGAACGCCCGGCGGGCCTCGGCGCGCAGCGCGGCGCGGTTCAGGGTGGTGATCGAGTGGCGGAGCGGGATGCCGATGACGCGCGCGTCCGACAGCCCCGAGTCGGGGACGGCGGCGGCGACGCGCTCGGCGAACTTCGCGCCGACCTTGTTGGCCAGGCCGGACTTCGCGTTGGCCTCGTGCACGACGATCGGCACGCGACCGCGGGCGGCGAGGTAGGCGGGCAGCGAGACGTACCCGCCGAAGCCGACGACGACGTCCGCGCCGACGCGCTCCAGCACGTCGCGGGTCTGCTTCACGGCGCCGCGCACCTTGAGCGGCAGCTTGAGCAGGTCCGCGGTGGGCTTGCGCGGCATGGGGACGGGCGGGATCAGTTCGAGGGGGTAGCCGCGGGCCGGGACGAGCCGGCTCTCCAGCCCCCGCTCGGTCCCGAGCGCGACGACCCTGGCGTCCGGCCGAAGCCTCATGACGGCGTCGGCCAGGGCGAGCGCGGGCTCGATGTGCCCCGCGGTGCCGCCCCCGGCGACGACCACGCAGGGACCGTTCTTGGCAAGCCGATCGCCGGACAGGGTGACCTCCAGGTGTGGGGGAACGCTCGTCGGACTCGACGCCGAAAAGCCTAGCAACGGCTCTGCGGGGGGCTTCTCCACCTTGGATGTGGGGTGGGGTGGGGTGGGCAGGTGGGTGGCGCGGTGGGGGTGGGGCGCTCTGGGTGAGCAGGGCGGAGTGGGTGAGGTGGGTGGACCGGAGTGGGCCGGAGTGGGCCGGGGGTGAGTGAAGCGGGGCGTCTGACGGTTGAACGGTCCGTTCAACCGGGAGACCACCATGCGGCAAGTTGCTGTGGCCATGAGCTGCTACGGCCATGCACCGTTGCGGCCATGAACCGCTGCCGCTACGAACCGAGCTGGCGCTTCACAAGGTTGAACGGACCGTTCAACCTTGGGCGAACGGACCGTTCAACCGCGCCCAGGGGAGCGGCCCACTCTCCCAAGTTCGGGTGAACGGACCGTTCAACCAAGTTCAGGCGAACGGACCGTTCACCTGGGGTTCGAGGACGCGGTGGTCAGGTGCCGCTGGTGCGCCTGGGAGCTGGTCAGCGCGCAGGCGCGCGGTTCGGACCGGTCGACCGAGTCGCCTCGGTCCGCCCGCCGCCTGACGCGCCCGTCGACCCGTTGCCCACCAGCAGCCACCAGCCACCAGCCACCGGCCAGCCCCCAACCACCAGCCCCCATCACCGCCCCTCGCGCCCGGTCCTCCTGGTAGCCCGAGCCGTCCGGGTGGTCCGGTCCTGCGTGGCCCTCCGGGACTCCCGCCTCCGGTACTCCGACGGTGGCGCCGAACGTCCCCCCACCCGGCGCTCCTCCACCTTCGGCGCAGCCGCCGCCCTCCGCCCCGGCGCGCGGGGCGGCGTGGACGGACGGCCGGGCTTGCGGCGCGCGGGCGGCCGGTAGGCCTCCGGCGCGGGCAGCCGCAGGAAGCCGCCGACGCGGCCGGGGCCGAGCTTGCGCAGTGCCGCCACCGCCTCCGGCTCGTGCCTGGCGCAGCTCGCGAGGATGCCGAACACGATCATCGTCGTCACGATCGACGTGCCGCCCGACGAGATCATCGGCAGCGTGATGCCCGTGACCGGCAGCAGCCGCACCACGTACCCGATGTTGATCGCCGCCTGCGCGACCAGCCACACCGTGAGCGTCCCCGCGATCATCCTGATCCACGGGTCGGTGTTGCGCGCCGCGATCCGCAGCCCCACCACCGCCAGCAGCGCGAACAGCCCGAGCACCAGCAGGCACCCGATGAACCCCAGCTCCTCGCCGATCACCGCGAAGATGAAGTCGCTGTGCACGTTCGGCAAGTACCGCCACTTGGCGCTGCCGTTCGTCAGCCCCTTCCCGAAGAACCCGCCCTCCGCCAACGCGTACATCGCCTGCAGCGACTGCATCCCGGACCCGAGCGGGTCCTCCTCGGGGTCGAGGTACGCGAGCACCCGGTCCAGCCGGTAGGACGCGCCGACCGCCAGCACGACCGCGCCGCCGACCGCCGCGGCCACGATCGCGCCGAACACCCGCATGGGCGCGCCGACGAACCACAGCAGGCTGAGCAGCACCACGGCCAGCGTGATCGTGCCGCCGAGGTCGGGTTGCAGCATGACCAGCGCGAACACCAGCAGCGCCACCGGCACGACCGGCACGAGCAGGTGCCGGTACTGGTTGAGCAGCGCCCGCTTGGTGACCAGCACGTGCGCGCCCCACAGCGCCATGGCGAGCTTCGCGGGCTCGATCGGCTGGAACGAGATGCTGCCGATGCGGAACCAGGACTGGGCGCCCCAGATGTTCGTGCCGAGCGGCGTGAGCACCAGCCCGAGCAGGACGACGGACACCAGCATCGCCATCGTGCTGCTGTGCCGGATGCTGCGCAGCGGCAGCCGGAGCGTGATCCAGAACAGCACCGCGCCGACGCCGACGTACATCAACTGGTTGCGGAACACCGAGTAGGCGGCCCGCCCCGCCGCGACCTCGCCGGGCGCCGACGCCGACAGCACCATGATCAACCCGATGGCGGTGAGCATCCCGAAGACGGCCAGCAGCAGGTGGAAGTCCGCCAGCGGTCTGCTCAGCCACGCGGTCAGCGCGCTGCGGGGGTGCCGCCACGCCCGCCCGCGCCCGGCCGTCCCCTGCTCGCGCTCGACGACGGTCACGTCCCGACCCGCCCAGGGCCGCTCATCCCGATCCACATGCGCTCATGGTCTCGCGCGCAAGCCGACACGCCGGGAACCGCACCCGCGTGTCGCGTTCACGCGAGCGCGATCACGGTCGGCGGGCCACCCAGGGGGACCGCCTTCGACGGGTCGGCGGGAATTCCGAAAAGGACACCCGAACCGGTTAGGAGAACGCGCGGGCACAACACCGGGAATTCGCCCGTGAAACGCGGAGCACCGGCCACAACCCGTGCGCGCGACTCGGACGATCAACCTATAACGCCCAGGTCACGGCAACCGGGGCGCCCGTTTCACGAATCACCCCGCAGCACCCGCCCGGAAATGCGGGAGGACCCCGCGCCCAACCGGGTCACGGGGTCCTCCCACGAACACCGCCACCGGTCACCCGGCCAGTTCGCGCACCGCCTCGGCGAAGGCCCGCCCCCGGTGCGCGTAGTCCGCGAACATGTCCATCGACGCCGCCGCGGGCGCCAGCAGCACCGCGTCGCCCGGTCGGGCCAGCCCGGCCGCCGCGCGCACCGCGCCCGCCATGCCGCCCTCGGCCAGCTCCACCACCGGCACCTCGGGCGCGTGCTCCGCCAGCGCCGCCGCGATCGCCGCCCGGTCGGCGCCGATCAGCACGGCCGCGCGCAGCCGGTGCGCCTCTGCCCTGACCAGGTCGACCACCGACGCGCCCTTGAGCAGCCCGCCCGCGATCCACACCACGCTCTCGTGCGAGCGCAGCGACGCCACGGCCGCGTGCGGGTTGGTCGCCTTCGAGTCGTTGACGTACCGCACCCCGCCGACCTCGCCGACGACCACACCCCGGTGGTCGCCCGGCCGGAAGTCCAGCAGGCCCTGGCGGACCGCCTCCGGCGCCACCCCGTAGGCCCGCGCCAGCGCCGCCGCCGCGAGGGCGTCCGCGATGCCGGGCGGACCGCCGGGCGTCACGTCCGCCACCGCCGCCAGCCTGCTGTCCGGGCCGAACGCCCGGTCGACCAGGTAGCCGCCCGCGACCCCGAGCTGCCCCTCCTCGGGCTCCCCCAGGGTGATCCCGACGTGCGCGGTCCCCGGCGCCCCGGTCAGCAGCGCCGCCACGTACGGGTCGTCGACCCCGGCGATCGCCACGTCCCCGACCAGCGCGCCCGCCTTGGCCCGCGCGTACGCCTCCAGCGACCCGTGCCAGTCCAGGTGGTCCTCGGCGACGTTGAGCAGCACCCCGGCGGTCGGCCGCACGGACGGCGACCAGTGCAGCTGGAAGCTCGACAGCTCGACCGCGAGCACCCGGTGCCCCGCGAGCAGCGCGTCGACCACCGGCAGCCCGACGTTGCCGCACGCGATCGCGTCCAGCCCCGCCGCCCGCAGGATCGACTCCAGCATGGTCACCGTCGTGGTCTTGCCGTTGGTGCCGGTGACGACCAGCCACGCGGGCGGGTCGGCCAGCTCGGCGGCCATCCGCCACGCCAGCTCGACCTCGCCGATCACCTCGACCCCGGCCGCCGCCGAGGCGGCCAGCAGGGGGTTGTCCGGGCGCCAGCCGGGGCTGGTCACCACCAGGTCGACGCCCTCGGGCGGGGCAACGAGCCCCGCCACCAGGTCGACTCCGGGCAGCAGCTCGCTCAGGGCGGCCAGCCGGTCGGCGGAGGAGTCGGTCACGGTGACCGTCGCGCCCGCCGCCAGCAGGGCCTCCGCCGCCGAGCGGCCCGCCACCCCGGCGCCCGCGACGAGCGCCGAACGTCCAGCCAGGAACCCCACGGTCAGCTCCCGACCGCGGTGAGCCACTCGCTGTAGAACAGGCCGAGGCCCAACATGCAGCAGATGCCGCCGAGGAGCCAGAACCGGATGATGACCGTGGTCTCCGCCCAGCCCGCGAGCTCGAAGTGGTGGTGGAACGGCGCCATGCGGAACAACCGCCGCCGGGACGTGCGGAACACCGCGACCTGGAGCACCACCGACAGCGCCTCGACCACGAACATGCCGCCGATGACGACCATGAGCAGCTCGGTGCGGGTGGTGATGGACAGGCCGGCGACCAGACCGCCGAGCGCGAGCGAGCCGGTGTCACCCATGAAGATCTTGGCCGGGGCCGCGTTCCACCACAGGAAGCCGATGCAGCCCGCCATCGCGGCGGCGGCCACCAGCGCCAGGTCCAGCGGGTCGCGCACGTCGTAGCAGCCGGCGACCGGCATGTTGGTGCAGTTGTAGCGGAACTGCCAGAAGCTGATCACCACGTAGGTGCCGAACACCATCGCCGAGGTGCCGCCCGCGAGGCCGTCGAGGCCGTCGGTCAGGTTCACCGCGTTGGACCACGCGCTGATCGCCGCGTAGCAGAACACCACGAAGCCGACGACGCCGAACGAGACCACCGTGATGTCGCGGACGAACGACAGGTTCACCGACGCGGGCGTCAGGCCCTGGTTGTCCGGGAACTGCACGACCAGCACCGCGAAGATGATCGTGGCCACGAACTGGCCGACGAGCTTCGCGGTCTTGTTCAGACCGAGGTTGCGCTGCTTGCGGATCTTGATGAAGTCGTCGAGGAAGCCGACGACGCCCAGCGAGGTGGTGAGCATGAGGACGAGCAGGCCGGACGCGGTGGGCGTCTGGTCCTGCGCCGACGCGGACATGGAGTTCACCAGGTGCGCGCCGAGGTAACCGGCCCACATCGCCACCAGGATCGCGACACCGCCCATGGTGGGCGTGCCGCGCTTGGTCTTGTGGCTCTGCGGGCCCTCCTCGCGGATCTCCTGGCCGAAGCCCTGCCGCGAGAAGATCTTGATCAGGTACGGCGTGAGCATGATCGACGTGATCAGCGCGATCGCCGCCGCGATCAGGATGCTCTTCACTTGCTGCCCGCCTCCAGGAGAGCCTCGGCAACCCGCCACAGGCCGTATGAGTTGGATGCCTTAACCAGAACGACGTCACCGGGCCGCACCTCGTCGCGCAGCAGTTCGATTGCCGCAGCGACATCCGGCACCAGGATCGATTCCTCGCCCCATGATCCTTCCAGGTGCGCTCCCTGGTGCATCGCGCGGGCGTCGTCACCGATGACGACCAGCCGGTTGACGTCCAGGCGCACCGCGAGCCTGCCGATCTCGTCGTGCGCGCGCACCGAGTCGGCGCCCAGCTCCGCCATCGGCCCCAGCACGGCCCAGCTGCGCCGCGCGGGGGTGGTGGAGCGGGAGATGGTGGCCAGCGACTTCAGCGCGGCCTTCACCGACTCCGGGTTGGCGTTGTAGGCGTCGTTGACGACCGTGACGCCGTCGGCGCGGTCGACGACCTCCATGCGGTGCGCGGAGATCGGCTTCGCCGAGCCGAGCCGGTCGGCGACCTGCTGGGGCGTCGCCCCGAGCTCCAGCGCGATGGCGGCGGCGGTGAGCGCGTTGCCGACCTGGTGGGGACCGTGCACGGCGAGCTGGACGCGCGCGCTGCCGTGCGGGGTGAGGAGGGTGAAACCGGGGCGGGCCTGCTCGTCGAGGACGATGTCGACCGCGCGGACCTGCGCCCTGCTGTGCTCGCCGACGAGCACGACCTTCGCCCTCGTGCGCTCGGCCATGGCCAGCACGAGCGGGTCGTCGGCGTTGAGCACCGCGACGCCGTCCTCGGGCAGGGCCTCGACCAGCTCGCCCTTGGTGCGCGCGACGCCCTCGCGGGAGCCGAACTCGCCGAGGTGGGCGGTGCCGACGTTGAGCACCGCGCCGATCCTCGGGGGCGCGACGGCGCACAGGTCGGCGATGTGGCCGGGACCGCGCGCGGACAGCTCCAGCACGAGGTAGCCGGTGTCCTCGTCGGCGCGCAGCGCGGTCCAGGGGTGGCCCAGCTCGTTGTTGAACGAGCCGGGCGGGGCGATCGTGGCGCCCGTCGGGGACAGCACCTGGGCGATGAGGTCCTTCGTGGACGTCTTGCCCGAGGAGCCGGTGACGCCCACGACGGTCAGCCCGGCCGCGGTGAGCCTGTCGGTGACGTGCCTGGCGAGCTTGCCCAGCGCGGCGAGCACGGCGGCGCCGGAGCCGTCGCTGTCGCCGGACAGCACGTAGGCGCCCTCGTGCTCGTCGGCCAGGGCGACCGGCGGGGCGATCACCGAGGGCGCGGGGACCTCGCGGCCCGCCAGCACGCCCGCGGCGCCCGCCGCGACGGCGGCGGCGGCGAAGTCGTGGCCGTCGACCCGCTCGCCGGGCAGGGCGAGGAACAGCCCGCCGGGCAGCAGCTTGCGGGTGTCGAACTCGACGCCCGCCTTGACGACGGGCGAGCCGTCGGTGTTGTGCAGCCTGCCGCCGACGATCTCGGCGATCTCGGCGAGGGTCAGCGTGATCACCGAAGGGCCTCCTGGATCGCCCCGGTGAGGGCGTCGACGTCCGAGAACGGGTGCACGACGCCCGCGACTTCCTGACCGGTCTCGTGCCCCTTGCCCGCCACGACGACGACGTCGCCCGCGACGGCCAGCGACACGGCGTGCGCGATGGCCGCGCCCCGGTCGCCGATCTCGACGACCTCGCCGCGCTCGGACTCGGGCACCTCCAAAGCGCCCGCGAGCACGGCGGCGCGGATGGCGGCCGGGTCCTCGCTGCGCGGGTTGTCGTCGGTCACGACGAGCACCTCGCTGCGGCGGGCCGCCTCGGCGCCCATGAGGGGGCGCTTGGCGGTGTCCCGGTCGCCGCCGCAGCCGAGCACGGTGATGACCCGGCCGGTGGCGCGGGCGCGCACCGCGTCGAGCGCGAGCACGACGGCGGCGGGCTTGTGCGAGTAGTCCACCACGGCGGTGAAGTCCTGGCCGACGTCGACGCGCTGCATCCGGCCGGGCACCTGCACCTCGGCCAGGCCGCGCGTGATCGCCCCGGCGCTCACGCCGGACGCGTGCAGGCAGCCGATGGCGAGCAGCGCGTTGGCGACGTTGAAGTCGCCGGGCAGCCGCAGCGCGACCGCGAGCTCCAGCCCGTCGGGGCCGTGCGCGGTGAAGGTCTGCTCGCCGGTGGCGGAGACCCGGACGCCGCTGGCGGTCCAGGTGGCCTCGCCGACGGGCGCGGTCGCCGACACGGTGACCGTGCCCGGCTTGACCAGGCGGCGGCCCCACTCGCCGTCGACGCAGACGACCTCCCGGCGGGCGCGGCCGTCGAACAGCTCGGCCTTCGCCTGGAAGTAGTCCTCCATGTCGGGGTGGAAGTCGAGGTGGTCCTGGGACAGGTTGGTGAACGCGCCGACCGCGAAGCCCGCCCCGCCGACGCGGCCGAGGCGCAGCGCGTGGCTGGACACCTCCATGACCGCGTCGCCGACGCCGCGCTCGGCCATGACGGCCAGCAGGGCCTGCAGGTCGGGCGCCTCGGGGGTGGTGAACGCGCTGTCGAGCCGCTCACCGGCGATGCGGGTCTCGACGGTGCCGATGAGCCCGGTCGCGCGCCCCTCGGCGCGCAGGCAGGACTCGATCATGTACGAGGTGGTGGTCTTGCCGGACGTGCCGGTGACGCCCCAGAGGGCGACGCGCTGGGCGGGTTCTCCGTAGACGCGGGCGGACAGCGCCCCCAGCGCCGCGCGCGGGTCCCGGTGCACCAGCACCGGGACGTCGCGCAGCTCGGGCCGGGAGGCGCCGTCCTCGTCGGTCAGCACGGCCACCGCGCCGCGGCGGACCGCCTCGGCGGCGAAGTCCGCGCCGTGCGCCCTGGCTCCGGGCAGCGCGGCGAACAGGTCGCCGGGCAGCACGTGCTGGGCGCGCAGTGTCACGCCCGTGACCAGCACGGGAGCGCCGGCGGGCGAGGTCAACCGGGCGTCGACGGTCGCGGCGAGCTCCGACGCGGGAACGGACTGGGTGCGGGAAGGGCGAGGTGGGGCGGTCGCTACCTTGCCCTCAAGCTTGGCAGGCACGCGCGGAAGGCTACCGGCGCACGGAGAGTGGTCGGCCATCACATCCATTCCGGACCCGCACCGCTGGTCAGGCCCTTCCGGGTAGGTCTGATCAGGGGTGTTCACAGCACCAGCGGGACCACCGGGCTCGGCTCGGCCGACATCGGCACCTGGTAGCGCTGCGCGAGGTAGGACGCGATGTCGTGGAACAGCGGGGCCGCCGAGGCGCTCTCCTGGGTGCCCGCCTGGGGGTTGTCCAGCATGACGCCCACGGCGAAGCGCGGGCTGTCCGCAGGGAAGACGCCCGCGAACGTGATCCAGTACTTGGAGTCGCTGTACAGGCCGCTGGGCTCCAGCTGCTGCGCCGTGCCGGTCTTGCCGGACACCTGGTAGCCGGGGACGGCCGCCGCGGTGCCGGTGCCGCTCTGCCCGTTGGGGGCGGACTGCACGATGGCGCGGAACATGTCGCGGACCGTCTTGGCGGTCTGCGGGCTGACCACGCGCACGGGCTCGGGCCTGCCCAGCTCGGTGCGGGAGCCGTCGGCGCCCACCTCGGCCTTGATGATCCTGGGCGGCACGCGCAGGCCGTCGTTGCCGATGGCCTGGTACATGCCGGTCATCTGCAGCAGGGTCATGTTGAGTCCCTGGCCGATGGGCAGGTTGCCGAACGTGGAGCCGGACCACTGCTGGCGCGGCGGCACCAGGCCCGCCTCCTCGCCGGGCAGGCCGGAGCCGGTGCGGGTGCCGAGGCCGAACTTGGTCAGCAGGTCGGCGAAGCGGTCCGCCCCGACCTGCTGGGCGGTCATCAGGGTGCCGACGTTGGAGGACTTGGCGAACACCCCGGTGAAGCTCATCTTCTGGGTGTCGTGCCAGGTGGCGTCCTTGATGGTGCGGTCGGCGACCTTGATGCTGCCGTCGACGGTGAGCACGCTGTCCGGCTGGTAGATGCCGTCCTCGATGGCCGCGGCGGCGGTGACGATCTTGTTGACCGAGCCGGGCTCGAAGTTCGCGCTGACCGCCGTGTTGCTGCGCTGGGCGTCGGTGGCGCGGCCGAAGTCGGTGGGGTCGAACGTCTTGTCGTTGGCCATGGCCAGGATCTCGCCGGTGGCGGTGTCGAGCACGACCGCCGACGCGCTGTCCGCGCCCGCCTTCCTGGCGTAGTCGGTGACCATGTTCTGCACCGCGTACTGGGTGTCCAGGTCGATGGTCAGCTCCAGGCTCTTGCCGGGAGTGGCCGGGGTGATCTCGCGGGAGCGGCCGGGGCCGGGGATGACGACGGTGTCGTTGCCCTGGACGGTGTCGACGATGCGGCGGCCGTTGGTGCCCGACAGCAGGTTGTTCTGCGAGTTCTCCAGCCCGAGCAGGCCCTGCGTGCCCGGCGGCTGCTGGTCCTTGCGCCAGTTCGCCGCGCCGACGATGTTGGAGGCCAGCTCGCCGTTGGGGTAGACGCGGACGGCGCGGCGCTCGAAGCCGACGTCGGCGTACCGCTCGCTGATCGCCTCGGCCTTGTCGGGCTCGACGCGGTCGGCGATCTCGGTGTAGCTGATGTCCTTGGTGAGCAGCGCGTAGACGGTGTCCGCGTCGGTCTTCTGGCCGGACACCTCGCGCCCGAGGGTCTTCTGGACGAACTCGGCGATCTCGCGGGCGCGCTCCTCGTAGCTCTGCAGCTCCGGGTTCTTCTTGACCTCCTCGTCCCACTTCTGGCGCATGAGGGCGGGCAGCACGTAGAGCGCGCGCGCCTCGATGCTGAACGCGAGCTGGTTGCCGTTGCGGTCGGTGATGGAGCCGCGCTCGGCCGGGATGTCGATCGGGGTGGCCCGCTGCCGCTCGGCCTGGGCGGAAAGCGCCTCCGCCTGGAAGCCCTGCACCTGCACGAGCTTGACGCCCGCGGCGAGCAGGGCGGCGATCAGCAGCACCCGGCCGACGGCGATCCTCAGGCGGCTGTTGGCGGCCTTCCCGCGCTTGGCGGGCACGGGCCTGCGGACGGACAACGGACGGCGCGCGGGCCTGCCGCGCGATGGCCCCGGCATGACTGACCTCCTGGGATCGTGCGCGCGGGCCGGTGGGCGGGCGCGCTCGTGGCGTCCGCCGGACGGCGGCGCTGCGGTGTTCGTGCCACGCGTCGCGGCGCGGCGCGTGCGGAAGGCGCCGGTGGCGCGGCGGGCGCTAACCCGCCGGACCACGACGCGCGCGTTCTCCGAACCCCTCCCGCTCGTGGAGCGGGAGGACGAACACCGGCCGGATCACCAGGCCGGGCAGCGGTCCCGCCCGACGCGCCCCCACGCGCGCGGACCGCACACCCCCGTGACAGCGCTGGGACGCCGAGGGCCCCCACGGCCCCGGTCGTCCCGGCCGCGCGCCCCCCGGCGCTCGACCGATCTCCCCGGAACCCCGTTCCGGGACACGTGCTCCCCCGCGGCGCCCCAGGTCGGGCGGTCCCGCCCGACCCGGCCCGAAAACGCCGAACAGCCGCGCCCACCCCGTGGACGCGGCCAACCCCTCTGTGCCACACCTGGTCCCCGCGCGCGTGCGGCCCGCGGCCACCGCGCGCCGGGGAGCGTCCGGCGCTAGCCCGGCGGCTGCTGCTGACCCTGCTGCTCACCGGTCTGCTGCCCCTGCTGGCCGTCCTGCGCGTTCGGCTGCGGCTGGCCCTGCTGGGCCTGACCCTGCTCGGTCTGGTTCTGCGGGGCCTGCCCCTGCTGACCCTGGCCCTGCTGGGTCTGCCCCTCCTGGCCCTGCGCGGTCCCCTGCTGGTTCTGCTGGTTCTGCGCGTCCTGCTGGGGCGCCGGGGGCTGGCTCACCGTGGTCGGCGCGGGCAGCGGCACCGCGCTGGGGGTGCCGTAGACCTGCACCGAGCCGTCGGGGAGCTGGCGGAGCCTGGCCGGGTCGCCCGCCGGGACCATGCCGAGCCCGCGCGCGGCCTCGGACAGGGTCAGGGGCGACTCGGCCTGCGCGACCTCGCGGCGCAGCTGCTCGACCTTGCGGGCCAGCTCGGTCTCCTCGGCGCGGGCCTCCTGCAGCCGGTAGGAGTCCTCGGTGGCCTGGGTGGACAGCCACATGATCGCCGCGATGCCCACGCCGAGCACCAGCATCACCATGACCACGAACGGGGCCTTGTGGACGGGCGCGGGCTTGCGGACCTGCTCGGGTCTGCGGCCGGTGCGCTGCGCCTTGCGGGCGTAGGCCTTCTCCGCCGCGCCGGACCTCGGGCGCGCCGGGCGCTCGGGCACGGCGCGCAGCGCGCGCTCGCGGGGGCCCCTGGCCGGGTTGGTCGGGACGCCGCCCGCGCGGGCCGGTGCGGTCATGTCGCCTCCCTGATCCGTTCCGCCGCCCGCAGGCGCACGGGAGCCGCCCTCGGGTTGTCCTCGATCTCCGACTCGTTCGCGACCTCGGCGCCCCTGGTCAGCAGCTTGACCTCGGGGCCGTGGCCGGGCAGCTCGACGGGGAGGCCCGCCGGGGTGCGGGACGCGGCCAGGTCGGCGAGCGCGCGCTTGACCATCCGGTCCTCCAGCGACTGGTAGGACTCGACGACGATCCGCCCGCCGACGGCCAGCACCGACAGGGCGGCGGGCAGCGCCGCGCGCAGCGACTCCAGCTCGCGGTTGACCTCGATGCGCAGGGCCTGGAACGTGCGCTTGGCCGGGTGGCCGCCGGTGCGCCTGGTCGCGGCGGGCACCGACGCGTACAGCAGCTCGACCAGCCTGCCGCTGGTGGTGAACGGCTCCTTGGCGCGCTCGCGCACGACGGCGGCGGCGATCTTGCGGGCGAACCGCTCCTCGCCGTAGTCGCGCAGCACGCGGGCCAGCTCGGCGGCCGGGTAGGTGTTGAGCACGTCGGCCGCGGTCTCGCCGCTGCCCGCGCTCATCCGCATGTCCAGCGGCGCGTCCTGGGAGTAGGCGAACCCGCGCTCCCGCGCGTCGAGCTGGAGCGAGGAGACGCCCAGGTCCATCAGGATGCCGTCGACCTTGCGCCCGTCCACCGCCTCGGCGATGCCGTCGTAGGTGGTCTGGACGAACTCGACCCGGTCGGCGAACGGCGCGAGGCGGGCCTTCGCGAGCGCGATGGCCTGCGGGTCCCGGTCGAGGCCGATGAGCCGCACGCCGGGGTGCGCCTTGAGGACGGCCTCGGAGTGCCCGCCGAGACCGAGGGTGCAGTCCACGAAGACGGCGTCGTCGCGGTCTGCCAGCGCGGGCGCGAGCAGGCCGAGGACGCGGTCCAGCAGCACCGGCACGTGCCGCGCCGCCTCACCCATGAACGTCCTCTCCTCGACCGTGGCCGTGCTGTGCTCGCTCTGCTTGCTGCTCGCTCTGGTTGCTGCTCTCGTCGCGCGACCGCCGCGGCGCTGGCGCCCGGTCTTGGGCGCGGTGTTCCGGCACTGGGTCCTGGCTCCTGGTCGGCGCTCGCGGTGACGGGCACCGCGGGGGTGGGGGGTGGGGTGGTCCCGGCGTCGCACCGGCGCCGCTCGCGCCGGACCGGGAAAGCGAATCGGGTGTCGTCAGGTCCCCGCCCGCCCGTCGAACCTGGCGCCGGGGAAGGTGCGCCAGGGCCGATAGCCGAGCGGACCGAGGCCTCACGGCACCCGAATCCTCAAGCGGTCGAGCCACGAACCGGTGACCGGATCAGAAGACGCCGGGCAGCACCTCCTCGCGGGCCTCGGCGTAGCGGTCCTCGTGCTCCTCGAGGTAGCGCTGCCAGGCCTGCGCGTCCCAGATCTCCAACCGGCTGATCGCGCCGATGACCACGCACTCCTTGGTCAACCCGGCGTAGCGCCTCAGCTCGGGGGCGATCAGGACGCGACCCTGCCCGTCGGGGCGCTGCTCGTCGGTGCCCGCGAACAGGTAGCGCTGGTAAGCGCGGACGGCCTCGTTGGTGAAGGGGGCCTCCGCGACCTTGCGCGCCATCTGCTCGAACTCGGCCCTGGGGAACACGTACAGGCAGTGGTCCTGGCCCTTGGTGACCATGAGACCCCCCGCTAGCGCGTCCCGGAACTTCGCAGGCAGCGTGAGCCGGCCCTTGTCGTCGAGCCTCGGGTGGTGCGTGCCCAGGAACACGGCGTGGCACCTCCCGTCGCCGACGAGATCGCGACCGGCAGTGGGGCCCCCGTCTGCCCCACCGGCCGCCACAGTACCCCACTTTTCACCACAGTCAACGCCAAAAGCCCTTGCCCACCCACCTCGGAGGGGACGTTTGCGCTGGTAGGGAGGCCGCGTTTCCCGAACGTGACGGTGGGGGAAAATCGCGGCCGACACCCCGGCGAGTGACTCCGACAGGGCCGAACATCACCCGAACGGCCTAGGAATTCGGCCCAAAACCGGGCTTCGGCCACACCGGGTGGGGAATCGTGGTGAACCGGGGTGGGGCGACGTGGAGGACGCGCGCCGGACCGGCCTCGTGGAAACCTTGAGGTCGGTTCTGTTGAATCGGCGGTCCGGGCCGAGGACGTCCCGGAGCACACCCGTGCTTAGCCCCGGTTTGACACACTTCGTGAAACGCTCACGCCTTCCCCCCTACACGGTCGTGCGTGGGCCGCGCCCCAGGAGGTCGAGTGACTCCGAGTACCCCGCCAACCGCGCTCCCCGGCCACCCCGGCGGGGGTGCGGCGAACCCCAACGGCTCCGTCAGGGGCCAGCGGCCGGATGAGGTGCTCGCTGAGCTGCACTCGGTGGTCGGCCGGATAGCGGCCAACGTCGAGCGGGTCATCGTGGGCAAGCCGGACGTGGTCCGCGTCGCGCTGGTCACCCTGCTCGCGGAGGGCCACCTGCTCGTCGAGGACGTGCCGGGCGTCGGCAAGACGTCGCTGGCCAAGGCGCTGGCCAGGTCGATCGACTGCACGGTGAGCCGCATCCAGTTCACCCCCGACCTGCTGCCCAGCGACATCACCGGCGTGTCGATCTACAACCGGCAGGAGAACGACTTCGAGTTCCGGCCGGGACCGATCTTCGCGAACATCGTGATCGGCGACGAGATCAACCGCGCCTCCCCCAAGACGCAGTCCGCGCTGCTGGAGTGCATGGAGGAGCACCAGGTCACCGTCGACGGCAGCACCTACGCGCTCGGCGAGCCGTTCATGGTGGTCGCGACGCAGAACCCGATCGAGATGGAGGGCACCTACGCCCTCCCCGAGGCGCAGCGCGACCGGTTCACCGCGCGCGTGTCGATCGGCTACCCGGACCCGGCCGCCGAGCTGGCGATGGTGGACGAGCACGCCGGGCACGACCCGCTGGGCGAGCTGCGCCCGGTCTCGGACGCCGCGCAGGTGCTGCGGCTGGTCAAGGCCGTGCGCGAGGTGCACCTGTCGCCCGAGGTGCGCCGGTACGCGGTGGAGCTGGTCGGCGCGACGCGGCGGCTGCCCGAGCTGCGGCTGGGCGCGTCGCCGCGCGCGACGCTGCAGCTGGTGCGGGCCGCGCGGGCGCAGGCGGCGCTGTCGGGGCGGGACTTCGTGGTGCCGGACGACGTGCACGCGGTGTCCGTCCCGGTGCTCGCGCACCGGCTGGTGCTGACCGCGGAGGCGCAGGCCGCGCGCCGGTCCGCGGCGGACCTGGTGCGCTCGCTGGCGCAGCGCGTCCCGGTGCCGCAGGCGTCGGACCAGCGCCCGCAGGCCCACCGCTGACATGGCGGGGGCGCTGTCGGGGCTGACCACGCGCGGGCGCTGCCTGCTGGCCGCGGGCGTCACGGCGGGCGGGTGCGCGTGGGTGCTGGACGAGCGGGACCTGCTGCGGGTGGCCGTGTTCGTGGTGGCGATGCCGCTGCTGGCGGCCTGGTTGGCGCAGCGGGCCCGCGTGGGGCTGCGCGCGGCGCGGTCGCTGGACCCGGTGCGGGTGCCGGTGGGCGCGGCGGCCGAGGTCAGGGTGGAGCTGCGCAGCGCGGGCAGGCTGCCCACGGGCGGGCTGCTGCTGGAGGACGCGGTGCCCTACGCGCTGGGGAGCAGGCCGAGGTTCGTGGTGGAGCGGTTGCCGCGCAACCACCGGACGTCGCTGCGCTACCAGCTCAAGCCGGTGATGCGCGGGGTGCAGCAGGTGGGTCCGCTGCTGGCCAGGATCACCGACCCGTTCGGGCTCGCCGAGTTCGACCAGGAGATGGCGGGGCGGACCAGGCTGGTGGTGGTGCCGAGGGTGGTGCGGCTGTCCGGGCTGCCCGGCGGGTCCGGCATGGGCTCGGGCGACGACGGGTCGATCCGGTTGCGCACCGGGCAGGGCGAGGACGACGCGGTGGTGCGGCCGTACCGGCACGGCGACGACCTGCGGAAGGTGCACTGGCGCTCGACCGCACGGCGGGACGAGCTGATGGTGCGGGTGGAGGAGCGGCCGTGGCGCGGCGGCACCACGGTGCTGCTCGACCACCGGCTGGCCGCGCACCGGGGCAGCGGGCCGTCGGCGAGCCTGGAGTGGGCGGTGTCGTTCGCGGCGTCGGTGTGCCTGCACCTGAACCGGTTCGGGCACCAGGTGAAGCTGGTCGGCGACGACGGCCGGGTGCTGGCGGGGGTGACGGGCGACGCCGGGCACGGCGACGACGTGGTGCTGGACTCGCTGGCGGCGCTCCAGCCGTCGCACCGGTTGGAGCTGGCGGCCGGGTTGGACGCGGGCGCGGGCCAGGAGGTGGTGGCGCTGCTGGGCGCGTGCTCGGCGGAGGCGGCCGAGTCGCTGGCCAGGCACCGCAGGCGCGGGACGCGCAGCCTCGCGGTGGTGCTGGACGTGGCGGCGTGGGCCGGGGCGCGGGAGAACGCGGCGGTCAGCGCGGCGGGCCCGGCCGGTGCGGCGGCGACGTCGGCCGAGGACACGGCCAGGGTGCTCAGGGCCTCGGGGTGGGGCGTGGTGGTGGCGACGCCCGCCACGCCGATGGACCAGGTGTGGCGGGAGCTGTGCCACAGCGCGGGCAACCGCGGTCGCGCGGAGGTGGGCTAGGTGGCCGGAAGAGGGAGCGCGGGCGGCGACTGGGTCGTGGCCACGACGCCCGCCGTCGCGGGGTTGGCGACGCTGTGCACGGCGATGGCGCTGTCCAGCGTGCTCTCCGGGACGCTGTGGGTGGTGTACCTGGGGGTGGCGATCGCCGTCATCGCCGGGGTGGGCGTGCTGCTCAGGTCGGTGCGGGTGCCCGCGCCGCTGGTGCCGTTCGGGCAGTTCCTGGCGCTGGCGTGCCTGCTGGTGACGATCTTCACCAGGACCGGCGTGCTGGTGGTGCTGCCGGGGCCGCGGTCGCTCGGCGACCTGGTGGGGGTGCTCGGGGCGGCGCTGGAGGAGGTGCAGACCGGGATACCGCCGGTGCCGGACAGCCCGGCGATGCGGTGCCTGGTGATGCTGGCGATCGGCGTCGTCGCGGTGGTGGTGGACACCCTGGCGGTGGCCGCCGCCGCGCCCGCCGCGTCGGGGCTGGTGCTGCTGTGCGTGTTCGCGGTGCCGGTGTCGCTGGCGGACGAGATGCTGCCGCTGTGGATCTTCGTGCTGGGGGCGGCGGCGTTCGCGCTGCTGCTGGCCGTGGACGGGCAGCACCGGCACAGCGCGTGGCGGGGCAGGCTGCCCAGGGGCGCCGGGGTGAACTCGGCCCCCGCCGCGACGGCGGTGGCGGGCGCGGCCGTGGTGACGGCGCTGCTGGCGGGCCTGCTGAGCGCGCCGCTGGTCGGCACGGTCGGGCGGCTGCCGGGCACCGGTGAGGGAGGCGGGACGGGCAAGCTCGGCATCGAGCCGATGACGGAGCTGCGCGGGATGCTCAACCGGGGGCAGACCAAGGAGCTGTTCCGGGTGCGGGACCTGCCGAGGCAGGCGTACATGCGGGCGATGACGCTGCGCGCGTACGAGCCCGACCGGGGCTTCCGGCTCGGCGGCAGCATGCAGTCGGGCGTGCAGGCGAACGACGGCGAGCTGCCCAGGGGCGTGGGGTACGACCCCGACGCCAAGACCGAGGTGCTGGAGATCGAGCCGGTCGACTGGCTGGACAACTGGCTCCCGGTGTACGGCAAGCCGAGGCGGATCGAGTCGCTCCAGGACGAGTGGCGGTTCGACCCGGAGCGGGAGATGCTCTACAGCCAGCAGCAGCGCGAGGTGGACCGGTACCGGTTGGAGACGGTGCTGGACACGCCCACCGACGAGCAGCTGCGGCAGGCCACCGCGCGCGGTGAGGGGGCGGGCGGGGAGAGGATCAACCAGGAGTACCTGGACGCCCCCGGTGTCGACCAGCGGGTGGTCGATGTGGCGCGGCAGGTCACCGCGTCCGCGCAGAACCCGTTCGACCGGGCCAAGGCGCTGCACGACTACTTCAAGGACCCGGACAACGGGTTCCGGTACAAGCTGGAGACGAAGAACGACTTCGACTCGGGCGCGCTCGCCGACTTCGTGCTCACCGGGAAGACCGGGTTCTGCGAGCAGTACGCGACGGCGATGGCGATCATGGCGAGGACGCTGGGGCTGCCGTCGCGGGTGGCGGTCGGGTTCACCGCGGGCTTCCCGAGCGCGGAGTACCAGACGATCACGACGGACGACACGCACGCGTGGGTGGAGATCTACTTCGACGGGTACGGCTGGATGACGTTCGACCCGACGCCGCTGAGCGACCGGGCGGTCGTGCCCCCGTACATCTCCGGGAACCGGGTGGAGAACGAGGACGGGGCCAGCAGCGCGCAGGTCACGACGACGACCACGACGGCGGTGTCGAGCTCGGCGGCGAACCCGTCGGCCTCCACGTCCGCCGACGCGGCGGCGCAGGGGCAGCAGGACGACGGCGGGAACCGGGTGCCCGCGTGGCACCTGGTCGCGCTGGTGGGCGCGCTGGCGCTGGCGGCCCTGCTGGCGGCGGTGGCGCTGCTGGGCAGGCGGCCGGGTGGTGAGCGGGCGGTGTCGGGCCGGGCGAAGCGGGTCCTGGTGGCGGGTGCGGCCGGGTCGGGCGTCGCGGCGCTGGCGCTGACGGCGGCGCTGCTGTCGTGGTGGTTGGCGGCCGTCGTGGCGGTGGCCGCGGTGGCCGCGGCCCCCGCGGCGCTGCGCGAGGCGACCAGGCGCGCGAGGCTGCGCAGGGTCGCGGCGCTGGGGCCGGACGCGGCGGGCGCGGCGTGGCAGGAGCTGATCGCGGAGTCGCTGGACCGGGGCGCGGGCGTGCGGAGCACGGAGACGGTCCGGGTGGCGGCGAGGCGGTTGGTGCGGGAGCACAACCTGGACGAGCAGGGCAGGGACGGTTTGCGCGCGGTGGTGGGCGCGGTGGAGCGCTCGTGGTACAGCGCGAACGGCGGCGCGGACCCGACCCTGCCGACGGCGGTGGACGAGGTCCGCCGGTCGTTGACCCGCAACGCGCCGCTGGCCCTGCGGGCGAAGGTGCTGCCGAAGTCGGTGCTGCAGAAACCACCGGGTGGCAAGGAGAGCTGACCGGGGGCGTGGTCGACGCGCGGTAGCGCGGGGGACGCGGCGGTCAGGACGACGGTGATTGCGGGAAGCGGCCCCCCAGGCGCAGAGCCTGGGGGGCCGCTTCGCGTTTCGGGGGCGCTGGGGTTCAGGGGCGCTGGGGTTCAGGGGCGCTGGGGTTCAGGGGCGCTGGGGTTCAGGGGCGCTGGGGTTCAGGGGCGCTGGGGTTCAGGGGCCGCGCGAAGTGCTCGGGTCAGGCCGGGGAGCACTGGGGGCGAAGGCAAAGCGAGGCGCTCGGGTTCGACCGGGGCTGAAGGCGAGGCGTCGGGCGTCATGCCGGGGACGCGGCGCTCAGGTCCGGCTCGAAGGCCCGGTGCTCGGTTCGGGACCGGGCGCGGTTCGGGACCGGGCACGGTTCGGGACCGGGCACGGTTCGGGACCGGGCACGGAGTGGGGCCCGGCGCGGAGTAGGGGCCAGGTTAGCGCCGGATGTGGTCCGGAGCTCGGGGTCGCGCTGGGGTGCGGCTCAGGCCTCGGCTCCGCCCCAGAGTGCCGTTCGAAGCTCGGGTTCCAGGCGGGGTGTGGTGCTCGGGTTCGGGTGTGGCGCGCGGGTTCGCTTGGGGCGCGTTTCCTGGTTTTCCGGTGGAAAGCGTGCTGCGGCCCGCCCCGAGTGGGGCGGGCCGCAGCACGACTACTGGTCCTCGGGCCGGATTACTCGCCCTCGAAACGACGACGGAAGCGTTCTTCCATCTTCTGGGAGAACGAGCTGCGACTGGTCGGCCTGCTTCCCTGCGCTTCGGGCTCTTCGGCACCCTGCTCACCGCGACGCAGCGTCGTCACTGTGAGCAGCACGCCGAAGAACATCATCAGGAAGCCGACAACGCTCACCACCGGGATACCAGCGAGCTTCGGCAGCATGACACCGGTCACGAGCAGTGCGACACCCACGGCGAACAGCACGATGCCGTAGATGCGACGCCGTCGGGACGGCTTGCGCAGCTTCGCGCCGCGCACGGTGGATGCGAACTTCGGGTCCTCGGCGTAGAGCGCGCGCTCGATCTGGTCGAGCAGTCGCTGCTCGTGCTCGGAGAGTGGCATGGCTCCTCCTCCGGCACAGCGGTCGCGGGCGCCGGGTGTCGCGGTTGCCGCCGGTCCCGGCGGACGCCCCGCTTTGGGGGTGTCACGTCAAGGATACGATTTGGGGAGCTTCTCGACTACCCAGTCGCAGGACCCGGACGGTTCCTTCTGTCACCATCATCCTCACGGGTCAACGGTCAGGCCCCCGTGAGGTCGCAAGGTCATCCTGCGGTCAGCCCCCACCCCTCGGCGGAGCACTGCCCGGACGCCTCACCAGGCGGCAAACCGCAGGACGCGAACGACTCCCGCACCCCACGACGTCGACCGCCGACCCTGCACAACGACCTCCCGCGCGAACACCTGAGCCATTCCGCGCCCCTCCCCGCAGCACCCGCGCACCCCCTCCCGCTCCCCCGCTCCGACACCCCGGACCGCCCTGCGGCGGAGAGCCGCGGTGCGAGAGGTGACCAAGATCACTTCATGGGCGCACTCAGACGGACGGCGCTACACCTCCTCGGGCCGCACCACTGCGGACATCGACCCCTTGAACGCCTACGGGCACGGCCGTTGACCACACGGCTTGTGGGCGCGCGAACGGAACCCACCGCTGGCCCGGCAGCGCAAGTTGATCAAGCCGGGAGGACGCGAGGAGACGCGGGGAGACGCGACGACCATCGGGGCACACCGCAGACGGGAACGACAGCGATGGACGGGCGGCGAGCCGCAGCCGGTTGGGGCAGACAGCGGATGGCGGCAGTGGACACCGACGGCGGACTGCTGGCGTGGACGGCGGGCACGGGCTGCTGACGGCGGGCGGACGAGGCGACGGATGGCGGACGAGGGCAGTGGGCGACGGCCGATGGGTGCGCGGCGGACAGCGCCCGGTGGGTGTTGGGCGAATGGTGCGCGGCGGGCGACACAACGCGGATGTTGGGCGTTGGGTGGGGCGGACGGCGGGCAACACGCGGTGAGCGCTGAGCGGGGGTGGGCGACGGGCGGCGGTAGTGGGCAGCGAGCGGCGGGGAGTAGGTAGCGGGTAGCGAGCGGCGGTCGCTGGCGTAGGCAATAACCGCCAGTGGCAGGTGGGGGGAGGCGACTGGCGGGCAGCGGATGCCAGCAGCGGGCGCAGCAGCCAGCGACGGGGGGCGGGAGCCAGCAGCGGCAGCAGGCAGCGGCAGCCAGCGGTGGACAGTGGCAGCCAGCAGCGGGTGGCGACAGCCAGCAGCGGGCAGCAGCAGCCAGCGATGGGAGCGGGAGCCAGCAGCGGGTGGCGGGTGGGTAGTGGTGTTGGGCGGGTGTGGGCGGTGAGTGGTGAGGGGTGGGCGGCTTCGGTTGGGCGGGTGCCATCCCTATGAGGTGGGTGGGGTGGTTGGTCAGGTGTGGGCGGGGTCGGGTGGGGGTGGGGTGGCCTCCTTGGTGGGGAGTGGAGTGGGTGCGGGGCGGGGTGGGGTGGCTTGGTTGGGGTTGGGGTGATGCCGTTCTTCGCCGTCAGGGGTGGGCGGGGGCGGGTTTGGGCTTGGGCGGTGGCCCTTGCCAGGGGGGTCAGGAGGTGGGGGCCTCCTGTTCTCAGGGTTGTCGGGTCGGTGTGGACGACCACCGCGCCCGCTGCCTGCAGGGCCGTCGAGGAGGGTTTTGGGGTTCTGAACTGCCAGGCCAGGCCGTAGGCGTCCCACCAGGCGTCGGCCACGCCCAAGGGGTCGCCCTCCGCCGTGGTGATCGTGGGGCTCCACCTCGGCTCCGGCAGGCCCAGGTGGGTCGTCAGCTCCTGGGCTCGTTTCACCGCCAGGGGCGGGCGTTCCACCACGGCCAGGGCTTGGCGGGTCGCGGCCGTCGCCTTGGGCAGGAGTGCGCGCAGGTCTGCGGTGGAGACACCGGTTCTGGTGACGACCTCGGTGAAGACGGCGCTCAGGGCGCGGGGGTTGTCGAGCACCCGTGCCGCGTCGGTCGCGGCCCTCGGCAGTGGGGCGGTGGGGAAGCCGTCCACCAGCAGCGGGGGTGGCGGGTGTCTGGTGGCCATCACCCTCACTCGGTCGGTGGGCGGTTTGCCTCTGCGGGAGAGGACCAGGATCTGACCCGCCGGAGGCAGTGAGCGCATTCCGTGCAGGTGGAGGGCGTCGATCCCGGTGAGCTGGGCGTCCGCGCCCGCGTAGCAGAGCGCCGCGCGCGCCCACTGGGTCCGGGTTGGCGGGATCGGGGAGAGGAGGAGGACTCCGGGGAGCAGGCGCTGCCACGGGCCGCCGCGTTCGCAGCGGGACAGGAGTTCGGCCGCGGGCAGGCCCAGGCGGACCAGGAGTGCGGCGGAGGCGATGCGGTTCGCGAAGAGGAGGGCCAGGGCGTCGAGGTTGATCGTGGGTGTGAGGCGCATGAGTCCACTGTGGGCGGCCTGGGGGCGGGTGGCGAGGAGGGAAAGCGGGGGTTGTGGACAACTGGTGGGGGTGTGGAGAACTTGGGGGAATGACGGGAAGTGGGGGGCGGAGTGGGGTATGGGCGGGGCGGAACGGGAAAGGCTCCCGGTGGCCTGGTGGCCGCCGGGAGCCTTTGCTCGGAAGGTGATTACCCCTCGAAATCACCTTCACCCGATCAGAACCTCGCCAGTTCCTCCTCCTGGTTGATCTCCTGATCGATTTCACGCGCGGTGACGCGCACGCCGGACCAGGCGTCGTAGAGGGCGACCAGTCCGCCCGCGGTGCAGAAGGCGATCGCCAGCGCGGTCACGCCGTCGACCTCCAAGCGGGTCAGCACCACGGCCAGCGCCCACAGCTGGATGGCGGAGAACAGCAGTGCGCAGGCGAGCCGCTCGGTGAACTTCCTGCGGGACCTGATCTCGGCTTCACGGCGGATCATGGCTCCCCCTTTCGTCATGGCTCCTTTTTAGGAGCACTCGCGAAGGGGATCTGCGTCAGATGACGCACTGGGCCGGAATTCAGTCCGCGTAACCCTGGAGGCGCCGGACGTCGTGAATGTCCACCACGCGCCTGCCCGTGGAGATGATGCCCTCGGAACGCAGGGAGCGCAGCACCCGGACCAGTGATTCTCGCGAGGTTCCGGCGATTCCCGCGAGCTCTTCCTGGGTGAACGGCACGGCCCCCTGGTCGGCGATGCCGCGCTGGAGGGCCATGTCGAGCAGGACCGCGGCGACCCGCTGGGTGGCGGTGCCGCTGATCTGCACGCGCTGGCGGTCCGCGTCGCGCTGGCGGCCGACGACCACGCCGAGGACGGCCCAGGAGATGCCGGGCTCGCGGCGGCACAGGGCGGTGAACGTGGCGGCGGTGAGCACGAGCGCCCTCGTGCGACCGCTGGCGCTGACGGTGGCCGAGCGGGGAAGTCCGTCCACGGCGGACCGCTCGCCGACGATGTCGCCGGGACCGCGCACCGCGAGCAGGCGCTCGCCGGTCGGGGTCACGGCGGTGACCCGGAGGAGGCCCTCGCGGACGACCAGGACGTGCGCGGTGGTCTCGCCCTCGCGGCACACGACGGCGCCGCGCGAGTAGTCGCGCTCGACACCCGCGGCGCGCAGGAGGCCCTGCTCCGCGACGGTCAACCGGGCCCAGAACCGCTCCACCAGAACAGGGTGCACTCGGTTAGCGCGAACGGGTGGGGAGCACGCCGGGATGACACCCGAACGGCGGCCCGGCGACTGCGGAGCCCCGGAAAGCAGCGCCGAACGAGACGAGCAGGGTGAACGGATGCGATGAACAGGCGACCCGGAAGCAAGAGAGAGCGGGGAGTTGAGAGACCCGGAACAGAGAGGCCCGAAAGCGGAGAGCTCCGGAAGTGGAGGAGAGACAGCGGAGGGGGAGGCGGGCGCGGCTGGCCGGAGGGGCGTGATCGGGTGGCGGTCGGGTTCAGCGGCCCTCGGGGTGGCGTTCCGGTTTCGGCTCGGGTTCCGCCGAGCGGGCCGGGGCAGTGGAGAGGAGGGAGGCCGGGCGGACCGCCGCCGTGCCGAAGCGGGTCCTCGCCTGGTCGGCCGCCTGCTCCGCCTCGCGCCAGCCGCGCTCGGGGGCGTCGAACGCCAACTGCTCCCCCGCCGTGCCCTCGGACAGCTGCTCCACCCGCACGCCGATGAGCCGCACCGCGCCCGGCGGGACGTGGTCGTCCAGCAGGGACGTCGCGGTCGCGTACACCTCGCGCGCCACGTCCGTGGCCACCCGCAAAGTCCTCGACCGGGTGATCGTGGTGAAGTCCGCGAACCTGACCTTGATCGACACCGTCCGCCCGCGCAGGCCCTTCGCGCGCAGCGACGCCGCCGTCCGCTCGGACAGCCGCAGCAGCTCCAGCTTCAGCACCGCGCGGTCGAAGTGGTCGACCTCGAAGGTCTCCTCGGCGCCGATCGACTTCTCCCTGGTGTACGGCACCACGGGCCGGTCGTCGTGGCCCCTGGCCAGCGCGTGCAGGTGCTCGGCCAGCGCGACGCCGACCGCCTTGCGCAGCCGCAGCGGCGGAGCCGCCGCCACGTCCCCGACCGTCTCCAGCCCCAACCGGTCCAGCTGCTCGGCGGTGCGCTTGCCCACGCCCCACAGCGCGCCCACCGGCAGCGGGTGCAGGAACTCCAGCGCCCGGTCCTTCGGCACCACCATCAGGCCGTCCGGCTTGCACATGCCCGAGGACAGCTTCGCCAGGAACTTCGTCGACGCCACCCCGACGGAGCAGGTGATGCCGTGCTCCCGCTCCACGTCGACCCGGACGCGCGCGGCGATCTCGGCGGGCGTGGCCTTGAGCCTGCGCAGCGCGCCGCCCACGTCCAGGAACGCCTCGTCCAGGCTCAGCGGCTCGACCAGCGGCGTGACCTGGCGGAACAGCTCCATGACGCCCCGCGAGACGTCCCGGTACTTGGTGAAGTCCGGCGGCAGGAACACCGCGTGCGGGGCGAGCCGCTTGGCGTGCGCGGTGGGCATGGCGGAGCGGACGCCGAACTCGCGGGCCAGGTAGTTCGCCGACGCCACCACGCCCCGGTGCGCGGTGCCGCCGACCACGACCGGCAGGCGGGCCAGCTCCGGCCGGTCGCGGATCTCGACCGACGCGTAGAAGGCGTCCATGTCCACGTGCAGCATCCGGCAGCCCGCGTCGTCCGGGACGTCCCCCTCGCGCACGCGGAACCGCTCGACCAGCCCCTTGGGCAGGTTGGCGCTGCGCCCCACGGAACACCCCTCCACCCACCCCGAGACTCGAACTGCTGTTCGACAGGTTAGTCGATCCGGTAGACGCGGCGCGCGTTGCCGCCGCTCACCATCCGGGTGATCCGCACGGCGTCTTCATCCGAAAGAGCACCGCTGGTGAGCTTGCCCCGCAGGACCTCCGACAGCCCCCGCCGGAACAGCAGCGCGCCCAGGTAATGCAGTTCCGCCAGCGCGCAGGCGTCCGACGAGTAGAGGAACTTCCCGCAAGGCACCAGCTCCAGAGCCTCGGCGAGCACCGCGGCGGCCCGGTCGCCCACCCCGTGCGTGGCCAGCCCGAGGTCCGCGCAGACGTGCGGGAACACCTGCGCGAGGTACCCGGCGGTCCGGTGGAACGGGTAGTTGTGCAGCAGCAGCACCGGGACCCCGAGCGGCTGGACCGCCCGCAGCAGCGGGGTGAGCAGCGCCGGGTCGGCCCGGTGCAGGTCGAGGTCCGAGTCGCCGTAGCCGGCGTGGAACTGCACCGGCAGCCCGCGCTCCAGCGCCTCCCACACCAGGAACCGGGACAGCACCGGGTCCGCGCACCGCCCGGACCCCGAGGCCAGCCAGCGGGAAGCCGCCCGCACCACCTCGGCGTCCGACGGCCGCGCCGGATCGAGGTCGAGCCCCACCCGGTAGGCCGCGATCGACTTGGCCGCCACCGACCGGGAGCGCTCCAGCGCCGAGCGCACCCGGTCCAGGAATCCCGCCGCGCCCTCCCCCACCACCAGCTCGGCCAGCCGCTCCAACCGCAGCACGTCCAGCGAGCGCCCGCCGAACGCCGAGGGGTCGACCAGCTCGCCGGGCAGCCCGGCGTCGACCAGGAACACCTCCACCCCGGCCGCCCCGATGAACCGCCGGTTGACCTCGTCCGCCCCCAGCTCGGCCCGCCGCTCCAGGTAGGCGTCCGGGGAGGCGTGCGGCGGCAGGTCCAGCACGGGCGCGCACCACCGCCGCACCGCGAACCCCACCGCCGTGTCGAACAGGCTCGTCCCCGGCGCCGCGGCCGGAGCCTCCGTCAGGCGCGCCTCGAACGCCCGCCGGTCCAGCTCCCCGCCGAGCACCCCGTGGCAGTGGTGGTCGATCAATGGGGTGGTCTCGACCACCGCGAGCGGCGTTTCCACTTGTCGCACCCTAATCGCGCCCGGTAGCCAACGCCCCCATGGACGCAGCCGAGCGGGAGCACCGCAGGGACCGCGCTTCGGGCGTGGTGGACGAGCTGGGCAGGCGCGGCGTGGTCGCCGTGGCGATCACCTGGGTGGACCACAGCGGCATCACGCGGGTGAAGTCGGTGCCGGTGGCCCGCCTGCCGTGGGCCGCCGCCGAGGGCCTGGGGTCGGCCGAGGTGTTCGACGCCTTCCTGCTCGACGACAGCATCGTGGCGGGCAGGCACGCGGGCGGCCCGGACGGCGACCTGCGCCTGCACCCGGACCTGGACCGCCTGGTGGTGCTGGCCGGTCAGCCCGGCTGGGCGTGGGCGCCCGCCGACCGGCACGCCCAGACCGGCGAGCGGCACCCGCAGGACGAGCGCGGTTTCGCGCGGGTGATGACCGAGCGGCTCGCCGAGCGGGGCTACCGGCTCAGGGCCGGGTTCGAGGTCGAGTGGGCGCTCGGGGCGAGGACCGACGACTTCGCGCCGGTCACGACCGCGCCCGCCTACGGCCACGCCAGGCAGGTCGAGCTGTCCGACTACTCGGCCGAGCTGCTGTCGGCGCTGGCCGAGCAGCGGGTGGACGTGCTCCAGTTCCACCCCGAGTACGCGCCGGGCCAGTTCGAGCTGTCCACCGCGCCGGAGGAGCCGGTGGCGGCGGCGGACACGGCGGTGCTGGTGCGCGAGACCGTGCGCGCGGTGTCGGCCAGGCACGGGATGCGGGTGTCGTTCTCGCCGAAGGTGGTCGCGGGCGGCGTCGGCAACGGCGGGCACCTGCACACGAGCCTGTGGCGGGACGGCCGCCCGCTGTTGTCCGGAGGGAGCGGCCGGTTCGGGCTCGCGCCGGAGGCGGAGGCGTTCTACGCGGGCGTGCTGCGCAGGCTGCCCGCGCTGTGCGCGATCGGCGCGCCGTCGGTGGCCAGCTACCTGCGGCTGGTGCCGTCGCGCTGGTCGGGCCCGTTCGCGGCGTGGGGCCTGGAGAACCGGGAGGCCGCGATGCGGCTGGTGCGCGGCCGGTCGGTGGAGGTCAAGTGCTTCGACCTGACCGCCAACCCGTACCTGCTGCTCGGCGCGGTGCTCGCGGCGGGCGAGGCGGGGCTGGCCGAGGGCGGCGGGCTGCCGGAACCGGTGGTGGGCAACCCGGCGGATCACCCGGACGCGCCGAGGTTGCCGACCTCGCTGGGCGAGGCGGTCGCGGCGTTCGAGGCCGACGCGGCGCTCACCGCGGCGATGGGCCGGGAGTTCGCGGCGACCGTGGCCGACGTGCGGCGCGGCGAGATCGCCCTGTTCGAGGGCGTCGACGAGGAGGAGGTGGCGCGGCGGACGCGCTGGCGGCACTGAGGCCGCCAGCGCGCCGCCGTCACACCCGGTGCGGCTGGCGCACGATCTTCTGCAGCTTGGCGAGCGCCCGGTGCTGCGCGACCCGCACCGCGCCGGGCGTCGAGCCGACCGCGTGCGCGGTCTCCTCGGCCGACAGGCCGACCACGACCCGCAGCACCAGGATCTCCCGCTGCTTGTCCGGCAGGACGCGCAGCAGCCGCGCCATCCGGTCGGACAGCTCGCCGTGCAGCGCCCTGGTCTCCGGGCCCGCCTCGGTCGAGACCGAGTCGGGCAGCTCCGGCACCGGTTCCGCCCGGTTGCGGGCGGCGGCCCGGTGCGCGTCCGCGACCTTGTGCGCGGCGATGCCGTACACGAAGGCCAGGAACGGCCTCCCCTGGTCGCGGTAGCTCGGCAGCGCCGTCAGCACCGCCAGGCACACCTCCTGCGCCACGTCGTCGGCGGACGCGAACGTCCGCTCCTGCCGTCCCACCCTCGCGCGGCAGTAGCGCACCACGACCGGGCGAACCACCGCCAGCAGTTCGCGCACGGCAGCCCGGTCCCCCGCTGCCGCTGCCCGAACCTGCTCGGGGTCGAACCGCCCGTCGACCCCTAACGCGCCGGTGACTCCGTCCATCTCACCCCACTCACCCCGTGCGGCGAGCCAGCACGTGCAACCGCGCGGCCACGTCTCGCAGGGGAGAACGCGTCGCGGCGGCCAGTTCCAGCTCTGCCAACGCCTCAGCCGCGCCGGGATTCGCCTCCAGCACGGCGCCGGGCACCAGATCTGCGACGACCCCGTGCCCCTGGAGAATTTCTACCGCCAGCCCGGTCGATGAGACCAGGGTCTCAAGACCTGTCACGTCGAACCGGCGCAGGAGCGGGTCGCGGGTCCCGGCGAGCTGACCGCCCTCGTCGTCGAGGAGCCTGCGCGCGTCGACGATCCGGCCGCCGATGGCCCGGTGCAGCACGGCGGCGTAGCGGTTGGCCACCAGGACCGAGACCGCCCCGCCGGGGGCCGCGGCGGCGGCGAGGGCGGCGAGGGCGGTGGTCGCGTCGTCCACGACCTCCAGCAGCCCGTGGCCGAGCACCAGGTCGGCGGCGCCGTCGCTGACCAGCTCGCCGAGGGCGTCGGTGTCGCCCTGCACGGCGATCACCCGATCGGCGACGCCCGCCTCGGCGGCGCGCCGGGTCAGGGTGGCCAGCGCGTCGGGGCTCGGGTCGACCACGGTGACCGCGCAGCCCGCGGCGGCCAGCTGGACGGCCCACACGCCGGTGCCGCCGCCGACGTCCAGGACCCTGGGGGGCTCGCCGCCCCGCCGGTGCCTCGCGGCGGTCAACTCGGTGTCGAGCACCCTCTGTACGGCGTCCGGTCGCATGGCACAGAAGCCTAAGGGCCGTAGGCTGCACCTTGTGCATACGGTCGCGGTGCTCAGCCTCAAAGGTGGAGTGGGGAAGACGACGGTCGCGCTGGGTCTCGCGTCGGCCGCGCTCAGGCGCGGCGTGCGGACGCTGGTCATCGACCTCGACCCGCAGTGCAACGCCACCTCCACGCTGGAACCGGGGGAGTCCTCGGCCAGCGTCTACGACGTGCTCAAGGAACCGGCCCCGGAGACCGTGCGGGCCGCCATCGCGCCGTCGGCGTGGGGCGACGGGGTCGACGTGCTCTCCGGTTCGGAGGACGCGGAGCTGCTGAACCACCCCGATCCGGGTGAAAAGCGGTTGGGGCGGCTGCGCGAGGCGCTGGCGGTGGTCGAGGACGACTACCAGCTGGTGCTGCTGGACTGCCCGCCGTCGCTGGGCCAGCTGACCCGCTCGGCGCTGGTGGCCGCGGACCGGGCGCTGCTGGTGACCGAGCCGACGATGTTCGCCGTCGCGGGCGTGCAGCGCGCGTTCGAGGCGGTGCAGTCCGAGCGGGAGCACAACGACGAGCTCCAGCCGCTGGGCGTGGTGGTCAACCGGGTGCGCCCGCGCTCGCACGAGCACCAGTTCCGCATCGAGGAGCTGCGCGACATCTTCGGCCCGCTGGTGATGCCGGTGGCGCTGCCGGACCGCCTCGCGGTGCAGCAGGCCCAGGGCGCCTGCATGCCGATCCACGAGTGGGGGACGCCGGGCGCGCGCGAGGTGGCGCTGGCGTTCAACCTGCTGCTGGCGCGGGTGCTGCGGGTGAGCCGGAGCAGGCGCAAGGCCTCGCACCGGGACTTCGACGAGGACGAGATCCAGGAGGCGCACGAGGCGGTGGACGCGTGACCGGTCTCGCGGGCGCCCGCCGTGCCCGAGGGTGACACGGTCTTCCTCGCGGGCCACCGGTTGGCCGACGCGCTGACCGGCCGGGTGCTGCTGCGCGGTCAGCTGCGCCACCCGAGGTTCGCGACGGCGGACCTGGCCGGGCGCGAGGTGCTGGGCGTGCGGTCGGTGGGCAAGCACCTGTTCACCCGGTTCAGCGGGGACCTGAGCCTGCACAGCCACTTCCGGATGGACGGGGCGTGGCACCTGTACCGGCCGGGTGAGCGCTGGCGCCGTCCCGGCCACCAGGCGCGGGCGGTGTTCGAGGTGCCGGACCGGCAGGCGATCGGGTTCGCGCTGCACGACCTGGAGCTGCTGCCGACCGCCGACGAGCACCGGCTGGTCGGCCACCTGGGCCCGGACCTGCTGGCCGACGACTGGGACGGGGCGGCCGAGGCCGAGGCGGTGCGCAGGCTGGTCGCGGAGCCCGAGCGGGAGCTGGGGCTGGCGCTGCTGGACCAGCGGGTGCTCGCGGGCGTCGGGAACCTGTACAAGGCCGAGGTGTGCTTCCTGCTGGGCGTGTCCCCGTGGTCGCCGGTGTCGGCGGTGGACCCGGTGGAGGCCGTGCGGCTGTGCCGGAGGCTGCTGCTGGCCAACGCGTGGCGGCCGGAGCAGTCCACGACCGGGTCGCTGCGGCGCGGGCAGCAGCACTGGGTGTTCGAGCGGACCGGGCGGCCGTGCGCGCGCTGCGGGACGCGGGTGCGGGTCGGCGGCCAGGGCGCCGGGGTGCTGGAGCGGGTGGCGTACTGGTGCCCGCGCTGCCAACCGGGTCCGATCGCATAGGGTTGCGGCCGTGATCTACCGGAACGTGGTGCGCAAGGCGTTGTTCTCCCTGCACGACGGGGACGCGGAGCGGGTCCACGAGACCACGCTCGACCTGGCGTCGAGGGTCTCCCCGCTGGCCGCCAGGGTGAACCTGGGCGTGCGCGGGCCAGGCCTGGCGCGCACGGTGTTCGGGGTGCGCTTCCCGAACCCGGTGGGGCTGGCGGCGGGGCTGGACAAGAACGGCCGGGCGCTGCCCGCGTGGGCCGCGCTGGGGTTCGGGTTCGTCGAGGTCGGCACGGTCACCGCGAAGGCCCAGCCGGGCAACCCGCTGCCGAGGCTGTTCCGGCTGCGCGGCAGCGAGGCGATCATCAACCGGATGGGCTTCAACAACGAGGGCGCGCAGGCGCTGGCCGACCGGTTGGAGGCGCTGGGGCCGCTGCCGGTGCCGTTGGGGATCAGCCTGGGCAAGTCGAAGGTGACGCCCGTCGAGGAGGCCGAGGAGGACTACCGGCTCTCGCTGCGGGCGCTGCACCGGCACGGCGACTACTTCGCGGTCAACATCAGCTCGCCGAACACGCCGGGCCTGCGCGCGCTGCAGGACCGGGACGCGCTGGACCGGCTGCTGTCGGCGCTGAACGCGGAGATGGCCGAGCTGGGCGCGCGCAAGCCGCTGCTGGTCAAGATCGCGCCGGACCTGACCGAGGCGGCGATCGGCGAGCTGCTGGAGGTGTGCGAGGCGCACGGCGTGGACGGGCTGATCGCCACGAACACCACGCTGTCGCGCGACGGCGTGGTGGCGCGGGACGCGCACCTCGCGGAGCAGGCCGGTGGGCTCAGCGGCAGGCCGCTGGCGGCCCGAGCGCGCGAGGTGGTGCGGTTCGTCAGCCGGGAGACCGGCGGGAAGCTGCCGATCGTCGGGGTGGGCGGCATCGCGTCGGCGGACGACGCGAAGCGGATGCTGGACGCGGGCGCGAGCCTGCTCCAGGTGTACACCGGGTTCATCTACGAGGGTCCGGGTCTGGTGCGGCGGATCAACCGGTCGCTGCTGGGCCGGTAGCCGGGCTCACCTCCGGGTGGAGGCGCGCTCGGTGACCGCGTCGAGCTGCGCGGCGGTGAGCGCGGGCACGGGCAGCGGGCGGGCGCCGCCCGCGCGCAGGCCGTCGAGCAGCACCGCGAGCAGGCGGCGCCACGCGTCGTCGGCGATGCCCGCCGTGGCCTCCACGACCCTGGCCACGCACAGGAACACCACGGCGACGTCCGAGGGGGCGAAGTCGGCGCGCAGCGCGCCCGAGGCGCGGGCCCGCTCGACGATGTCGGCGGCGTTGAGGTTCTGCGCGTGGCACAGCTCGCCGAGGCGCTCGGCGGCGCCGTAGCGGCCGGTCAGGACGTCGGCGAACACCGGTTGCGAGGCCTGGAGGCCGCACATGCCCTCCAGGTAGGCCGCGAAGGACTCCCAGGGGTCGTCCAGGGCGCGCGCGACGTCCGCCACGGAGGCGAGCTGCTCGGCGACGAGCTCGGGCACGACGGCGTCGACCAGTGCCTCGCGCGTGCCGAACCGGTTGTAGAGCGTGCCCGCGCTGACGCCCGCGCGCTGCGCGATCTCCTCCAGCGGCACGCCGAGGCCGCGCTCGCGGAACACCTCGGCCGCCGCGTCCAGCAGCTTCTCCAGGTTGCGGCGCGCGTCCTTGCGCAGCGTCCTGCCCGGCTCGGCCATGCCACCTCCCGAGAGAACTTGACACCAGTCTCAACTTGTTGCAGGGTTGCCCCCGCAGGAAGTTGACAGCCGCATCAAGTTATCGACCCGTACGGGGGATGATATGCGCAAGGTGATCGTCGTGTTCGGCGCGGGAACCGGGCTCGGCGCGGCCGTGGCCAGGCGGTTCGGCCGCGAGGGGTACCGGGTGGCGCTGGTCGCCAGGCGCAGGGACCGGCTGGACGCGCTGGTGGCGAAGCTGGCCGAGCAGGGGATCGAGGCGGAGGCCTTCACCGCCGACCTGTCCGACCACCGGGCAGCGCCCGCGCTGGTGGAGACCATCAGGGAGCGGATGGGCCGCATCGACGTGGTCGAGTACGCGCCGATCGGCGTGGACTTCGCGATGACGCCCGCCGCCGAGCTGACCACCGACCAGGTGCTCTCCCAGGTCGCGCTGTTCACGCTCACCCCGGTCGCGCTGGTCGGCGCCGTGCTGCCGGAACTGCTGGAGCGCGGCGACGGCGCGGTGCTGATCGGCCAGGGCATGTCCGCCGCGCACCCGGTGCCGGGGCTGAGCGGGGTGAGCCTGGGCATGGCCGCGACCCGCAACTACGTCCACTCCCTGCACGGCGAGCTGGCCGGGCGGGGCGTCTACGCGGGCACCCTCACCATCGGCGCGATGATCGCGGGCAGCGCCGCGCACGAACTGGTGGTCTCCGGCGAGCTGGGCGGCCTGCCGAAGGACGTGCCCACCGCCGACCCGGACGTGCTCGCGGAGCTGTACTGGGAGATGCTCACCACCCGCACCGAGGCCGAGCGGGAGTACCCGGCGCGCTGAGGCCGCCGGTCGGGAGCACAGGTCGGGCGCACAGGTCGGGCGCCCCGGTCAGGCGCCCGCGCGGACGGCCCAGAGCCTGCGCAGCAGCGGGTGCAGGATGACCACCAGCAGCGAGCCCCACACCAGCCCGCCCAGCTCCAGGTCGCCGACGGGGATGGTCAGGTCGCCGACCCCGGCGACCAGCGCGGCCCCGCCGACCAGCGCGTTGGCCGGGTTGGTCAGGTCCACCCGGTTGTCCAGCCAGATCCGCACGCCGACCACGGCGATCAGGCCGAACAGCACCAGGGTCGCCCCGCCGAGCGCGCCGGGCGGGATGGTGGACAGCAGGGCCAGGGCCTTCGGGCAGAACGACAGGGCGATCGCCGCCGCGGCCGTGACCGCGTAGGCGGCGGTGGAGAACACCCGCGTCACGCCCATGACGCCGATGTTCTCCGAGTAGGTGGTGGTGCCGACGCCGCCGCCGAGACCGGCCAGCGTCGTGGACAGGCCGTTGGCGATGACCGCGTCGCCGACGCTGCCGTCCAGGTCGCGGCCGGACAGCGCGGCGATCGCCTTGACGTGGCCGATGTTCTCGGCCACCAGCACGATGACCACGGGCAGGAACAGCAGCACCACGGACGGGCGGACCTCCGGCGCGTGCGCCTCGGGCAGGCCCCACCAGGCGGCCTCGGCCACGGCGGAGGTGTCCACGACGCCGAGCGCGAAGCCGAGGCCCCAGCCCGCCAGCACGCCGAGCAGGACCGAGAACCGGAAGAACGCGCGGCGGCCGAGCACCCCGCACAGCATGATCACGCCGAGGGTGAGCCCGGCGATGAGCGGCTGCTGGGAGAACGCGCCGGTGGAGGCCTTGGAGAGGTTCAGGCCGATCAGGATGACCACGGCGCCGGTGACGGCGGGCGGCATGATCGAGTCGAGCGTGCGCACGCCCAGCGCCTTGATCGCGATGCCGACGACCACGACCAGCAGCCCGGTGGCGAGCACGCCGCCGAGCTGGGCCGGGACGCCCTCGAGCCGGGCGGCCTGGAGCGGGGCGATGAACGCGAACGAGGAGCCGACGTAGCCGGGCACCCGGTTGCGGGTGATCATCAGGAACAGCAGGGTGCCGACGCCGGAGAACAGCAGGGTGGTGCCGACCGGCAGCCCGGTGGTGGCGGGGACGAAGACGGTGGCGCCGATCATGGCCACGAAGTGCTGCGCGCCGAACCCGAGGGTCAGCGGCCAACTGGGCCGCTCCTCCGGGGCGATGGTGTCACCCTCGGTGACCCGCCCGTCCCCGCGCACAGTCCACAACGCCACGTCCGCTGGACCTCCCGACCGCTCCGCGCTCCCCCGGCGCCCCCTCGCGCCGGACCTGGCGATCCTGCCACGCCACGTAGTGGGCAACGCTATATAACAGTCTGATAATCACACGATTGCAGCATGGTCCGCCAGACCCCGCGCGACGCACCGCAATGCCCGCTGCGCGAAGTGGTGCAGCCGAGCGCGGCGATCGGGCGCTCCCCACCTCGGGGGCTGGTGCGCTCCCGGAAGCCGGGAGCGGGCCGTCACCCTGGTGACGCTCCGGAGCCGGGCAACACGAAGGGCGCTCACAAAAGCGCTGTTCACGGGGTCCCCGCCCCCGGCGCGCCGCAGCAGCCGCCCACCGGTCGGGACGCGGCCCGGTGATCACCCCACCGGCCGATCGGGTTCCCCGGACGGCCGAGCCGGGCCGCGCCGCGCGGTGAGCTACTTCACACACGACAACGCCCCCGGCCGGAGCCAGGGGCGAAGGGTGGAGCGGGGTCGGGGTGGGGTCAGCCGGACAGCTCGCGCAGTCCGGACGCGAGCCCCGCCAGGTGGTCGGTCGCCTCGTCGAGCACGGCCCTCGGGTTGGCCGCCGCGCTCTCCGCGAGCACGTTGCCCGCCGCGCCGACCAGCCCGCAGTAGCCGTCGACGCCCTCGTCCAGCTGGACCCGCAGCTTGCGCACGCCCTCCACCAGCGGCGCGCGCTGGAGCGGAGGGGCCGTGTCGCGGGCCCGCTCGACCGCCTGGAGCTGCTGCGAGACCGCCCGGATGGCCGAGGCCGCCTCCCGGCCCGTCGCGCGGGCCTGCTCGACGGACTCGGTCGGCACCGAGGTGATCCGGCTGGAGTCGAGCTGCACCAGCAGCTCCGCCAGGGCGTCCTCGGCCTCGGCGAGCCGCTCCATCGGGTACCGGGCCGCCGACGCCTTCGCGGGCAGCGGGGGCCTCGGCGGCGGGGCGGTGTTCGCCAGCTCGGTCCGCTCGGCGTCGATGGCGCGCATCTTCACCCCGGACCGGACGGCCAGCACCGCGCCGCCCGTGGCGCCCAGCGCGCCGACGACCCCGGCCGCGACCGGCACGGCGCCGACCACGGCCAGCACGCCGAGCACGGAGAACACCGCGAGGATGATCGCCCAGACGGTGAGCGCCCGGCTGGATCGGCGGTAGCGCCGGTCCAGCCGGGCCCTCGGGTCGTTCCACGCGGTGAAGCGCCGCTTCACCTGGTCCGCGACCTGCCCCTGCTGCGCGTTGAAGAGCTCGACCAGCTCACCCGGAACGAGCTTGCGGTTGGCGGGAAGCATCGCGGATCACCCCATCAGCTCTGGGCGGGCGGGTTCTGCGGGAGCTGCTGCGTGGCCTGCTGCGGCTGGGACTGCGCCTGCTGCACCCGCTGCTGGATCTCCTGCTGGATGTTGGCGGCGGCGGAGTTGGGCTTCGCGGTGATCTCGCCCGCCGTCGCGCCACCGCCCATGGAGGCGCGGATCTGGTCGAGGCGCGAGATGCCCGCCATCTGCGTGGTGGAGCGCTGCACCTCCATCATGCGGCCCTGCACCGAGTTCTGCGCCAGCTCCGCGGAGCCGAGGGCGGTGGTGTACCGCTTCTCGATCTTGTCGCGGACCTCGTCCAGGGACGGGGTGCTGCTGGGCGCGGCGAGCTCGGTCATCTGCCGCAGCGAGTGCGAGACCTGCTCCTGCATCTTGGCCTGCTCCAGCTGGCTGAGCAGCTTGGTGCGCTCGGCGAGCTTGCCCTGCAGGACCGACGCGTTGTTCTCGACGGCCTGCTTCGCCTGGGTCGCGGCCTGCAGCGACTGGTCGTGCAGCGTCTTCAGGTCCTCGATGCCCTGCTCGGCGGTGACCAGCTGGGTCGCGAACCCGGCGGCGGCCTCCTCGAACTGGGCGGCGCGCTGCTCGTCGCCCTTGGCGCGGGCCTCGTCGGACAGCACGAGCGCCTGGCGCGCGGAGGCCTGGAGCTTCTCGACCTCACCGAGCTGCCGGTTGAGCTTCATCTCCAGCTGCCGCTGGTTGCCGATCACCGCTGCGGCCTGCTGGGAGAGCGCCTGGTGCTGCCGCTGCGCCTCCTCGATGGCCTGCTGGATCTGCACCTTCGGGTCGGCGTGCTCGTCGATCTTCGACGAAAAAGCCGCCATGAAGTACTTCCATGCCTTCACGAAAGGGTTGGCCATCTCCTACGCCTGCCTTCTCCGCACTTTCCTGGCTCGCGCTCGTGATTGGCAACGACCCGGTGCCGGTGTTGGTTCCATCGTGTCAGTTGTGCAGCCGCGCTTCCACCGACCCGGCGGAATATCCGGGATCACCCCGAGTACCCCCGAGAGGCGAGTCGGACGGCACGGCCATCCTGCCTGGCAGCCGCCCCCAGCGTTGCAGGTACCCCGCAAGCGGTTGTCAACTCGTTGCACGCCAACGCGCCGAACCGGCGTTCCGGTTCGGCGCTGGCGGTGGAGCACGGGTATCAGGCGGCCACCACGGAACCGCGCGGCTTGCTGATCGCGGTCGGCAGCCGGTGCGTGAGGACGGGTTGCAGCCTCAGGTCGGACAGGTCGTTGCCGACCACCGCGGGCACCAGGGTGCCCGCCTCGAGCCCGGCGCGAGCGGCCTCGCGCTCCGCCAGCGCGGCGGACTTCGCCACCTTGTCGACGGCGCCGATGTCGGCGGCGACCAGGTGCAGCAGTTCGGACAGGGGCAGTTCGAGCGCGTCGCAGATCGCGGCGAGCAGCTCGCTCGACGCCTCCTTGCGCCCCCGCTCGACCTCGGACAGGTACCCGAGGCTCACGCGCGCGGTCCTGGAGACCTCGCGCAGCGTGCGGCGTTGTGTGGTGCGGGCATGGCGGAGCCGATCACCGATCGCCTCGCGCAGCAGCACGGTCATCGCGCGCCTCCTTCCGGCCGGCCGTGCCACCACGTTACCGATCCACCCCGACGGCGGGCAGTGACTTCCTGGCACGTCCTCCAACAGCGAACGGGTGAATACCCCGCGAAGTTCCCGTTCAAGCGGGACCGCGCGCGGGGAATCATCCAGCTCAGCTCACCCAGCTCACCCTACCGGGACGAGCAGCCGCGCACGCAGCAATTCCAGGGCGGTGATCACCGACGCGACCCGAACCCGGTGACGATCACCACTGAGGGTGACCGAGGACACTTCCACCGAGGGTCCCCCTACGGGTGAGACCCCGGCGACCCCGATGTGCACGACACCGGGTGGCACCCCGTCCTGCGGGCCGGGGCCCGCCACCCCGGTGAGCCCGAGGCCCCAGGTGGCCCCGCAGCGGTCGCGGGCGCCGGTGGCGAGCTGGGCCGCCACGTCGGGGTGAACCGCGCCGTGCTCGGCGAGCAGCTCGGCGGACACCCCGGCGAGCGAGTGCTTGAGCTCGGTGGCGTAGACGATCAGGCCGCCGCGCAGGACCGCGCTCGCGCCGGGCACGCCCGCCAGCAGCGCGCCGACCGCGCCCGCCGTGAGCGACTCGGCCGTCGCGACCGTCTCGCCCCTGGCGCGCAGCAGGCCGACGACCTCGACCGCCAGCGGGTCCGGGACGCCCTCGGCGAGGACGCGCCCGGTCGAAACCGCACCGCTGCGGCTTCCCGCAGCGGCGTCCCCCTCGGGGGTGGGGTCCGCCCCGGTGGCGTCCCCCGCCACCCCGGCGCTCACGCCCCGGCCACCGCGCGCTTGCCGCGCGCCCGCAGCCGCACCGCGCGCACCACGTAGTCCACGCCCGTGACGACGGTCAGCAGCACCGCGAGGCCCATGGTCGCCTGGGCGACCAGCTGGCCCCAGCCGGGCAGCGGCAGCACGTAGAAGCCGATGGCGAAGATCTGCACCAGGGTCTTGGCCTTGCCGCCCCGGCTGGCCGGGATCACCCCGTGGCGGATCACCCAGAAGCGCAGCAGGGTCACCCCGATCTCGCGGACCGCGATCACCACCGTCACCCACCAGGCGAGGTCCCCGAGGATGCTCAGGCCCACCAGGGCGGCCCCGGTGAGCGCCTTGTCCGCGATCGGGTCGGCGATCTTGCCGAAGTCGGTGATCAGCCCGTACTTGCGGGCCAGGTTGCCGTCGACGTGATCGGTCACCGAGGCCACCACGAACACCGCGAAGGCGGCGAGTCGCCACTGCGTGTCGTGACCGCTGCCCGCGAACAGCGCGAGCAGGAACACCGGCACGAGCACCAGACGGGACATCGTCAGCACGTTGGCGATGTTCAGCACCGGCACGCGCGCGGGCTCGGTCACCTCGGCAGCACCTCGATCGCGGTGACGACCAGGTCGACGCCCTCGGCGGCGTCCACCCGGCAGCGGACCAGGTCGCCGACGCTGAGCCCGTCGGCGTTGGTGATGACGCACTCGCCGTCGACCTCGGGGGCCTGGTGGGCGGCGCGACCGGTGCAGTCGGTCTCGTCGTCCTCCTCGTGCTCGACCAGCACGACGACCTCCTCGCCGACGCGGTCCTCGGCGCGCTGCGCGGTCAGCTCCTCGACCAGCGCGGAGATCCGGGCCACCCGCTCGGCGACGGTGTCGGCGTCGTGCTTGTCGGCCAGGCCCTCGGCCTCGGTGCCGTCCTCGTCGGAGTAGCCGAAGATGCCGACCGCGTCGAGCCGCGCCTCGGTGAGGAAGCGCTCCAGCTCGGCGACGTCGGCCTCGGTCTCGCCGGGGAAGCCGACGATGAAGTTGCTGCGGATGCCCGCCCGCGGGGCCAGCTCGCGGATCTGCCTCACCAGCGCGAGGAACGACTCGGTGGAGCCGAACCGGCGCATCCGGCGCAGCACGGCCTCGCTGGAGTGCTGGAAGGACATGTCGAAGTAGTCGGCCACGCCCGGCGTGGTCGCGATGGCCTTGACCAGCGACGGCTTGGTCTCGGCGGGCTGGAGGTAGGACACCCGCACCCGGTCCACGCCCTCGATCGCGGCGAGCCTGGGCAGCAGCTGCTCCAGCGCGCCCAGCTCGCGGGGCAGGTCCTTGGCGTAGGAGGTGGAGTTCTCGCTGACCAGGAACAGCTCGCGCACGCCCTGCTCGGCCAGCCACATGGCCTCGGCGACGATCTCGTCGGGGTGGCGGGAGACGAAGGCGCCCCGGAAGGACGGGATCGCGCAGAACGAGCAGCGGCGGTCGCAGCCGGAGGCGATCTTCAGCGGGGCGACCGGGGCGTCGTCCAGGCGGGTGCGCAGCACGCGCGGGCCCCAGCCGTGGCCCGGCACCTGGACCTCCTGCGCCTTCTCCTGGCGCTTGACCGGCGTGATCGGCAGCAGCGTGCGCCGGTCGACCGGCTTGTGCGACTCCAGGGCCTTGCCCGCGAGCACGTCGTCGAGCCGGTCGGCCAGGTCGCCGTAGTGGTCGAAGCCGAGCACCGCGTTGGCCTCGGGCAGGCTCTCGGCCAGCTCCGCGCCGTACCGCTCGGCCATGCAGCCGACCGCGACGACCTTCGCGCCGGAGTCGGAGGCGGCGAGCAGTGTGTCGACCGAGTCCTTCTTGGCGGACTCGACGAAGCCGCAGGTGTTGACGACGACGACGTCGGCCTCGTCGTCCACCAGCTGCCACCCGCCCGCGGTCAGCCTGCCCGCTAGCTCCTCGGAGTCGACTTCGTTGCGGGCGCACCCGAGGGTCAGCATGGCGACGCGCTTGGACGTGGTGGGGGAAGGCACGGTGCTCAGGGTAACCGGCCACGGGAGCGGGCCATGACCTGCTGGCCCCGCGCGCCCCGCTCGGCCCCGCGCCCGGCCGGGGGTCGGGAGCGGGGGCCGGGACGCCGAGGCGGGTGGTGACGGCGCGTTCCGACGCTCACCGCACGGAGGTTCGCCCGAAAAGGTGAAGCGCGCTACGACGACCACGCCGGGTCCGCGCCGCGCGCCCCCAGGTCCCAGCGGGTGAGCACCGCGTGCCCACGACCGCCGCCGAAGGACTACTTTCTTGCACCGTGAACGACCCGATCAACGTGCGGCGGGCCAGGACCGGCGACGTGCGCGCGATGAAGGCCCTCATCGACCAGTACGCGGGCAAGGTGCTGCTGTCCAAGCCGCTGGTCACGCTGTTCGAGGACATCCAGGAGTTCTGGGTGGCCGAGGAGGGCGGCGTGGTGCTGGGCTGCGGCGCGCTGCACGTGCTGTGGGAGGACCTGGCCGAGATCCGCACGGTCGCGGTCTCCCCCGCCGCCGTGGGGCGCGGCATCGGCCACCGGGTGGTGACCAGGCTGCTGGACACCGCGCGCGAGCTCCAGCTGGCGCGGGTGTTCGTGCTCACCTTCGAGACCTCGTTCTTCGGCAGGCACGGGTTCGTGGAGATCGAGGGCACGCCGGTGTCGCCCGAGGTCTACGAGGAGATCATGCGGTCGGCCGACGAGGGCGTCGCGGAGTTCCTGGACCTGTCGTACGTCAAGCCGAACACCCTGGGCAACACCCGGATGCTGGTGCACCTGTAGCCGTCGGGCGCCGGCGGTCGGGCAGCCGGGACGTGACCCGGTCCACCTGGATTCCACCGAAAACTGTTCGAGTTGCAACTAGCACAGTCTTGACTCCACTAGTGCGTCCGCCGAGGATGTCCGGGTGGAGCAGTTGACCGTGGACGAGCTGGCGGTGCGGGTCGGCCTGCCCGGCAGCACCATCCGGATGTACCAGACCAAGGGCGTGCTGCACCCCCCGCGCAAGACGGGGCGCGTCGCCCACTACGACGACACGCACATCGAGCGGCTGACCCTGGTGCAGCGGCTCCAGTCGCGCGGCTTCTCGCTGCCCGCCATCGCCGAGCTGGTCGCGGCGCGGGCGCGCGGCGCCACGGTGGCCTCCGTGCTCGGCCTCGGTGACACCGAGGGCCCCGACGACTGGGTGCGCGTCCGGCTGCGCGACGCGGGCAAGCTCATGCCGCTGGGCGACCTGCGGCCCGCGCTGCTGCGCCGCGCCGTCGAGGTCGGCCTGGTGCGCTGGCGGTTCGGCTGGCCGCACGTGCGCCGGTGGGCGCTGGAGTCCGGCACCCGCCTCGCGGACCTGGCGATCCCCAGCGACGAGGTGCTCGACCACTTCGCAGGCCTGCGCCGCTCCACCGACGCCATCGCCAGGGAGTTCGTCGAGCTGTTCGAGCGCAGGCTGTGGCCGACGCTGGAGGGCCCGGCCAACCAGGAGGACCAGCTCGACCGCATCCGCGAGCTGCTGGTCGAGCTGACCTACACGGCGGAGACGGTCGTGGTGGGCGCGCTGCGCGAGTCGGTGCGGGACGCGGCCGAGGAGTTCGCCCAGCGGCACGGCCTGGTGCCGTCCGGCGACTTCCGCCCGGCCTGGGCCGACGAGCCGGTGTCGATCGCGGAGAACCTGGTGCGCCGCCCCGGCGACGAGGGCGTCCCGGACGACCCGGAGATCACCCGGTTCCTGGCGGGCGAGGACGAGGACGACGACACCCGGCGCTGAGGCCGGGCGCGGGCCCGCCGCCCGGACACCGAGCGCGACCGGAGCAGCGCTCACCCCGCCGCACGGGTGACTTTCCCCGGTGGCGGGCCGGGCGCGGGGTAGGACGGGGAGCGGCACCCATCCGCCTCACCCCTGGAGCGCACCCGTGCCGACCAACCGGACGCACGCCGTCCTCACCCCGATGCTCGCCGTCCTCGCCCTGCTGCTGGGCCCGGTCGCCGCCACCGCCCAGGCGGACCCGAGGGCGGTCACCGACGACTACCTTTTCGGCCGCAGCCTCGCCGACTTCACCGCGCTGCGGGCCGCCGCCCGGCCCGGCGACGGCCTCGTCTGGGACTCCGACGGCTGCACGCTCGCCCCGGAGCACCCGCTCGGCTACAACTTCCAGCCGGCGTGCGAGCGGCACGACTTCGGCTACCGCAACTACGCGGGGCAGCGCCGGTTCTCCGAGGACGCCCGGCGCCGCCTGGACGAGCTGTTCCGCGCCGACCTGTACGGCCAGTGCGCGGGCAAGTGGGTGTGCAGGCGCACCGCCGACGCGTACTACCTGGCGGCGCGCCAGTTCGGGAAGCTCGTCGGCGGTCGGGAGACCATCGGCTGAGCCCCCCGGCTCACCCCTCGTCGGCCACGACCGCGGGCCCGCCGCCGTTGATCAGCTCCACGGCGGTGGCCAGCTCGTCCGGCTTGAGCAGCACGTCGCGGGCCTTCGAGCCCTCGGTCGGGCCGACGATGCCCCTGGTCTCCAGCAGGTCCATGAGCCTGCCCGCCTTGGCGAACCCGACCCGCAGCTTGCGCTGGAGCATGGACGTCGACCCGAACTGCGAGGTCACGATCAGCTCGGCGGCCTGGAGCAGCAGGTCGAGGTCGTCGCCGATGTCGGCGTCGATCTCCTTCTTCTCCGCCTTGCCCGAGCTGGTGACGCCGTCGGTGTACTCCGGCTGCGCCTGCCGCTTGGTGAACTCGACGATCTCGGAGATCTCCTCGTCGCCGACGAACGCGCCCTGGATGCGGCGGGGCTTGCCCGCGCCCATCGGCAGGAACAGCCCGTCGCCCATGCCGATGAGCTTCTCGGCGCCGGGCTGGTCGAGGATGACCCGCGAGTCGGTGAGCGAGGAGGTGGCGAACGCGAGCCGCGACGGCACGTTCGTCTTGATCAGGCCGGTGACCACGTCCACCGAGGGCCGCTGGGTGGCCAGCACCAGGTGGATGCCCGCCGCGCGGGCCTTCTGGGTGATCCGGACGATCGCGTCCTCGACGTCGCGCGGCGCGGTCATCATCAGGTCGGCCAGCTCGTCGACGATCGCCATGATGTACGGGTACGGCTGGTACTCGCGCTCGCTGCCCGGCGGCGCGGTGATCTGCCCGGTGCGCACCTTGCGGTTGAAGTCGTCGATGTGCCGCACCCGGTTGACCTGCATGTCCTGGTAGCGCTGCTCCATCTCCTCCACCAGCCAGGCCAGCGCGGCGGCGGCCTTCTTCGGCTGGGTGATGATGGGCGTGATCAGGTGCGGGATGCCCTCGTACGGGGTCAGCTCGACCATCTTCGGGTCGATCAGGATCATCCTGACCTCCTGCGGCGTGGCCCTGGCCAGCAGCGAGACCAGCATCGAGTTGACGAAGCTGGACTTGCCGGAGCCGGTGGAGCCCGCGACCAGCAGGTGCGGCATCTTCGTCAGGTTCGCGGTGACGAAGTGGCCCTCGATGTCCTTGCCGAGGCCCACCACCATCGGGTGGTCGTCGTTGACGGCGGAGGACGCGCGCAGCACGTCGCCCAGGCGCACCATCTCACGGTCGCTGTTGGGCACCTCGATGCCCACGGCGGACTTGCCGGGGATGGGCGCGAGCAGCCGCACGTTGTCGGTGGCGACGGCGTAGGCGATGTTCTTGGTCAGCGCGGTGATCTTCTCGACCTTCACGCCGGGGCCGAGCTCGACCTCGTACCGGGTGACCGTCGGGCCCCTGGTGAAGCCGGTGACGTGCGCGTCGATGGAGAACTGCTCCAGCACGCCCGTGATGGCCTCGATCATGATGTCGTTGGCCTTGCTGCGCACCATCGGCGCGTCGCCGTCCTTGAGGATGGTCGGCGGCGGCAGCTGGTAGGGGCCCTCGACGGCGCGCACGGCGGCCAGGCTGGACGAGGGCAGGCCCTCGGCGGGCGCGTTGGCCTTCGGCTCGACCTTCGGCTTGCGCGGCTTGGGAGCCTGCGCGACGGGCGGCGGGACGGGCTCGAACGGCGGCTCGTCGTCCGGGGGCGGGACGTCGGCGCCCTCGGCCGCCGCGTCCAGCTCGGCGGCGGGCTGCTTGCGGCGGGTGGGCTTGCGCAGCTTCGCGGTCGGCGCGGGCTTGGGGGCGGGCTCGTCGTACGGGTCGTCGTCGTAGGGCTCGTCGTAGCCCTCGTCGCGGCCGTAGCCGTCGTCGAACCCGTCGAAGCCCTCCGGCTCGCGCGCGGAGAACCGGCCGCTGAACTTCGCGGGCAGGTCGCGCATGGTGACGTCGGTGAGCAGCAGCAGGCCCTGCACGAAGATCAGCACGAGCACGGGGCCCGCGATCCACGGCGTCAGCCCCTGGGCGAGGAACCCGCCCGCGAGGTAGCCGAGCGCGCCACCGGCCTCCTGGCGGCCCGCCGAGTCCGCGGGCAGTCCCCCGATCAGGTGGAACATGCCGAGGAAGCCGATCGCGACGAGCAGGGTGCCGCCGAGGTAGCGGGGCCTGGCCTCGCGGTTGGCGTCGGTGCGCATGAGGGTGACGCCGATGCCGAGCAGCACCACCGGCAGGAGCATCGCGGGCGCGCCGATCGTGCTGCGCACCGACGAGTCCACCCACTCGCCGACCGGCCCGGCCGCCTGCCACCACACGCCCGCGCCGGTGATCACGGCGAGTGAGATCAGCACCATGCCGAACCCGTCGCGGCGGTGGGTCGCGGCCTGGTTGCCGCTCTCCGGGCCCCGGACCAGCCCGCCGACCGAGCGGCTGATGCCGCGCCAGGCCGCGCCGAAGACCGTGGGGGCCTTCTTCTTCCTGGGCGCGGCCCTGCGCGCCTGCGGCCTGCGCGTGGCGGCGGGCTTGGCCGCCTGCTTGCGCGGCGCCGGGCGGCCTCCAGCCGCCCTCGGCTTCGCCCCGCCACCGCCTCGGGTCGAACCCTTGCGCGAAGTCCCAGTAGTCCGGCCAGCCATGTTCGCTACGTTATCCCCCTGCGCACCACGTGCCCCAGGAGTTGCCGGGGGACGTGAGGTGTGCTTCCTCGATGACCATGGTTGCCCGGATCGCGGTGCGGCCACACCTCGACACGCCGTAGCCTGCCCGCTGTGACTCAACCTGCGCCCACCCCGCCGCTGTGGCGCCTGCTGACCGCCATGGACCGGGCCTTCATCGGCCTGAGCGGCAGCCTCCGGGTGACCGGGGGCATCCCGGCCCGGCTGCGCGGCAGGCCGCTGCTGCTGGCCTCGAACCACATCGGCAACCTGGACCCGTTCGTCCTGGTCGCCGCCTGCCACAAGATCGGCGTCGCGCCCCGGTTCCTGATCGCGGGCGGGCTGCTGGACGTCCCCGTCGCGGGCGCGCTCCTGAAGGCCTCCGGGCACCTGCGGGTGGACCGGGCCTCGGCCACGGTCGGCGACGCGTACGGCCGCACGGTCGAGGCGCTGAAGGCGGGGTCCGACCCGGTCGCGCTGTACCCGGAGGGGCGGATCAGCCAGGACCCCGGCCTGTGGCCGGAGCGCGGCAAGACCGGCGCGGCGCGGCTGGCGCTCAGCGGCGGCATCCCGGTGGTGCCGGTGAGCCAGTGGGGCGCGCACGAGGCGGTCTGCTGGGGCGGGCTGACCGTGGACAGCGCCAAGGACGTCGCGCCCTACGTGACCTCGTACCTGCGGGGCGTGCGGCGGCGGCCGGAGTACCGGGTGCACTTCGGGGCGCCGGTGGACCTGTCCGACCTGAGCGACGGCGCGCCCGGTCACGCCCGGCGCGCGCACGAGCGGATCATGCGGGCGATCACGGCGGGCCTCGCCCCGCTGCGGGCCGACGAGCCCGACGCGCCCCGCTTCCAGGACCCGACCCGGCCGACCACCGGCAGCAGCCCGTGGCGGCCCGCGCCCGCGGCAGGCGCCTCGTCCTGACGCGGGGCCCCCGCGAACCGGGCGAACGCGCGAGCGGGGGCCGGGACGAGTCCCGACCCCCGCTCGACGCGGAAGAACCCCTCGGCCCTAGACCGGGATGATCGTCGGCACGATCATGGGCCTGCGCCGGTAGGTCTCGGCGACCCAGCGGCCGACCACCCGGCGCACCGCCTGCGCGATGCGGTGCGAGTCGGTGATGTTCTCGGCCTCGGTGCGCGACAGCTCCATCTCCACCAGCGAGACGGCCTGGTCCAGCGCCTTCGGGTCGTCGGAGAAGCCGCGGCCGGACACGGTCGGCGGGGCGACCGCGCGGCCGGTGCTGGAGTCGATCGCGACCGTGATCGCGATGAAGCCGCCCTCGCCCAGGACCAGGCGGTCGGACAGCGTCGACTCCCCGACGTCGCCGACCGACAGCCCGTCCACGTACACGTGGCCGACCTCGACCCGGCCGCTGATGGCGGCCTTGCCGTCGACCATGTCCACGACGACGCCGTCCTCGGCGATGACGACCTGCTCCTCGTTCACGCCCGTGGCCACCGCCAGCGCGGCGTTCGCGCGCAGGTGCCGCCACTCGCCGTGCACCGGCATGACGTTGCTGGGGCGCACCGCGTTGTAGAGGAACAGCAGCTCGCCCGCGGGCGAGTGACCGGACACGTGCACCTTGGCGTTGCCCTGGTGCACGACCGTGGCGCCCAGCCGGGACAGGCCGTTGACCACGCCGAACACCGCGTTCTCGTTGCCGGGGATCAGCGAGCTGGCCAGCACGATCGTGTCACCGGCGCGGATGGAGATCTGGCGGTGCTCGCCGCGCGCCATCCGGGACAGCGCCGACAGCGGCTCGCCCTGGGAGCCGGTGGAGACGAACAGGACCTGGTCCTCGGGCATCCGCATGGCCTCGTCGATGTCGACGAACAGCCCGTCCGGCACGTGCAGCAGGCCCAGCTCGGCGGCGATGCCCATGTTGCGCACCATCGAGCGGCCCACCAGCGCGACCCGGCGCTCGTAGCGCACGGCCACGTCCAGCACCTGCTGCACGCGGTGCACGTGCGAGGCGAAGCAGGCCACGATGACGCGCTGCTCGGCCTTGCGGATGACGTTCTCCAGCACCGGGCCGATCTCGCGCTCGGGCACCACGAAACCGGGCACCTCGGCGTTGGTGGAGTCGACCAGGAACAGGTCGACGCCCTCGTCGCCGAGCCGGGAGAACCCGGCCAGGTCGGTGAGCCTGCCGTCGAGCGGCAGCTGGTCGAGCTTGATGTCGCCGGTGTGCAGCACCAGCCCGGCGGAGGTGCGGATGGCCACGGCCAGCGCGTCCGGGATGGAGTGGTTGACCGCGAAGAACTCCAGCTCGAACGGACCCGCGTCGCGGCGCTCGCCCTCGACGACCTCGATCAGCTTGGGGTTCTGGCGGTGCTCGCGGCACTTGGCGGCCAGCAGCGCGAGGGTGAAGCGCGAGCCCACCACGGGCAGGTCGGGGCGCAGCTTGAGCAGGAACGGCACGGCGCCGATGTGGTCCTCGTGGCCGTGCGTGAGCACGATGGCCTCGATGTCCTCCAGCCGGTCCTCGATCGCCCGGAAGTCCGGGAGGATGAGGTCGACGCCGGGCTGGTCGTCCTCGGGGAAGAGGACGCCGCAGTCGACGACGAGCAGCCTGCCTGCGTGCTCGAACACCGTCATGTTGCGGCCGACCTCGCCGATTCCGCCCAGTGCGACGACGCGCAGCGCACCGTCGGGCAGCGCGGGCGGGGGTGAGCTCGGATTGATCACGCGTTGACTCCCAGTTCGGCCTTCACGGCCTCGATGTCCTCGTCGGTGGCGGGTACCAGCGGCAACCTTGGGTCGCCCGCGTCGATCCCGCGCAAACGCAGGCCCGCCTTGGTGTAGGTGACTCCGGGCATGCGGCCGAACGGCCGCAGGAGCGGCAGGATCGACTGGTGCAGCTCGCGGGCGCGCACGACGTCGCCCGACTCGAAGGCGTCGATCATCGCACGCAGCGGGCCCGCGGCGAAGTGCGACACGACGCTGACCGCGCCGACCGCGCCGACGGCGAGCCACGCCAGGTTCAGCGGGTCGTCGCCGGAGTAGTAGGCCAGGTCGGTCTCGGCGATGACCCGGCTGCCCGCGTGCAGGTCGGCCTTGGCGTCCTTGACGGCCAGGATCCGGGGGTGCGCGGCGAGCCGCAGGATCGTGTCGACCTCCAGCGGCACGACCGACCTGGGCGGGATGTCGTAGAGCATCACGGGCAGGTCGGTCGCGTCGGCCACGGTGGTGAGGTGGGCCGCGACGCCCGCCTGGGTGGGGCGGGAGTAGTACGGCGTCACCAGGAGCAGGCCGTGCGCGCCCGCCTTCTGGGCGGACTGGGCCAGCTCGACGCTGTGCGCGGTGTTGTAGGTGCCCGCGCCCGCGACGACGGTGGCGCGGTCGCCGACCGCCTCCACGACCGCCCTGACGAGGGCTTCCTTCTCCTCGTCGGTGGTCGTGGGGCTCTCCCCCGTGGTGCCGTTGACGACCAGCCCGTCGTTGCCCTGCTCGACCAGGTGCGCCGCGAGCTCCTGGGCCTTGGCCAGGTCGAGCGCCCCGTCCGCGTCGAACGGGGTCACCATCGCGGTGAGCAGGCGGCCGAAGGGGCGGCCGGGTGAGGCGGTAGGGCATCCGGTCATGGCTGAACGCTACCGCGTCACCCTCAGCGAGCAGCCGCTACGTGCTCCGGTTGAGCGAGCGGACCGCCTCGACGGCCGAGGGGTCGCCCTCGTAGCTCACCCGCACGGCGTCCCGGCCGAAGCAGAGCAGGGCCAGCTCGGCGGGCTCGCCGGTGATCGTGACCGGCGTCGGGCCCGCCTTCGCGGTGATCGTCTCGCCGCTGGTGCGGCGCAGCACGACGCCCACCGGGCTCTTGCGGTGGTTGAGCTTGGCGATGGGGGGCAGGGCCCGCCACAGGTCGGCGTCGCGGACCACGTCGGCGGGGCGCGGCTCCCAGCCGTCCAGCGCGCGGCGGACGTCCTCGTGGTGGACGAAGTACTCCATGCCGTTGACCTTCTCGTCCAGCAGCGCGAGCGGCGACCACTTGGGCGGGCCCACGCGGACCAGGTCGACCAGCTCGGCCCACGGCTTGGCGGCGTAGTCGTCCTGGACCTTCTGCGTGTGGTCGCCGAGCGGCTTGACGAACAGGCCCGCGGCGGCGTCCGGCCTGCGCTCGCGCAGCACGAGGTGCGCGGCGAGGTCCTTGGTGCGCCACGGGTCGCACAGCGTGGGGGCGTCCGGCCCCACCTCGGTGAACAGCTCCGCCAGCAGTCGGCGTTCGTCCTGAGCTAGACCCATGCCGCCCAACCTACCCGCCGGGGAGCGGTCCGTGTTGACAGCGCCTACTTGCCGGGGTCCGCTCGCGCGGCTAGCGGTCGACGAGCTTCTCGGCGAGCTGGCTGCCGTCCTTGTTCCAGAGCACGCAGAAGACCTCGCGGGAGGTCTTCGTGTCGGCGTACTGCCTGCGCCAGTTCGCCGCGGTCGGCACGACCGGCGCGTAGACCAGCGCGGTCTTGTCGGTGGCCGTGACCAGGCTGGAGGCGAAGCTGAGCGAGCAGAACTCGTTCGCGAAGGCGTGCAGCTGCGCGTCGCCGGGGTAGGCCAGGTCGTCGGCGCTGCCGAACGGGTTGCTGCTGGCGAACACCTGGATGCTGTGGTCGTCCTCGCAGCTGGCGCTGTTGACCTTGACGGTGGGGCCGAGGAAGTTGTCGCCGCAGTAGCCGCTGCTGAGGCTGAAGTCGGGCAGGGCGCCGCCGGAGCCGAACGTGACCACCGGCTGGAGGCCCTCGGGCGGGGACTCGGTGAAGGCGGCGCGGCCTGCGAAGACGCCGCCGGTGAACACCAGCAGGGCAGCCGCGGCGGCCCCGCCGATGGCGAGGTTGCGCAGCCACGGCCTGACCGGGGCCTTGACCTGCTGGGTGGGCGCCGGCGCGTGCTGGGTGTAGCTCACGGTGCCGCCGGGGTGCCGGGGGACGCCGCCGGGCGGGGTGGGCTGGGCGGCGGCGCGCTCCAGCATGGCGCGGGCCTGCGGGCCGGTCAGCCTGGCCGCCGGGTCGGTCATCAGCAGACCGGTGACCACCGCGCCCAGCGCGCCGTGCGCCCTGGTCAGGCGGGGCGGCTCGCTCATGATCGCGTGCAGGGTGGAGGCGGTGGTGGAGCGCTCGTACGGGTTGACGCCCTCGACGGCGAAGCACAGCGTCGCGCCGAGCGACCACAGGTCGGCGGCGGGCGCGGCCTCGTGGCCGTGGATGCGCTCGGGGGCCATGTAGGCGGGTGAGCCGATGAGGCTGCCGCTGGTGGTCAGGCGCGGGTCGTCCACGGCCTGGGCGATGCCGAAGTCGGCCAGCTTGACCCGGCCGTTCGGGGTGATCATGAGGTTGCCGGGCTTGACGTCCCGGTGCACGATGCCCGCCTGGTGCGCGGTCTCCAGCGCGGACAGCGCCTGCAGCGCGAGGGAGGCGACCCGGTCCTGCGGCATCGGGCCGTGCTGCGCGACCAGCGCCGACAGCGTGGTGGCCTCGACCAGCTCCATCACGATGTACGTCATGCCGTTCTCGGCGACGACGTCGAACACGGTGACGATGGCCGGGTCGTTGAGCCTGCCCGCCGTGCGGGCCTCGCGCAGCACCCGCTCCTCCAGGACCCGCCGCTCCTCGTGGGCGATGCCGTCCGGGAGGTGCAGCTCCTTGATGGCGACCTGGCGGCCGATCACGTTGTCCTGCGCGCGCCAGACCACGCCCATGCCGCCGCGCCCCAGCTCCGCGAGCAGGGTGTAGCGGCCCGCGATGACGCGGGGCTGCCGCACTGGGGGCGCGCTCTGCTGACCAGTCACCGTGGTACTACTCCTCGTGACACCGCTGACCCGACCGGGCGGCCGAACGCTACTTCAGACCTCCGGCGGACGGGCGCGGTTTCACGGATTCGTGATTTCGTGCCCCGCCGCGGCCAGCGCCCGCGTCGCTCGACCGAGGTCGCCCTCCTTGACCAGCAGGTGGTCGGTGTCGAAAGTGGACAGCGCGAACAACGTCACACCGGCGGCGGCCAGCTCCCCGGACAGGGCGGCCATGATGCCGGTGAGGGTGAAGGCCAGCGGCCCGCGCACGGTCAGCAACCGCCACCCGGACTGGGTGTCAGCCGACTCGGGGGCGTGCCCGGTCGGGCAGACGATCGACAGCTCGTCCGGCGTGCGGGTGACCGAGACGAAGCCCGGCGCGTCCAGCAGGCCGGGCGGCACGGGGGCGTCGGCGGGCAGCCGGACGACGCTGTGGTCGCCCGGCCGCACGTCCACGACGAGCCGCCTCACCCCTCCGCCACCAGCGGGCTGGAGGCGACCTCGGTGCCGTCGGCGAGCGAGGTGACGGCGAAGTCCGCGAAGGCGCCGGGGGCGGCCTTCTGCAGGTGGCGCAGGCACTCGATGGCCAGGGCGCGGATCTCCACGTCGGCGTGCTCGGTGGCGCGCATCGCGATGAAGTGGCGCCAGGCGCGGTAGTTGCCGGTCACCACGAGGCGGGTCTCGGTGGCGTTGGGCAGCACGGCGCGGGCGGCCTGCCGGGCCTGCTTGCGGCGCAGGGTCGCGCTGGGCACGTCGGAGAACTTCTCCTCGAGGCCCTTGAGCAGGTCGTTGTAGGCGGCGACGCTGGCCTCGGCGGCGGCCAGGAAGCGGGCGTGCAGCTCGGGGTCGTTCGCGATGACCTCGGGCTCGACCATCGCGGCGTCGCGCTCGGGCACGTAGCGCTGCGAGAGCTGCGAGTACGAGAAGTGGCGGTGCCGGATCAGCTCGTGGGTGAGCGAGCGCGAGATGCCGGTGATGTAGAAGCTGACCGAGCCGTGCTCCAGGACGGACAGGTGGCCGACCTCGATGATGTGGCGCAGGTAGGCCTCGTTGGTCGCGGTGGCCGGGTTCGGCTTGGACCAGGACTGGTAGCACGCGCGGCCCGCGAACTCGGCGAGCGCCTCGCCGCCCTCGGCGTCGGTCGACCACGGGACGTCAGACGGGGGGAAGAACTCCGTCTTCGCGATCAACTGCACGTGCGGGGACACCGTTTGAGCCATGCCCGAACAGTAACGGCGGGGGCGGGGCGGAGCTAAATCGGGGCATCGGCGCTGGTGACGAGGGTGCCCACCGAGCGGAAACCGGGCAGTCGTCCCCGAAGTCCGGGTTCGCCCGCCGCTCCGCGATCGGGCGGTCACCGACCGCTCGAACGGGTGATGTCGTGGTGGCGGCAACATCGACAGCACCACGCTCCTTGACTGCTGCCATTCGTGGTGTCATCTTGGTGTCATGGACCTTTCGCCGTACATCTCCGCCCTGCGGGAAGACCTGACGACAGCCGCGTCCGCCGGTGACGAGAACACCCGGCGCAGCGCGGCCGTGCTCGCCGCGGCGCTGGAGCCCGCCGCCCGGCTGGCGATCATGAACGCCCTGTCCGACCTGGCCGCCGAGGTCACCGCCTCGCTCGACGGGCCGGTGGTCGAGGTCCGGCTGGACGGGCGGGACGTGAAGGTCGTCGTGTCCGGCGCCGGGCCCGCGCAGGAGGAGCGCGAGCCGGAGCCGCAGGAGGCGCCCCGGCCGATGAGCGGGGACGCCACCCGGATCACGCTGCGGCTGCTGGACGAGCTGAAGTCCAAGGCCGAGCAGGTCGCGGCGTCGCAGGGGATGTCCCTGAACACGTTCGTCGCGCAGGCCGTGCAGGGCGCGGTCGGTGGCAGGCGCGGGTTCGGGGGTGGCGGCAGGCGCGAGTGGCACGGCGGTGGTGACAACCGCGGGCAGTCGTCGCAGTCGTCCTCGCACTCGTCGTCGCAGTCGTCGACGCGGGTGCGCGGCTGGGTGCAGGGCTGACGGGGACCAGGAGGATCGGTCGTGGGGAACGAGTCCGAAGTGGTGCGCAGGCAGGCGTTCGACGTGACGGGGCCCATCGAGGTCGACGTGGCGCTCGTGTCGGGGCGGGTGCTGGTGCACCTGGTCGACGAGGAGGCGGTGGACGTGGAGCTGCGCCACGAGCCGTCCGGGGGCGAGGGCTGGACCGACGGGCTGAACGGCCTGCTGAGCTGGGTGGGCGACCAGTTCGCGGGTGGCCAGGGGTCGGGGTCCGGCGGGGTGTCGGAGGCGGTGCGCGACGCGCGCCTGGAGCTGACCGGGAACCGCCTGGTCATCCGCTCGTCGAAGGCGCTGCCGCTGCGCGCGGTGCCGATCAGCGTGGCCGTGCGCGCCCCGAAGGGGTCGAGCGTGCTGGTGAAGTCGGGGTCGGCGAACGTGGCGATCACCGGTTCGGCCGGTCGGCTGGACATCAACACCGGCACCGGCGACGTGACGGCGGACAGCGCCGACTCCGCGTCGCAGGTGACGTCGGGCTCCGGCAAGGTCCGCCTGGGCCCGATGCTGGGCGGCCTGAAGGCGCGCAACGGCAGCGGCGACATCGAGGTGGCGTCGGTGGGCGGCAGCACCGAGCTGCACACGGCGACCGGTGACGTGTGGTTGGGCGCGGTGCAGAGCGACGTGCAGGTGCGCACGGGAGGCGGCGACGTGACCGTGGCCGACGCCGCGTCGGGCCGGATCACGCTGGGCACGGGGTCGGGCGACGTGCGCGTGGGCGTGCGGCGGGGCGTGTCGGCGGAGGTGGACCTGGCGACGAGCTCGGGCACGGCCCGCAGCGAGCTGGAGGTCTCGACCACCAAGCCCGCGACGGCTCCGGAACTGGTCGTCACGGGGCGGACGAGCCGGGGGAACGCGCTGGTGACGACGGCGACGGTCTGAGCGCGGGCGGGTGGCGGTCGTCCGTCGCGGGCGGTCGACACCCGAGTGTGATCAGGCTGGAGCGGCGGAAGCGCTGGAGCGGCAGTAGGTTCGTGGGGGGCGCGCACGTCCAGGGGGAGGTGCGCGCCCCTTCTCGTGTCCGGAAGGCTCTGCGCACGACCAGCGAGGGGTCTCGGGGTCAGTCCGGGACGCTCAGGCCCGACACCACCAGTGACACCACCGCGCTGAAGGCGACGTCGATGGTCGGGGCCTTCCAGTCGGCGGCGTAGATCGGGTCGTGGAAGCGGTTGGTCGCGTCGAAGACCGCCCGCGCCGCCACCCTGGAGTCGCGCGGAGCGAAGTCGCCCGCCTCGATGCCGTCGGCGATGATCTTCTCCAGGTCGTTCTCCAGCCCGGTCACGTGGTCGTCGACCACCGCGAGGTTCTCCCGCATCAGGGTGGCGAAGGTGTCGAACAGCTCAGGGTCCTCGCGGACCTTCTGGCGCTTGATCTCGAACAGCGTCGAGAGCCAGTCGCGCAGCCGCTGCTCGGCAGGCGCGTCGGTGTGGGCGACGTCGGCCAGCCCCTCGTGCCAGCGCTCCAACCACCGCCGCGCCACGGCCTCGCGCAGGGCGGCCTTGGTCGGGAAGTGGCGGTACACGCTGCCGTGGCTCACGCCCAGCGCCCTGGCCACGTCCACCACGGTCGCCTTGGCCGGACCGTAGCGCCGCAGCACGTCCTCGGTGGTGCCGAGGATCAACTCCGCGGTCAACGCGCCTTCCGCCACACCAGCCTCCTCCTGAGCACGGGCCCGTCCCTGGAACCATGCCCCGCCGCACCTGGCTCCACCAAACCAGACGCACGCGACCGCGACGGAGCCGCGCCTGGCCGGACGCGGCACACCGGCGGCTGGTGCGGCCCAGGCCGGGGCCCTCAGCACCAGGACTTTGGCACCCGCGGCCGGAATTTGAGCAACACCGCGGGCGGGTGGGTGATGCCTGGGGAACTCGGCACGGCGGGGGCAGCGGCTTTGGCATCGGTTCCGGGGGGGCGGCGCGAGGGCCGCTTGCGAGTGAAAAGCCGTGTGGGGCGCTCACCGGGTAGAACGCCGCGCACAGCACCGCAAGGCGAGATACGGCGGCTGCGGCGCTGTGGCGGGGGCTGTGGCAGGCGGGATGCCGCAGCGCGCGGGGCGCTGCGGTGGTTGAGGTACTGCGTTGGGGTGGGGTTTCAGCGGAGTTGGGGGTTCAGGCCGTGGAGGCGGCTTGGCGGATCGACGCCATCACGTCCTCCGCGATCACCGGGTGCAGGTAGGACGCGCCGCCGTCCAGGAAATGGGCGGTGCCTGCGGGGAGGGCTTCCGCCATGCGCCGGGTTCCGGCTACCGGGGTGAGGCTGTCCTTCTTGCTGTGCCACAGCTCGACCGGCTGGCGGATGGCCGCCAGGGGGAACGACCACTCGCGGAAGACCAGGAGGAGGTCGGCCCTCGTCGCTTCGACGTCGTGCATCCCCTCCTTCATGGACTGGACCAACGCGGTGAAGTCGCCCTCCCGCGTGATGGAGCTGAACGCGGGGTGAACGCGGAGCTTGCGGATGTGCGCCTCCGGCTGTTCGAGCGACCGTCGCGTCGCCGAGATCCAGCCGCGGAACAGGCCGGGCGCGCGCTTCGCCATGATCCGCAGCAGCCGCAGGGAGATGGGCAGGCCCGATCGCAGGAGCGCGCTGTGCAACGGCCCGTTGCCCGAGATCAGCAGGACCTTGTCGACCCGGTCCGGCAGGTGGTGGGCCGTGGCCAGGGCGTGCGAGTCCCCGCCGTGCTCCCCCACCACCGAGAACCTGGTGAGACCCAGGTGATCGGCCAGGTGGGCGGCGGCCTCGGCGTGGCGCCGGAGGGAGGGTTCGGGGACCGGGCTGGACGCGCCGAGCCCTGCGCGGTCCACCGCGATCCACCGAACCCCACCCTCACGAGCCGCGGCGTCGTACAGAGCCCCCAACGCGCTGGAGGACGTGTACGACGGCGTGTAAACGCACGGGACCCCTTCCGGATCACCGAACTCGCGATACCCGAGCCGACCTCCGCCCGGCAAGAGGATCGACTGGGCCTCACCGATTTCCGCAGCCATACGGCAATCGTGCTCCGAAACGGCGGGTACCCGACGCGGGGGCACACAAGATCAACACTCGCCCCCTCCGCGGACAGGGCCACCCGATGACACCGAAGACCGCAGCCACCCGGATTTGCCGCCGGGCAAGCAGAGGACTGCGGCGTGAGACAGGAGGCACCCGCCTCGAACCGGACTGACCAGATGAGGCAGACGAGGCAGACGAGTGGAGCAGGCCGGGCTGGCCCGGCGGATCAGACGGGGTGGGCAGAGACGGACGGGCGGACCTAGGGCGTGTCCTGCGGATCTTCACCTCAGGTGGAGGGCGATGCAGGCGAGGATGATCTCGGCACGATGGGTAGGCGGCTCGTTGGCCTGCCGCTGGTCGAGCCCTGGGCCTTGCGGTGGGCGATCCGGTCGACACGTTCCCGGATGGTGGCCTTGATCCGCCGCTGCCGTAACGCGGTGTGGGCGCCCGGATGGGCGTAGGCCTTGTCTGTGATCACCCGCCGCACCCCGCACCCGCCGCCCGTCCACGTCGATGTCGTGGATGTCGTCGAGCAACGGCTGCGGTTGCGGGTTGTCGCCAGCCTGGCCGGGCGTGAGGATCGCCACCGGCGGCAGACCCGCCGAGTCGACGGCCGGACGCAGCCTGGTCGTCAGTTCGCCACGGGAGCGTCCGAGGCACTCCCCGTCGACGGCGAGGTCCTCGATCCAGTCCGCGCAGTCCTCTTTTTTCCGGGCGCCCGCCGCGTGCCGGTGTGCCCGGACGCTCGTGGAGTCGACACCGGCCACCGCGCCACCCGCCCTCATCTGCACACGATCATGAGAAAGATCCGCAGGACACCCGCTAAGGGCTGTCACGCAACTCGATGACCGACAGGGTGGGATGAGGTGGCGGTGCAGGTGATCTCGGCGTCCCGGTCGGAGTGGATCGCACCCTCCACGGGCTTGCAGCCGGGCCAGTTCCGCAAGCTGGTGCGCGTGGTGGCCGAACGCGGCGGTAACGCCATCGCCGACGGCTGCCCCGGACGGTAGTAGCGGCTGGACCTGGCCGACCGGGTACTACTGGTCGCCACCTACTGGCGCGCCAACCTCACCACGCGGCAACTCGGGCCCTTGTTCGGTGTCTCGCACGCCGCGGCCCACCGGGGCATCAACACCGTCGGCCCACTGCTGGCCTTGGCCCCGGTCCGGCGCCGCCGCATCGGCCAGGTGGCGATCGGGGACGGCACCCGCCTGGTGATCACCACCGGCGACCCGCAACCGGGCAACCGCAACGACTGCGCCGTCTACCGCGACTCCGGCATCGCCGACGTGCTCGACGGCCGACCCGTCATGGCCGACGGCGGCCACCAGGGCAACCGGGAGGTGATCATGCCCCACCGCACACCCCGCGACGGCGGCCCGCTCGAAGACCGGCAAGAGGACCCCGACACCGTCCACCGTTCGATCCGAGCCCGCGCCGAACACGCCCTAGGGCGTGTTTCAAAGGTGAGGTGACCGTCGGCGTGTCGTTGGCCGGAACGTGGCGAGGTCTTCGGTGAGTGGGTTGGCGACCAAGCAAACCCGAACACCGGAGACCTCGTGGCCAGCGTAGCGGCAGCGGGGCGGGCCGACCTGACCGACGCGCAGTGGGCGCTGCTGCAACCACTGTTACCCGTCGGGGCGAAACCGGGTCGTCCGCCGAAGTGGAGCAAGCGGCGGTTGATCGACGGCATCCGGTGGCGGGTGCGGGTCGGCGCCCCGTGGCGGGACGTCCCGCCGGACTACGGGCCCTGGCAGACGGTGTACGGGGTGTTCCGCCGTTGGCAGCGGGCCGGGGTGTGGCAGGCGATCCTCACCGCGTTGCAGGCCCGTGCGGACGCCGAAGACGTGATCGTGTGGGACGTGAGTGCGGATTCCACGGTCGCGAGGGCCCACCAGCACGCCGCCGGTGCCCGTGAAAAGGGGCTCTTCAGGTCGAGCCGCCCGACACGCCGGCGGGCGGGGTGGAGCCGGACGATCACGGGTTGGGGCGGTCGCGGGGCGGGTGGACCAGCAAGCTGCACCTGGCCTGCGAGCAGGGCCAACGGCCCTTGCCGCCGCTGGTCACCGCCGGACAGCGTGGCGACAGTCCGCTGTTCACCGCGGTGCTCGAGGGGATCCGAGTGCCCCGGCCGGGTGGCGGGCGACCGCGGACCAGACCGGGCCGCGTCCTGGCGGACAAGGCCTACAGCTCCAGGGCCAACCGCGCCTACCTGCGCCGCTGCGGGATCAAGGCGACCATCGCCCAACCGCGCGACCAGGCCGCCCATCGCCAGGCCAAAGGCCCACGCGGCGGGCGGCCACCCGCGTTCGACCCCGAGGTCTGCACACAGCGCCACGCCGTGGAATGCGGCATCAGCCTGCGCAAACAACACCGCGCCGTCGCCACCCGATACGACAAACTCGCCGTCCGCTACCAGGCCACCGTCCACATCGCCGCCATCAACATCTGGCTACGACACCGTTGAAACACGGGCTAGCCCGCATGAAGGACTGGACCATCCTGCGCGACTACCGCCGCGCCGCCCACACCCTGCGCGACACCGCCTCCGGCATCGCCCACCTCCACAACCTCGCCCTCACCGACTGACCAAGAAGCACTCGACCACCAACCACAAGACGAGTTACGTGACAGAACCGGGCCAGGCTGAGCGGACGGAGGGGGCGGCCTGGGCTTGGAGCGGACGGGTGAGGGGGGGGGTGGGGTCAGCGTTCGCTGTCCATGTGGGCCAGCATCTGTTCCGGGTAGCGGGTGCCCGCCACCTTCGTCGACGGGACCGCCGACTCGATCTCGGCCAGGTCCGACTCCGTCAGGTGGACGTCCAGCGCGCCCAACGCCTCCGCCAGGCGGGGGCGGGTGCGGGCGCCTACCAGGGGGATCACGGTTTCGCCCCTGGACAGGGTCCAGGCGATCGCCAGCTGGGCGACCGTGGCGCCCTTCGCCTCCGCCACGGTGCGCAGGGACTCCACCAGGGCCAGGTTCTTCGCGAGGTTGTCGCCCTGGAAGCGGGGGCTGTGGGTGCGGAAGTCGGCCTGGGTGGTTTCCCGGTCCGGGTTCCAGTGGCCTGACAGGAGGCCTCGGCCCAGGACGCCGTAGGCGGTGACGCCGACGCCCAGCTCCTTGGCCGTGGGCAGGATCTCCGCCTCCGGGCCCCTGGAGAGCAGGGAGTACTCGATCTGCAGGTCCACGATCGGGTGGACGGCGTGGGCCTTGCGGAGGGTTTCCGCGCTCACCTCGGACAGGCCGATGTGGCGCACCCTGCCCTTGCGCACCTCCTCCGCCACGGCGCCCACGGTCTCCTCGATCGGCACGTTCGGGTCGAGCCTGGCCGGGCGGTAGACGTCGACGTGGTCGACGCCCAGCCGCTGGAGGCTGTACGCCAGGTAGTTCGCCACCGCCTCCGGCCTGCCGTCGTTGCCGTGCCAGCCGCCGTCCGCGTCGCGGAAGGCGCCGAACTTGACGCTCAGCAGCACGTCCTCGCGCCGCCTGCCGCGCAGCGCGTCGCGGATCAGCAGCTCGTTCGCGCCCATGCCGTAGAAGTCGCCGGTGTCCAGCAGGGTCACGCCCGCGTCGAGCGCGGCGTGGATGGTGGCCACGCCCTCGCGCTCGTCCGGCGGGCCGTACATGTCGGACATCCCCATGCAGCCCAGGCCCAGCGGGTACGTGGCGGGGCCGGTGCTGCCGAGGGTGCGTGAAGGGGTCATGGGGAGAGTATGGGGTAGTGGGCTGACAGATTTCAATATCTGTCAGCCCACTTTCTTCCGATTTCACTCGATGGGCTCACTCAGCGGCGAGAACCCCCAGCTCGGCGGCCAGGTCGCCGCGCCCCATCACCCGCACGCCGGACAGGCCCAGCCACCCCGCCATGCACCTCAGCTCCGCCGCCAGCTCCACGGCCACCCGCCCGCGCTCCACCCCCGGCTCCGCGTACGCGCCCTGCACCAGCAGCGCCCCCGCCGCCCGGTCCGCCTTCAGGTCCACCCGCGCGACCAGCCGCCCGTCCAGCAGGAACGGGAACACGTAGTACCCGTGCACCCGCTTCGCCTCGGGCACGTAGATCTCGATGCGGTACCGGAACCCGAAGATCCGCTCGGTGCGCGCCCGCTCCCACACCAGCGGGTCGAACGGGCACAGCAGCGCCCGACCGGTCACCTTCCGGGGCGTCGCCGCGCCCACGTGCCGGTACGCGGGCGCCGCCCAGCCCTCCACCTCGACCGGCTCCAGCTCCCCCGCCTCGACCAGCTCGGCCACCGCCTGCCTGCTGCGCGCGGGCGGCAGCCGGTAGTAGTCCCGCAGGTCGGTCTCGGTCCCCACGCCCAGCGCCCCGGCCGCCCGCGCCACCAGCCCGCGCGCGCCCTCCTCCGGCCCGACCCGCCGCCCGAGCACCTCGGCGGGCACCACCCGCTCGGTCAGGTCGTACAACCGCTCGAACCCGCGCCGGGTCCCCGTGGCCAGCTGCCCGATCGCGAACAGGTACTCGCACATCCGCTTCACCTCGGACCGGTCCCACCACGGCCCGCGCTGCCGCTTCTCCGGCGCGACCAGCGCCCGCTCGATCGCCCCGGCCCCGATCGGCCCCGACTCGGCGACCACCGCCAGGATGTCCGCCACCAGTTCGGGCGAGTCCTCGACGAGCTTGCCGTAACCGGCCCACCACCCCCTCCTCTTCGCGCCGGAGTGCACCAGCGGCCAGTCCTCCACCGGGACCAGGCTGGCCTCGTGCGCCCACGCCTCGACCAGCAGCCGGGGCTTGCGCGCGCTGGGCGTCCACGCGGCGTCGTCGAGCAACCCGACCGGGTAGTCCCCCAACCTGCTGAACACGGGCATGTAGTGCGCCCGCACCGCCACGTTGACCGAGTCGAGCTGGAGCAGCTTGGTCCGGCCGAGCACCCGCTGCAGGTGCCTGCGCGTGGGCGCCGCCGGTCGGGGGTCGGCGAAGCCCTGCGCCGCCAGTGCGGTCAGGCGTGCGGTGTCCGCGCTCATCGTCTGCACCCGCCGCATCGTGCCGGCGGGGGCCGACAAATCGGCCCGCGGGCTGATCACTAGGGTGCCCGGCATGGCCGAAGCAGCGGTGCGCCCCGCGACGACCGACGACGTGCCGGAGATCGCCCGCGTCCACCGCGACACCTGGCGGACCGGGTTCGCCAAGATCCTCCCCGCCGAGGTGCTGGACGGCATCGACGTCGCCGAGACCGCCGCGGTCTGGGCGGAGGCGGTGGACCGGGGCCAGGTGCTGGTGGCGACCGAGGGCGACTGGCTCGTCGGGTTCTGCGCGGTGGGCATCGCCCCGCAGGAGGAGTTGGCGGACGCCAGGGGCGTGGTCCCGGACGACGCCGCCACCACCGCGCTGGTGTCGACGCTGCTGGTCGAGCCCCGCTGGGGACGGCGCGGGCACGGCGGCAGGCTGCTGGCCCGCGCCTGCGAGCTGCTCGTGGAGGGCGGCGTGACCAGGGGCGTCGCCTGGGTCCCCGAGGCGAACCTGCCCCTGGTGTCGTTCTACGCGAAGCGCGGCTGGGGCGCGGACGGCACGGTGCGCACCCTGGACGCCTCCGGTCGCCCGGTCCGGGAGCTGCGGCTGTCCGGCTCGCCAAACCTCGACGAGGAAGTCGTTACCGGTCTGTAGTCTGGGCGTGGTGCTGGGGTGGTTGCTGCTGACTTTCGGCGTCGCGGTCGGTTCCGCGCTGATGCCGCTGATCAGCGTCGAGCTGTTCGTCATCGGGCTGGTGACGCAGCAGCCGGACATCTCGTGGTGGTGGATCGCGCTCGCCGTCGCCCCCGGCCAGGTGCTGGGCAAGCTGGTGTACTTCCTGGCCGCCAGGGGCTCGCTGCACCTGCCCGCGTTCCTCAAGCCCCCCGAGCGCCCCGACCGTCCGGTGAAGCCGTGGCGGGTGAGGTGGCGGGCCCGGTTGGAGGCGGTGCGGGCGCGCTGCCACCGGCACCCGCACTGGATGTTCGGCACGCACGCGGTCAGCTCGCTGCTCGGGCTGCCGCCGTTCATGTTCAGCACGGTCCTGGCCGGGCTCGCGGGCATGTCCACCGCGCTGTTCCTGGCGACCGGCGTGGTCGGCCGGTTCGTGCGGTTCAGCGTGCTGGCCGCCTCCCCCGCCGCCCTCTCGGGCTTCCTGCACCCCTGAGCAGGCCCCGCTGAAGGAGCCCCGGACGGCACGATGCCCCGATCAGGTCGGGGATCGACCCGATCGGGGCAAGCGGCACTACTTCGCGGTGACGTCCTGGTAGAGCCCGATGGCCGTGCGCATGGTGTCGCGCGCCCGTCCCCGGTCACCGGCCAGGTCGTAGGCCTGGGCCAGCAGGAACCACGGCCGCCAGTCCTGCGGCGCGGCCTCGACGTCGGCCTTGCGCCGCTCGAACCACTCGTCGGCGGCCTCCCGCTCGACCCTCCCGGACGGCATCCTCGGCAGCTCGGACAGGTCGGGCAGCGCGCCCTGCTCGTCCAGCTCCCGCGCCATGGCCTCGGTGGCGAACCCGAACCGCAGGTTCGACCACACCACCCACACCCCGATCACCGGCATGATCAGCACGCCGACGCCCAGGGCGATCCCGACCGGCTCGCCGCTGCCCAGCAGCGCGACCGCGCGCCCGCCCAGCAGGACGAAGTAGACCACCAGCGCGGCGATGGCGATCATCGCCGCGGTGCGGGCCCTCACAGGTCCAGGTACTTGTCGAGTCCGACCGACAGGCCGGGGTGGTCGAACACCGACCGCACGCCCAGCAGGACGCCCGGCATGAACGAGGACCGGTGCAGCGAGTCGTGCCGCAGGGTCAGCGTCTCGCCCTCGGTGCCGAAGACGACCTCCTGGTGGGCGATCATCCCGGCGATCCGCAGCGAGTGCACCCGGACCCCGTCGACCTGCGCCCCGCGCGCCCCGTCCAGCTCCTGGGTGGTGGCGTCGGGCATCGCGTCGACCCCGGCGGCCTCGCGGGCGCGGGCGATGAGCTGCGCGGTGTGCGCGGCCGTGCCCGAGGGCGCGTCGGCCTTGCGCGGGTGGTGCAGCTCGATGACCTCGGCCGAGTCGTAGTACTTCGCGGCCAGCTCGGCGAACCGCATGGTCAGCACCGCGCCGATCGCGAAGTTCGGCGCGAACAGCACGCCGGTGCCCGGCTCGTCGCCGAGCCACCCGGCGATCTCGCCGAGCCTCGCCGGGTCGAGCCCGGAGGTGCCGACGACGGCGTGGACGCCGTTCTCGACGCAGAACCGGACGTTAGCCATGACCGCGTCGGGGTGGGTGAAGTCGACCGCGACCTCGACCCCGGCGTCGGTGAGCGCGGACAGCGGGTCGTCCGGGCCGAGCTCGGCCGCGACGACCAGGTCGGCCGCCGCGCCGACGGCCTTGACGACCTCGCCGCCCATCCGGCCCCGTGCCCCGATCACGCCGACCCGGATCGGATCGGCGCCAGAACGCTGACTCAAGAGATCACCTCGTGCACCTGGTGCGGCAAGTCCTCGATCGAATCGTAGGGACCGACCACGGCGGCGGCGACGGGGCGTCGCAGCAGCTCGGCGGCCAGCTCCGCGACCTCGGCGGAGGTCACCGCGTCGACCCGCTCCAGGGTCTGCTCCACGGACAGGTAGTCGCCGTAGTTCAGCTCGCCCTTGCCGACGCGGGACATCCGGGAGCCGGTGTCCTCCAGGCCCAGCACCATCGCCCCGCGCAGCTGCCCCTTGGCCCTGGCGATCTCGGCGTCGGTGAGCCCGTTCGCCACGACCTCGGCCAGCACGTCCCGGATCACGCCCGCCACGTCGCCGAGCCGGTCGGGCTGGCAGCCCGCGTAGACCGACCACGTCCCGGTGTCCGCGTAGGACCCGACGGACGAGTACACCTGGTACGCGAGCCCGCGCCGCTCCCTGACCTCCTGGAACAGCCGCGAGCTCATGCCGCCGCCGAGCGCCGCGTTCAGCACGTTGAGCGCGAACCGCCGCTCGTCGTGCCGGTCGAGCGCCCGCACGCCCAGCATGAGGTGCGCCTGCTCGGTGTCGTCGCTGTGCAGCACCAGCCGGTCGACCGGGTCGACGCGCACCTCGCCGCCGCGTGGGGGCACGGGCGTGCCGGGCACGTCCAGCAGCCGCTCGCCGACGCGCTCGCGCGCCAGCTCCAGCACCCGCTCGTGGTCGACGTTGCCCGCCGCCGAGAGCACCATGCTGGGCAGCGAGTAGCGGCCCCGGTAGAACGCGTACAGCGCGTCGCGGTCCATGTCCGTGATGGACTGCTCGCTGCCCAGCACGGAGCGGCCGAGCTCGTGGCCGCCCATGAGGGCTTCGAGGAACGCGTCGTGCAGCAGGTCCTCGGGGTCGTCGTCGCGCATGGCGATCTCCTCCAGGACCACGCCGCGCTCGGTCTCGAAGTCGCGCTGCTCGCACAGCGCGTCGAAGACAACGTCGCACACCAGGTCGACCGCCAGCGGCAGGTCGGAGTCCAGGACGTGCGCGTAGTAGCAGGTGTGCTCCTTGGCGGTGAACGCGTTCAGCTCGCCGCCGACGGCGTCGATCTCCTCGGCGATGGCCGCCGCCGTGCGCCGCGCGGTCCCCTTGAACAGCAGGTGCTCCAGGTAGTGCGCCGCGCCCGCGACCTCGGGGGCCTCGTCGCGCGAGCCGACCTGCACCCAGAGCCCCACGGCGGCCGAGCGCGCGCCGGGGATGTGCTCGGTGATCACCCTCAGCCCGGACGGGAGCAGGGTGCGCCGCACCACCACGCCCGACGGGCTCTCCTCCAGCAGCTCGGTCACACCCCGCCCAAGCGGACGGCCGCGGTCGCCAGAGGCGCCCGCGGCCGTCCTGATGACGCGCTCGGTCACTGGTCCGAGGACTCCGGAGCCGAGGTCTCAGCGGTCTCGGCGGCCGGGGCGGCGGCCTTGTCGGCCCCCTCCTCCTCGGACACCAGCACCAGGCTGATCTTGCCGCGCTGGTCGATGTCCGCGATCTCGACGCGGAGCTTGTCGCCGACCTTGACGACGTCCTCGACCTTGCCGATGCGCTTGCCGTTGCCCAGCTTGGAGATGTGGATCAGGCCGTCCTTGCCCGGCAGCAGGGAGACGAACGCGCCGAACGCCGCGGTCTTGACCACGGTGCCCAGGAAGCGCTCGCCGACCTTCGGCAGCTGCGGGTTCGCGATGGCGTTGATCAGGCCGATGGCGGCCTCCGCGGACGGGCCGTCCGCCGCACCGACGTAGATCGTGCCGTCGTCCTCGATGGAGATGTCGGCGCCGGTCTGCTCGGTGATCGAGTTGATCATCTTGCCCTTGGGCCCGATGACCTCGCCGATCTTGTCGGTCGGGATCTTGACCGACGTGACGCGCGGCGCGAACGGGCTCATCTCGTCCGGGACGTCGATGGCCTCGGCCATGACCTCCAGGATCGCCAGGCGCGCGTCGCGGGCCTGGGACAGCGCCGACGCCAGGACCTCGGACGGGATGCCGTCGAGCTTGGTGTCGAGCTGGAGCGCGGTCACGAACTGCTTGGTGCCCGCGACCTTGAAGTCCATGTCGCCGAACGCGTCCTCGGCGCCGAGGATGTCGGTCAGCGCGACGTACTCGGTCTTGCCGTCGACCTCGTCGGAGACCAGGCCCATGGCGATGCCCGACACCGGCGCCTTCAGCGGGACGCCCGCGTTGAGCAGCGACATCGTGGACGCGCAGACCGAGCCCATGGACGTGGAGCCGTTGGACCCCAGCGCCTCGGAGACCTGGCGGATCGCGTACGGGAACTCGTCGCGCTTGGGCAGCACCGGCATCAGCGCCCGCTCCGCCAGCGCGCCGTGGCCGATCTCGCGGCGCTTGGGCGAGCCGACCCGACCGGTCTCACCGGTGGAGTAGGGCGGGAAGTTGTAGTGGTGCAGGTACCGCTTGTGCGTCTCCGGGGAGAGCGAGTCGATCTGCTGCTCCATGCGGAGCATGTTCAGCGTGGTGACGCCCAGGATCTGGGTCTCGCCGCGCTCGAACAGGGCCGAGCCGTGCGTCCTGGGGATGATCGCGACCTCGGCGCCGAGCGACCGGATGTCGGTCAGGCCGCGGCCGTCGATGCGGACCTTGTCGCGCAGGATGCGCTGGCGCACGAGCTTCTTGGTCAGCGAGCGGAACGCGGCGCCGACCTCCTTCTCGCGGCCCTCGAACTGCGCGGCCAGCTTCTCCAGCACCGACGCCTTGACCTCGTCGATGCGACCCTCGCGCTCCTGCTTGCCCGCGATGGTCAGCGCCTGGGCCAAGTCGCTCGCGCCCGCGGCCTCGACGGCCTCGAACGCGTCGGCCTGGTAGGCCGGGAAGGTCGGGAACTCGCCGGTCGCCTTGGCGGCGACCTGCGCGAGCTGGGCCTGCGCCTCGCACAGCACCTTGATGAACGGCTTGGCGGCCTCGAGACCGGCGGCCACGACCTCCTCGGTCGGGGCCTGGGCGCCCTCGCCGATCAGGTCGATGACCTGCTCGGTGGCCTCGGCCTCGACCATCATGATCGCGACGTCGTCGCCCACGACGCGGCCGGCGACGACCATGTCGAAGACGGCCTTCTCCAGCTGCTCGTGGGTCGGGAACGCGACCCACTGGCCCTCGATCAGCGCCACGCGGACGCCGCCGATGGGGCCGGAGAAGGGCAGGCCGGCGAGCTGCGTCGACGCGGACGCGGCGTTGATCGCCACGACGTCGTACAGGTCGGCCGGGTTCAGGCTCATGACCGTGATGACGACCTGGATCTCGTTGCGCAGGCCGTCCACGAAGGACGGGCGCAGCGGGCGGTCGATCAGGCGGCAGGTCAGGATCGCGTCCGTGGACGGGCGGCCCTCGCGGCGGAAGAACGAGCCGGGGATGCGACCCGCGGCGTACATGCGCTCCTCGACGTCCACCGTCAGCGGGAAGAAGTCGAAGTGCTCCTTCGGCGCCTTGGAGGCGGTGGTCGCCGAGAGCAGCATGGTCTCGTCGTCGAGGTAGGCGACGACGCTGCCTGCGGCCTGGCGGGCCAGGTGGCCGGTCTCGAACCGGATGGTGCGGGTGCCGAACCGACCGTTGTCGATCACGGCTGAAGTCTCGTGGACCTCGATGTCCGTCATATGCGAACTCCTCGTCTGCGGGTCGCAGCGCCCTGTGGCGCGGGATCGCGGTTCGGACGAGGCCGGTCTTCGATCGAAGTCCCCTGGTCGCTTCCTGCTCCCAGGGGGCCACTACCGAGGACCGGCGAACAGTCGTCCCGTGCGCGTGCGTGCGTCCCCACGTTGTCTACAGCGTGTGCTCTGTTGTCTTGTTCAAACTACGCCGAAGGGGAGTGACCGGCCCGGTCACTCCCCTTCGGCGCGGATCACCTGCGCAGGCCGAGGCGCTGGATCAGCGTCCGGTAGCGCGCGATGTCGGACTTCTTGAGGTAGTCGAGCAGGCGGCGGCGACGGCCGACCAGCAGCAGCAGACCACGACGCGAGTGGTGGTCGTGCTTGTGCTTCTTCAGGTGCTCGGTCAGGTCGGAGATGCGCTTGCTCAGCAGCGCGACCTGCGCCTCGGCCGAACCGGTGTCCGTGTCGTGGACGCCGTACTCGGTGAGGATGGTCTTCTTCTGCTCGGTGGTCAGTGCCACTTCGTGGTGCTCCTCAATCGCCTGGAAATCGGTGCCGTGGAGCCCCGGCGAACCGGGGTAGGCGGTGCTGGCCGCCACGGACCGCAGCCAGACCCAACGTGATAGGTTACCAGCAGTTGCGGCCACTAAGCCGAAGGCGTGGCCAATTGCACCCGCTCGAGAACGGTGTAGCCGACTCCCAGCTCGCTCCGGACCAGCGCGACCTCACTCGCCGTCCACTCCGCGCCGGTGAAGTCCAGCCTGGGGAACCGCTTGGCGCGCCGCGACCTCGCGATCGTGACGTGCGCCTGCCAGTCCGGGAGCGCGCCCGCCGCGCGGGCCAGCGGCTCCACCTCGCCCTCGACCCCGACCCACAGCACGCCGGGGAAGTGCCCGCACCCGCTGAACCGCACGGACGGGGCAGCCATTCCCTCGAACGGGGTCAGCTTGCCGTCCGGGTCCGCCTCGCCGTGGAAGCACAGCGTGAGGTGCCACCGCTCGGACGGGGACCAGCGCAGCTCGGGGTAGCCGGGCCGCACCTCGGCCAGCGCCCGCTCCAGCTCCGCCACCGCCTCGGGCGGCGGGAACAGGGCGGTGAACAGCCTCAACGGGCCCGGCCCGCCCTGCGCAGCAGGTCCGCGAGCGCCGGGAAGTCCTCGCCCAGCACGTCGGCCGCCTGGAACAGCTCGCGGCGGTCGGCGATCCGGCGCAGGTACGGCAGCAGCGCCGTCTCGTCGTCGGCCCCGTTGACCGGCAGCGAGTCGCGGCTCACCGTGGGCTTGGAGTCGCGCACCTCGTCCAGCGCCCGCTGGAGCGCCTCGGGCGCGCCGGTGGCCACGTCCGGGGTGAGGACCTTGCGCTCCAGCATGATCATCCGGGCGAGCACGGCCGGGTTGCCGATCTTCGCGCGCCGCCCGCTCATCACCTGGCTGAGCATCGGGGCGCTGATCCCCAGCACCTCGGCGAGCTGAGCCTGGGAGACGTTGAAGGCCACCACCAGCCTGCGCACCCGGTCCCCGAGGGGTTCCCCGTACCACTCCCGCTGCAGAGCGAGGTTGCGCTGGACGATCTTGTGGTCCTCCACGTTCGTTCTCGCCCTCCCGGTACCACCCGATGTCGTGAACGTATCCTGCCAAACCCGCGGCCCGGACGAGGCCGGTTCCGCTGACCTGGTCAGATGTCGATCAGGCGTCCGGGAGCTGGACGCGCGCGTCCGCCACGTCCCGGTGCATCTGCTCGACGAGCGCCTCGACGCCGTCGAACTTCACCATCCCGCGCAGCCGGGCGACGAAGTCGAGCGCCACGGTCTGGCCGTACAGGTCGTCGTCGAAGTCGAGCACGTACGCCTCGACGCGGCGCTCCTTGCCGGAGAACGTGGGGTTGGTGCCCACGGACACCGCCGCGCGCATCGTCGGGTGCCCGTCCCGGACGAACCAGCAGGCGTACACGCCGTCGGCGGGCACCGCGGCGGACTCGGGCAGCGACATGTTCGCGGTGGGGAAGCCGAGGTCGCGACCCCGGCCGTCACCGCGCACCACGACGCCCTCCAGTCGGTGCGGCCTGCCGAGCGCGGTCGCGGCGGCTGCCACGTCGCCCGCGTCGATGCACGCCCTGGTGTAGGTGGAGGAGTAGGTAACCCCGTCGTCGGACAACAGATCCGCTCCCTCGGTCACGAAACCGAACCTCTGCCCCAGCTCCCGCAGCAGTTCGACGTTGCCCGCCGCCCTGCTGCCGAAGGTGAAGTTCCGGCCGACGACGACCGCTGCCACGTGCAGCCGGTCGACGAGGACCTCGTGGACGAACTCGTCGGCGGGCATCCTGGACAGCTCGGGGGTGAAGGGCACGACGCAGAAGACGTCGACGCCCAGCGCCTCCACGAGCTCGGCCCGCCTGCGCAGGTCGGTGAGCTTGGCCGGGTGGCTGCCCGGCCGCACGACCTCGGCCGGGTGCGGGTCGAAGGTCATGACGACCGACGGCACGCCGCGCTCGGCCGCCGTCTCCACCGCGCGCCGGATGAGGGCCTGGTGGCCGCGGTGCACGCCGTCGAACGAGCCGACGGTCAGCACGCAGCGCCCCCACCCTCCGGGGATCTGGTCGAGTCCTCGCCACCGCTGCACGGGGTGCAGCCTACGGGCAGCGGCGACGCCCGCCGCGCGCGCTGTCCCCCGTCCGGTGATCACCGGGCGGCGGGGTGGGAGCGGGGGCGGGGGTCGCGACGGGCGGACGGCGCACGTCAGCGCGGGTGATCATGGTCGGTGGCGGTGGGGCGGGCGGTCGCCGGGCGGCGGGCGCGGTGGCTGCGGGGTGACGCGCGTCATGCCGGGTGGTGCGGGGGCGCGGATCACCCGAGCGGGGTCGCCTGCGCGGGCGGGGGTGCGCGGGGATCGCGGGCAGCCGTGGCGGGCGGGGTGGAGCGGACCGCCGGGGCGGGCCGGGGTCCCCCTGGGAACGGGCCGCCCGCCGGTCCACCCTGGACGGTGGGCCGGCGGACGGCTGGGATTGCGCGGCGGAGGTGGGCGGTCAGCCCGCGGGGGTCAGGACGACGACCGGCTTGGCCAGCGGGCCCTCGTCCTTCGCCAGGGCGACCACGTGGCCGTCCGGGCCGAACACGCCGTAGGTGCCCTCCACCCCGCCCGCGCGCAGGCGCTGGCCGTGGGACAGGGCGACGACCTCGCTGGGCGTGATCTCGCGGCGCGGGAACGCCGCCGACACCGCGGCGTCCAGGTCGAGGGACAGGCCGGGCTCGTCGGCGAGCTGCTCCAGGGTCCGGGCCACGCGCAGGTCGAACGGGCCGACCCTGGTGCGGCGCAGCGCGGCCAGGTGGCCGCCGACGCCCAGGTCGGCGCCGAGGTCGCGGGCCAGCGCGCGCACGTACGTGCCGGAGGAGCACTCGACCATCACGTCCAGCTCGGTCGCGTCGGCCTCGCGGCGGATCGACAGCACGTCGAACCGGTGCACGGTGACCGGGCGCGGCGGCAGCTCGACCTCCTCGCCCGCGCGGACGCGGGCGTAGGCGCGCTTGCCGTCGATCTTCACGGCGCTGACCGCGCTGGGCACCTGCTGGATGGCGCCGGTGAGCTTGGCGACGCCCGCGCGGATCGCGTCCTCGGGCACGGCGGTGGAGTCCGCCTCGGACAGCACCTCGCCCTCGGCGTCGTCGGTGGTGGTGGAGGCGCCGAGGCGGATCGTGGACAGGTAGGCCTTGCTGTCGAGCGCGAGGTGGCCGAGCAGCTTGGTGGCGCGCTCGACGCCGAGGACGAGCACGCCGGTGGCCATCGGGTCGAGCGTGCCCGCGTGGCCGACCTTGCGGGTGCCGAGGATGCGGCGCACCTTGGCGACCACGTCGTGGGAGGTCATGCCGTCGGGCTTGTCCACGACGACGAGACCGGGCGGAACAGCGGGGCGGGGAGATGCGGGCACGGCGGGACATCCTATTTGCCGTCCGCGCGCCCGCCCCTCCGGAGTGGGGGACGGTCGCCCGGACGGGCGGGATCAGGCCGCGAGGCGCATGTCGAAGCGGCCCCGGCGGATCTGCACGGGCACCTCCTCGCCCCGGTCCTCGGCGGCGAACACGGCGGCGCGGGCCCGGCGCCACCACACGACCGTGCGCCAGGTGCCGAGCACCAGCACGACGGCCGCGGACAGCAGCGCCACCCGGTACGCCTGCGCGGGCGGCAGGAACGACACCACGTCCAGCAGCACGCCGATGACCAGCGCCATGACGGTGATCGCGGCGAACCCGCCGACGTTCGCGACCCCGGTCGCGGTGCTCACCCGGTGCAGCGGGTTGTAGTCCCTGACCAGCGCGAACGCCACGCTGGACGCGGGACCGCCGAGCGAGAGCAGGCCGAACGCGACCGGCAGCAGCGGCTGCGGCAGCACCCCGCCCGGCCAGCCGAGCAGCACCGCCCAGACGCCCACCGCGACGGCCAGGTACCCGCCGACGAGCGGCATCCGCCACTCCGGGTTGCGGGCGATGACCCCGCCGAGCACCGGCCCGGCGACCAGGCCGACCACGACCATCACGCTCAGCACGGCCGACGCGCTCGCCGCGGGCATCCCCTGCGCCTCGACCAGGTACGGGTAGCCCCACAGCAGGCTGAGCAGCATGGGGGTGGACATGGTGGTGAAGTGGACCCAGAAGCCGAGCCGGGTGCCGGGCACGTGCCAGGCCTCGGCGACCTTGCGGCCCACCACGCTCAGCCGCACCCGCTCGGGCTCCGGCTGCGCGACGCCGTCGGGGCTCTCCCGCACCTTCAGCGCCACCACGGCCGCGTAGGCGGCGGTGGCCGCGCCCGCGACCAGGAACGTGGTGGTCCAGCCGATGCCGTCGAGCATGAGGGTCAGCGGCACGGTGGCCGCCAGGTTGCCGATCGCGCCGAGCGCGGAGGACAGCGACATCACCACGGTGAACCGGCGCGGCGGGAAGTGCGCGGCGGCCAGCCGCAGCACGCTCACCCAGGTCATGGCGTCGCCGACGCCGAGCACCGCGCGCGCGGCGAGGCCGAGCGGGTACGAGTGCGCGAGGGCGAACAGGGTCTGCCCCAGGCCCATGACGAGCGCGGCGGCGACCAGCACGCGGCGGGGGCCGAACCGGTCCACCAGCAGCCCGGTGGGGATCTGCATGGCCGCGTACAGGCCGATCTGCAGCACGGTGAACGCGCCGAGCGCGGCGGACCCGACGGCGAACCGCTCCCCCGCCTCCAGGCTGGCGACCCCCAGCGAGGTGCGGTGGAACAGGGCCGCGACGTAGACGACGACGGCGGTGGACCAGATCAGCCACGCTCGGCGCGTGGCGCGATCGACCGGCAAGACCTCACAACTCCTCGGGCGGTGCGGGTGTCGACACTCCTTCCATCGACAACCATTGTTTACCGTTAACAATTCCGGCGGGCAACGCTCGTCACACGGCCGCGCCGGGAACCGCCCACCTGCCGGAGCGGGTCCGCAGCACCACGGCCACCAGGCGCAGCGCCATGAACGCGGACAGCCCGGTCCAGATCCCCGACAGGCCCCACCCGAACGCCAGGCTCAACCAGATCAGCGGCAGGAACCCGGCGGCGGCCGACAGCAGCGTCGCGGTGCGCAGGAACGCCGCGTCGCCCGCGCCCAGCAGCACCCCGTCGAGCGCGAACACCACCCCGGCGATCGGCTGGAGCGCCACGAAGAACCACCAGGCGTTCGGGATCTCCCCGAGCACGCCGGCGTCCCCGGTGAACAGGCCGGGGAGCACCCCGGACAGCGCGGCGAACAGCACCCCGAGGCACGAGCCGAACACCAGCCCGTACCGGGTGACCTGCCGCGCGAAGCCCCGCGCGTCCTCGCGCCGGTCCGCGCCGAGGAACGCGCCCACGATCGACTGGGCGGCGATGGCCAGCGAGTCCAGCACGAGCGCCAGGAACGTCCACAGCTGGAGCACCACCTGGTGCGCGCCGACGGCGGCGACCGAGGTCCGGGCGGCCACCGACGCCGCCGACAGGAAGCACGCCTGGAACGCCAGGCTGCGCAGCACCAGGTCGCGGCCCACGCCGAGCTGGGCGCGCATCAGCGCGGGCGCGGGCCGCAGCGGCGCCCGCTCCACCACCAGCGCCCGCAGGAACAGCCCGGCGGACAGCAGCTGGGCGACCACGTTCGCCACCGCGGAGCCCTCGAGGCCCCAGCCCGCGGTGTGCACCAGCAGCGGGCACAGCACCGCCGACACCGCGTTGCCGAGCAGCACGTACCGCAGCGGGCGGCGGGTGTCCTGGACCCCGCGCATCCAGCCGTTGCCCGCCATCGTCACGAGCACCATCGGCGCGCCGAACAACGCGATCCGCAACCACGACACCGCCTCGGCCGCGACGACCTCGTCGCCGACCAGCAGGCGCGCGGCGGGCCCGGCGAGCAGCTGCCCCAGCACGATCACCAGCGCGCCGACCGCCAGCGCCAGCCAGGTCGCCTGCACGCCCTCGGCCACCGCCTCCGCGCGGCGACCGGCGCCGAACAGCCGGGCGGTGCGCGCGGTGGTGCCGTAGGACAGGAACGTCAGCTGCGTGGCGACCTGGGTGAACAGCACGCCGCCCAGCGCGAGACCGGCCAGCGGCAGCGCGCCGAGGTGGCCGACGACGGCCGTGTCCACCAGCACGTAGAGCGGCTCGGCCGCCAGCACCACCAGCGCGGGCGCGGCCAGTCCGACGACCCTGCGCGCTGGAACCCGTTCGACCACCACTCGCACCCCCATGCTCGACCGGGATCAGCCAAGCACAGGGGTGAGCGGATTCCGGACGGTCCTTACCGGCGCGGGCTCTACCGGCGCAGGTCGCGCGGTTCGCCTGCCGCGGCCACGACGGTCTCCAGCGCCTGCCGCAGCCGCTCCAGCACCTCCTCGGCGCTCCCGGCGGCGGTGAACCCGGCGGCCAGCCGGTGCCCGCCCCCGCCGAGCAGCTGCGCCACCTCGCGCACGTCCACCCGGCTCACCGCGCGCAGCGACCCCGACCAGCGGCCCGGACGCAGCTCCTTGAGCACGGCGGCGACCTCGGCCTCGGTGGTGGTGCGCACCAGGTCCACGACGCTCTCGACCTCCTCGGAGCGCAGCCCGGCCGCGTCCTCCAGGGTCACCACGGCGTGCACCAGGCCCAGCCCACCGGCGGCCGACGGCTCCAGCCTGGCGCGCCCGAGGACCCCGGCGAGCATCGCCAGGTAGCCGAAGGGGTGCGAGTCCATCAGGGAGCGGGCGAGCGCCTCGCCGTCCACACCGGCCGCGATCAGGCGCGCGGCCACCAGGTGGGTGGACTCGGTGGCGTGCCGGAACGAGCGGGTGTCGGTGACCAGGCCCGCGTAGACGCAGCGGGCCACCGGCTCGTCCAGCTCCACGCCCAGCTCGTCGAGCACGCGCAGGACCACGACGGCGGTGGCCTCGGCGCGGTCGTCGACGATGTTGATCGTGCCGTAGCCGGGGTTGGACACGTGGTGGTCGATGACCACCACGTGCTCGGCGGTGGCGATCCGGCCGCCGAGGTGGCCGAGCCTGCCGACGCTGCCGCTGTCCAGGGCCACGAGCACCTCGGGGCGCTCGGGCACCTGCGACGGCGGCACCAGCAGGCCCGCCACGTCCAGCCCCGCCAGCGAGCGGGGCACCTCGGCGGGTTCGGAGAAGGACACCCGAACGGTCGCGCCGCGCCGGTGCAGCGCCAGGCCGAGGGCCAGGGCGCTGCCCAGCGCGTCGGCGTCCGGGTTCACGTGCCCGAGCAGCGTGACGTCTCGGGCCCGCTCCAGCACGCGTGCGGCTGCGGCGACGGCCGCGTTCAGGTCATCCACGACCCGAACGCTAGTCGGACTCCTCCACCTCACGCGCGGCCTTGTACGGATCCGCTTCGCCCGCGGGCTTCGCGTCGGAGGCGATGCGCGCCACCTCGGCGTCCAGCTCGCGGGCCTTGGCCAGCAGCTCGTCCATCTTCCGGGCCTCGTCGGGCACGGTGTCCGTGACGAAGGTCAGGGTCGGCGTGAACCGCACCCCGGTCTGCTGGCCGACCGTGCTGCGCAGCACGCCCTTGGCCTTCTCCAGTGCAGCCGCGGCGCCCGCGAGGTCCGGCTCGGAGTCGAGCTTCTCGCCCAGCACCGTGTAGTACACCGTCGCGTCGTGCAGGTCGCCGGTCACCTTCGTGTCGGTGATCGTGACCCTGGCCAGCCTGGGGTCCTTGACCTGGTGCTCCAGCGCGGACGCGACGATCTGCGAGATCCGCTTGGCCAGCTTGCGAGCCCGTGCCTGGTCGGCCACGGCGCTCCCTCCTCTTCCGCTACTCGTCCTCCGGCCCGACCAGCCTGTGGCGGGCGGAGAGCAGTTCCAGTTCGGGGCGTCCCGCGACGAGCCGCTCGCAGGCGGCGAGGACATCCCTGACATGCTCCGCGTCGGCGGCGGCGACCGCCACTCCGATCAGGGCGCGCCTGTGCAGGTCGAGGTGGCCCGCCTCGGAGGCGGACACCTCGAACTTGCGCTTCAGCTCGGCCACGACGGGCCGAACCACCGATCGCTTCTGCTTGAGCGAGTGCACGTCGCCCAGCAGCAGGTCCAGCTCCAGTGCTCCTACGTACAAGTGTCAGACCGCTGTTTATCCACCGCGGCGGGTGCGCTATGGGACTTGCGGAACGGGACACGGGGCCGCCACCAGGGCGGCCCCGTGTCCCGGATCGATCAGGCGCGCGGCTTCTCGCGCATCTCGAACGTCTCGATCACGTCGCCGATCTTGAGATCGCCGTAGTTGCCGAGCGTCAGACCGCACTCGTAGCCCTCGCGGACCTCGGTCGCGTCGTCCTTGAACCGCCGCAGCGAGCTGATCGGCAGGCTCTCCTGGATGACGTTGTTGTCGCGCAGCAGGCGGGCACGGGCGTTGCGGCGGATCTCGCCCGAGAGGACGAGGCAACCGGCGATCGTGCCGACCTTGGAGGACTTGAAGACCTCGCGGACCTCCGCGCGGCCCAGCTGGACCTCTTCGTACTCCGGCTTGAGCATGCCCTTGAGGGCCTGCTCGATCTCGTCGATCGCCTGGTAGATCACCGTGTAGTAGCGGACGTCGACGCCCTCGCGGTTGGCCAGCTCGGTGGCCTTGCCCTCGGCCCGGACGTTGAAGCCCAGGACGATGGCCGAACCCGCGACGGCGAGGTTGATGTCGCCCTCGGTGATGCCACCGACGCCCCGGTGGATGACCCGCAGCTCGACGTCGTCGCCGACCTCGATCTTCATCAGAGCGTCTTCCAGCGCCTCGACGGTACCGGAGTTGTCACCCTTGATGATCAGCGTGAGCTGGCTGGTCTCCTTCAGCGCGGCGTCCAGGTCCTCCAGGCTGACGCGCTTGCGGCGGGCCGCGTTGAGCGCGTTCCGCGTGCGGGCCTGGCGGCGCTCGGCGATCTGCCGGGCGACCCGGTCCTCCTCGACCACGAGGAAGGTGTCGCCCGCCCTCGGGACCGAGGTCAGACCGATGACCAGCACCGGCCGCGACGGGTACGCCTCGGTGACGTCGTCGCCGTGCTCGTCCACCATGCGGCGGACGCGGCCGTACGCGTCGCCGGCGACGATCGAGTCGCCGACCCGCAGCGTGCCGCGCTGCACCAGCACCGTGGCGACCGGGCCGCGACCGCGGTCCAGGTGCGCCTCGATCGCGACGCCCTGGGCCTCCATGCCGGGGTTGGCGCGCAGGTCCAGCGAGGCGTCGGCGGTCAGCAGGATCGCCTCCAGCAGGCCGTCGATGTTGACGCCCTGCTTCGCCGAGATGTCGACGAACATGGTGTCGCCGCCGTACTCCTCGGCGACCAGCCCGTACTCGGTGAGCTGCTGGCGGATCTTGGCGGGGTTGGCCCCCTCCTTGTCGATCTTGTTGACCGCGACCACGATCGGGGCGTTCGCCGCCTGCGCGTGGTTGATCGCCTCGACCGTCTGCGGCATGACGCCGTCGTCCGCCGCCACCACGATGACCGCGATGTCGGTGGAGTTCGCGCCGCGGGCGCGCATGGCGGTGAACGCCTCGTGACCCGGCGTGTCGATGAAGGTGATGAGCCGGGGGTTGCCCTCGAGCTCGGTCTCCACCTGGTACGCGCCGATGTGCTGCGTGATGCCGCCGGCCTCACCCTCCGCGACCTTGGTCTTGCGGATGGTGTCGAGCAGGCGGGTCTTGCCGTGGTCGACGTGACCCATGACGGTGACGACCGGGGGCCTGATGGCCAGGTCGTCCTCGCCACCGGCGTCCTCGCCGTAGGTGATGTCGAACGTCTCGAGCAGCTCGCGGTCCTCCTCCTCGGGGGACACGACCTGCACGACGTAGTTCATCTCGGAGCCGAGCAGCTCCAGGATCTCGTCGGAGACGGACTGCGTCGCGGTGACCATCTCGCCGAGGTGGAACAGCACCTGCACCAGCGAGGCCGGGTTGGCGTTGATCTTGTCGGCGAAGTCGGTCAGCGAGGCGCCACGAGGCAGCCGGATGGTCTCGCCGCTGCCCTTGGGCAGGCGGACGCCACCAACCGAGGGCGCCTGCATGTTGTCCATGTACTCCTGGCGCTTCTGGCGCTTGGACTTGCGTCCACGACGCGCAGGACCGCCGGGGCGGCCGAAGGCGCCAGCCGTGCCGCCGCGACCACCGGGGCCACCGCCACCGGGACGACCGCGGAAGCCGCCGCCACCACCGGCCGGGGCGCCACCGCCACCGCCGGGGCGGAAACCGCCACCGCCACCGCCACCACCGGGACCGCCGCCGCCGGGGCGGAAGCCGCCACCGCCGCCACCGCCACCGGGACCGCCGCGGAAGCCACCGCCACCGCCGCCGCCACCGCCGCGGAAGCCACCGCCGCCGCCACCGGGGCCGCGACCGCCGCCACCGGGACCGCCGCCGGGACGACCACCGCCGCCGCCACCGGGGCGGGGCGCGGCCGACCGACCGGGCATCATGCCGGGGTTCGGGCGGGGGGGCATGTTGCCGGGGTTCGGGCGCGGACCGCCGGACCCGGCGGAACCGCCGGGGCGGGGACCGGCCGGACGCGGGCCGCCGGGACGCGGGTCACCGGGCTTGGAGCCGCGGTCGCCGCGCTCGCCGCCGCCGGGACCGCCCTGCGGGCGCGGGGCCTGCGGACGGGGGGCGGGGGCGCCGCCGCCGACGCCGAACGGGTTGTTGCCCGGACGGGGGCCGCGCGGGCCCTGCGGCTTCGGGGACTGCGGCCTGGGCGGCACCACCGAGGGGTTCTCGGCGGCAGCCGCGGGCTGCTGCTGCTGGGGCTGCTGGCGCGGGCCGGGCCTGGGGCCGGGACGCGGGCCGGACGCCGGGCGCGGACCCTGCTGGCGCTCGGCGGCCGGAGCCGCCGGGGCCTTGGGGGCCTGCGCGGCCGGAGCCGGGGCGGCCTGCGCGGCCGGGGCCGGGGCGACCGGGGTCGCCGCCGGGGCCTGGGGCGCCTGCTCGGCCGCAGCCGGCTTCGCCGGGGTCTGCGGCTTGGGCGCCTGGGGGCGCGGGCCGGGCACGGGGCGCGGACCGGGCTTGCCCATGGGCATCGTGGGACGCGGGGCCTCGGAGCCGCCCTGGGGGGCGGACGGGGCCTGCGGCTTGGGGGCCGAGGGGCGGGCGCCGGAAGACGGCTTCTTGCCCTCGCCCTTGGCGTGCGCGTCGCGCAGTCGACGCGCCACCGGCGCCTCGACGGTGCTGGACGCGGACTTCACGTACTCGCCCTGACTGGCGAGCGTGGTCATCAGTTCCTTGCTCGTGACACCGAGCTCTTTGGCGAGCTCGTGCACGCGGGCCTTGCCTGCCACTGCACTCCTCTGCTGATGAGGCCGGCGGCAGCCCGTCGACCTCGTCTCAACGTCGCGCGTTCATGTCTTCAGCTTCACGGCTGACTCATGACGGGTCGACCTGCTTCCTTGACTTGCTGCCGGCCGCGAGGCGATCCCGCGGCCGTACTGCCGAACTGCTCCAGGTGTGCGCGAACGCCCTCGGTGTCGAGCTCGCCCTTGACCTTCAAGGCCCTGGGAAACGCCCGACGCTTCTCGGCGGTGCGGAAGCAGCTGGGATCGGGGTGCAACCACGCTCCCCGCCCCGGCAGCCTCCGACGTGGGTCCGGGGCGAGAGCCCCGGCCACGGCGACCACGCGCAGCAGCTCGGAATACGACGTCCGAGCACGGCATCCTACACATGTGCGGACTGGGCCGTCGTGCTCGTTCACCGGTCCCTGACGTCGAACCACTGGGTAGTCTATCCCCTGATTGTCATTCAGCCGAACCGGATGTCGCGGAGTCCTTCTGGACGGCCTCCGCGTCGCTCCGGATGTCGATCCGCCACCCGGTCAGCCGGGCGGCCAGCCGGGCGTTCTGCCCCTCCTTGCCGATGGCGAGGGAGAGCTGGAAGTCGGGCACCACGACGCGGGCCGTCTTGGCCCGCTCGTCGAGGACCCGCACCGAGACGACCTTCGCAGGTGAGAGCGCGTTCCCGACGAAGGTCGCCGGGTCGTCCGAGTGGTCGATGATGTCGATCTTCTCGCCCGCGAGCTCGCTCATGACGTTGCGCACGCGCGCGCCCATCGGGCCGATGCAGGCGCCCTTGGCGTTCACGCCGGGGACCGTCGTGCGCACCGCGATCTTCGAGCGGTGACCTGCCTCACGCGCCACCGCGGGGATCTCCACGGTGCCGTCCGCGATCTCCGGGACCTCCAGCGCGAAGAGCCTGCGCACGAGGTTCGGGTGGGTGCGGGAGAGGGTGATCTGCGGGCCGCGCGCGCTGCGCGACACGCCGACGACGTAGCACTTGATGCGGGCGCCGTGCTTGTACTCCTCGCCGGGCACCTGCTCGGCGGGCGGCAGCACGCCCTCGGTGTCGCCGACCTGCACGACGACCATGCCGCGCGCGTTGGCGCGGGCGTCGCGCTGGACGACGCCGCCGATGATCTCGCCCTCCTTGGCGGAGAACTCGCCGAAGGTGCGCTCGTGCTCGGCGTCGCGCAGGCGCTGCAGGATGACCTGGCGCGCCGTGGTCGCGGCGATCCGGCCGAACCCCTCGGGCGTGTCGTCCCACTCCTCGGTGACGACGCCGTCCGGGCCGAGGTCCTGCGCGAGCACGCGCACGGCCCCGGACTTGCGGTCGATCTCCACGCGCGAGTGCGGGTGGTGCCCGTCGGTGTGCTTGTACGCGGTCAGAAGCGCGGTCTCGATGGCTTCCAGAACGGTGTCGAAGGGGATGTCCTTGTCCCGCTCGATCGCCCTGAGAGCGGCGATGTCGACGTTCACTCCGACTCCTCCTTCGAACCCCGGTCGCCCAGGAGCGCGAGCTCCTCGACCGGGGGTTGCTTGAACTCGACCTCTACGACGGCTCGCTCGATCGCGCTGTACTCGACGCGGCGCAGCTCGCCCTTCACCAGGAGCACGACACCGGTGTCGTCGCAGTCGCCGACGCGGCCGAACCACTCGACCTGCTCGGGCTGCTTGACCTTGACCAGCCGCAGCCTGGCGCGCAGCCAGTGGCGGGGTCGGGTGAGGGGGCGGTCGGCGCCGGGGGAGGTGACCTCAAGCGTGTAAGGACCCGCGATGAGGTGCTCGTTGGCGTCGAGCGCGGCGGACACGGCGCGGCTGGCCTGGGCCACCTCGTCGAGCCCGATGCCCTCGTCGCCGTCGACGACCACCTTCACGAGCCTGCGACGCCCAGCCTGGTTCACGTCGAGCAGTTCCAGGTCGTAGCCGATGGCCTCGACCGCCTCCCGCACGACGGGGGTGAGCTGCGCGGCGAGTTCTCCGCGCGGCGGGCTGGACACGTGGTGACTCCCAGTCTTCCGGGTGCAGGTGAGCTGTGAGCACGACAACCCCGGTCGACGCTGCACTCGCCGGCCGTGGTCGCCCAGACTAGCCTGTCCTGGGCCGTCCGCACGCCCCACGGGCGGTGAGCGGTGGTCTGGCAGGATCGGCGGACGTGATCGGACTCAGCAGGCGCGCCGTGCTGCTCGCCGCGGCCTCGGCGCCGCTGGTGGTGGCGTGCACCTCGACCCCGCCCGCCCCGCCGCCCCCCGACCCGCTGGCCGCGCTGGCCGACGCGGCCCTCAAGGACGCCGCGCTGGCCACCGCCGTGGACGCGCGGGAGACCGCCGCCGCGCGGACCGAGCACGCCGCCCGGTTGCGCGCCGAGGTGGAGCGGGCGACACCGAGCACACCGTCGTCGTCGGCGGCGCCGTCGACCACCCCGTCCGCGCCGCAGGCCCCCGCGGGCGCGACCAGGGAGCAGTTGGCCGCCGCGCTGCAGGCGGCCCAGAAGCAGGCGGCGGACCTGCTGCCGTCGCTGCCCGCGCACCGCGCCGGGCTGGTCGGCGCGGTCGCCGCGGGGTGCGCGAGCTTGGTGGAGGCGTTGGGGTGAGCGACCAGGCGAGCGCGGACGCGGTGCAGGTGGGGCTGGGTGCGGAGCACGCGGCCGTGTGGACGTACGGGCTGGTGAGCGCGTTCCTGCCGAAGGCGCAGGAGGCGGCGGTGGCCGAGGGCGCGAACGCGCACCGGGCGCGCCGGGACACCACCGAGCGGTGGTTGCGGGACGCGGGGCAGCAGCCGAAGCCCGCGGCGGCGGCGTACCTGCCGCCGGAGGGCGTGCAGGACGCGGCGTCGTCGATCGCGGCGCTGGTGGCGGTGGAGGCGGACTGCTGCGCGGCGTGGCGCGGGGTGCTGGAGCGCACCGACGACAACGCGCTGCGGACGACGGCGCTGGCGGCGCTGACCGAGTCGGCGGTGCGGGGCACGCGCTGGCGGCGGGCGGCCGGGCTGTCGCCGGTGTCGATCGCGCTGCCGGGCGTCCCGGAGTAGGCGTCCCGGAGTAGGCGTCCGGGGGCGGGCGAGCCGGGAGGGGGCGGGTCGGCGCGGAGCCGGTCCGCCCCCTCCTTGCGCGCTCCGCCGGCTCGCGGGAGGCCGTTCGCGCGGTCCCGGCGCGTGGCGGAGGCCACCCCGGTCCGTGGGACCGGCTCCCGACGGGTGGGACGCCGGGCCTCGGGCGGGCCCGGCGCCACCGGTCAGCCCAGGCCGGCGGCCAACCGGAGGGCGTCGGCGGAGATCCGGCGCATCAGGTCGGTGTGCCCGGCCCCGGTGTTGTCGGCCTTCGCGGTGTCCGACTCGACGATGACCACGTCCCGGTCGCTGAGCGCGGAGGCGTAGCCGCCACCGCCGAGCGTGGTGATGCCGTCGACCTTGACCGCGCCGTCCTTGACCAGGTCGTTGACGTTGCCGGTGCCGTCCCGGTTGGTCAGCTCCATCAGGGCGGTGGCGTCCTCGGCGCTCTTCATCCGGACCACGGCCACCGAGGTGTGGACCTTCGCCCCGCCTGCCGCGGTCGTGGTGTAGAGCGCCCTGATCAGCTCCTCGCACGGGGTCTTCGTGAAGAAGTCCTTGGCCTGGCCGTAGGCGTGCGAGGCGCACTCGGCGTCCCGGCGCGGGGCCGGGGCCTGGGTGGACGGGGTGAACTCGAACTCGCCCGCGGGCACCTGGGAGGCGCTGGACGGGGTCGGCGCGCCGGTGGAGGACTTCGGCCCCTCACCCGACTGGAACATCATCCAGACGAGTCCGGAGACGACCGCGATGCCGACCAGGCCGATGATCCGGACCACCGCCGTGCGCCGCTGGAACGGCACCGCCGACAGGCCGGGCGCGGTGGCCGGGTGGCTGCGCGCCCGCTGCCCCGGCGCGCCGTGCGGCGGCGGGGGCGGTTGCCGGTGGAAGCCCTGGTCGTAGCCGCCGTGCGAGGGTGGGCCGCCGAGGTGCGGCGGGCCCTGGTGGCCGGGCACCGGCTCGAACGTGAGGGTGCCCGACGGGGTCTGCTGGGGGGTGGGCGGGACGGGCTGGGGCTGCCCCTGGTCCTGCGGCGGGGGCGGCCCCATCGGCGGCCCAGCCGGGACTCGGGGAATCCGCTGGGTCACCTCTCCAGGTGATTCGGGGGGAACCGACACAGCCGACCACGGTAACGGACGCGGTTCAGGCGAGCGCTCTGAGCACGTGGTCGACGTCGTCGCGGGTGTTGTAGAGGTGGAAGGCGAGCCGGACCCGGCCGGCGCGCGTGCTGGCGGCGATCCCGGCGGCGAGCAGGGGTTCCGGGGGCACGTCCAGGGAGACGATGGCGGACCCGGCGGGCGGCAGGCCGAGCCCGGCGCGCAGCGCGTCGGCGAGCCCGGTGGTGTGGGCGTGGACGGCGGCCCGGTCGAGCGAGGCGAACCAGGGCAGCGCGACCGCGGCGCCGACGTGGGCGTGCCAGACCGGGGACAGGTCGAGGCGGCGGGCGTCGGCGGCCAGGCGCAGCGGCAGGTCGTAGACGGTGGTCCACGGGTCGTCGCCCGCGTACCAGTTGGCGACCAGCGGCGCGGTCCTGGCCAGCGCGGCCTCGGAGCAGGCCAGCCAGGCGGTGCCGCGCGGGCTGAGCAGCCACTTGTAGCCGGTGCCGACCACCCAGTCGGCCCAGTCCAGCTCCAGCGGCAGCCAGCCCGCGGCCTGGGTGGCGTCGAGCAGGACCGGGACGCCGGTGGCGCGCAGCGCGGCGAGGTCGGCGAGGCGGCCGTCGGCGGACTGGGCGACGCTGACGGCGACGAGGTCGTGGTCGGCGGCGCGGGCGGGGAGCTCGTCCAGCGGGACCTCGGTGACGGTGTGGCCGCGCGCGGCGAACGGGAAGGTGAGGCTGGTGAAGTCGCCCTTCGCGACCAGGACGCGGGCGCCCTCGGGCAGGCTCGCGGCGACCAGGGCGACGAGCTGGGAGACGGTGGCGCCGATGGCGACGCGGTCGGCGGGCACGCCGACGACCCGGCCGAACGCGGCGCGCGCGACGGCGACGGGCTCGTCGAACACCGGAGGGGCGTCGGCACCGCGCGCCCAGCGGGCCACGGCCTCGGCGACCGCGCGGGCGGTGGTGGTCGACGGGACGCCGACGCTGGCGGTGTTGAGGTAGCCGGGTGGGACGTCGAAGGTCTCGCCGAACGCGGTCCGCATGAGGCCATCAGACCGGACGCCCCGCCGGTCGTCCACCTCTCGGCGGGGCGGTTCACCCGCCGCGCCGTCCGCCCACCGCGCAGGCGCCTCCCCAGGCCTCAGCGCAGGGTCACCACGTTCCCGGTGACGAGCTTGGCCTCCTCGGAGCACAGGAACGCCACGACCTCGGCGACCTCGTGGGGCTCGGCGACCCTGGTGGAGGCGCGGACGGCGTCGTTGACCCAGCCGGTGTCGGTCGCGGGCGGCTTGACGCAGTTGGCGGTGACGCCGTGCGGGGCGAGCTCGACGGCGGCGGCCATCGTGTAGTTGTCCAGCGCCGCCTTGGCAGCGCCGTAGGTGACCTCGCTGGGGAACCCGCCGGGTCCGCCGGAGGTGAGGCCGACGATCCGGCCCCAGTCGGCGCCGCGCGCCAGGTGCCTGCGGGCGAACTCGGCGATCAGCAGCGCGCTGGCGCGGGCGTCCACGGCGAACTGGGCGTCGAAGGTCTCGGCGGAGACGGGGGCCGTCGTGCGGCCGAACTGGTCCAGCCCGGCGGCCAGGAAGGTGTCCTGCACCCAGGCGGAGGCGTTGTTGACCAGCACGTCGACCGGGCCCAGCTCGCGCTCGGCGGTGTCGAAGAGGCGGGCGGGGGTCTGCGGGTCGGCGAGGTCGGCCTCGACGGCGAGCACCCGGCCGCCCGCCGCCTCGATCGCGCGGACCACGGCGGTGGCGTCGGACTCGCGGTCGGCGGCGTACCGGTCGGGGAGGCCGGGGTCGGGGAGCGGGGTGAACCTGAAGTAGGCGGCGAGGACCTGGACGCCCCGCGCGGCGAGCGCGGTGGCGACGGCGGCCCCGATGCCCTGGTTGGCCCCGGTGACGATCGCGGTGTGCGGCACGGTGTCGATCATTCGGCCGCCGTCCGGCGGTGTCGACCGGTTTTTGCGTAGGCTCTCCGGGTGCTCAGCGAGGAGATCGAGATCAGGACGGGCTCCGCCGAGGTCGTGTTCGACCTGACCGCGCACTGCGAGCGGTTCCTGGCGAAGACGTCCGGTGACGGGCTGCTGCACGTGTGGGTGCCGCACGCCACGGCCGGGCTCGCGGTGCTGGAGACGGGCGCGGGCAGCGACACCGACCTGCTGGCGGCGCTGCGCGACCTGCTGCCCGCCGACGGCCGCTGGCGGCACCGGCACGGCACGCCGGGGCACGGCCGCGACCACGTGCTGCCCGCGCTGGTTCCGCCGCACGCGACGGTGCCGGTGCTCGGCGGGGTGATGGCGCTGGGCACCTGGCAGTCGGTGTGCCTGGTGGACACGAACGTGGACAACCCGGTGCGCAAAGTGCGGTTCAGCTTCCTGAACGGGTGAACTTTCGGCACGACCGGGCGCGAGGGTGAACACCCTCCGTCGTGAGCGGGAGTGAGCTGCGGCACGACCGACCTCGATCGCTTTTCCATCACCTGTCCGGATTCCGACTGGTGGAGGCGGTACCGTGCGAGCCGTGACTTACCCAGGTGACGGGCAGTCCGGCTGGGGTGGCCAGGCAGGTCAGCCCCACCAGGGCGGGTGGGGGCAGGACGGCGTCGGCGGCTCCACCCCGCAGCCGGGACAGCCCCAGCAGCACTATCCGGATCACTCCTTCGGGGCTCCCCAACCGGGTTATGGGGATCAGCAGGGTTACCCCCAGCCGGGTTATGGCGACCAGCAGGGCTACCCGCAGCCCGGCTACGGCGAGCAGCAGGGCTTCCCCCAGCAGGGCTTCGGCTCGTACGGCGGGCTCGGCGTGTTCTCCGGCGGCGAGGAGCCGCCGCGGAAGAGCACCAAGGGCAAGGTGTGGCTGGCCGTGGGCGCGGTGGCGCTCCTGCTGGTGGGCGGCGGCGCCACGGCGTACGTGCTCACCCGCCCCGAGGACGGCAAGACCACCGTGGCCGCGTCGAGCAGCCAGGCCGCGCCCAGCAGCAGCGCCGCCTCCTCGCCCGCGCCGACCTCGCCCAGCGCCGAGCCCGCGAGCTGCACGGCGGTGACCTCCGGCTGGAACTGCCTGCCGGTCACCGACCTGGCCTACAGCTACGACGTGCCGAAGTCGTGGGCCCCGCAGAAGGGCAGCTCGCCGGTCACGAACCTGGACGCGCGCCTGACCGGGCTGTCCATGTTCGGCGTCTACACCTGCGAGGGCCGCTCCTACAACCGGGGCAACGCG